>NZ_JBHZOZ010000002.1:0-447391 GCF_042787865.1 Priestia sp. YIM B13486 | reverse complement strand
GGGAATCCGCCCATGCCTGGTGATCCGCCCATACCAGGGAATCCGCCCATGCCTGGTGATCCGCCCATACCAGGGAATCCGCCCATACCAGGGAATCCGCCCATGCCTGGTGATCCGCCCATACCAGGGAATCCGCCCATGCCTGGTGATCCGCCCATACCAGGGAATCCGCCCATACCAGGTGATCCGCCCATACCAGGGAATCCGCCCATACCAGGGAATCCGCCCATACCAGGGAATCCGCCCATGCCTCCATGTCTATCTAAACCTTGTCTTATGTTATCCATATTATCTCTCCTTCAAATAGGTTACAGTCTAGACTATGTAAAATCAGTAATAAGGCATAGACATATACCTATTCCACCAAAAAAATAATGAAATTACCAAAAATTTATTACTTATATTTATTAGATAACGTATTAGATTAAAGAGTAACAATATCATAATTGCTACATATTTATATACCCCACACTTTTAACGCCTTCATCACATCATCATTTTCACCTGATGGTCAATTGTTTTGGTGATATTGAACAGCAAGTAATACAACACTTACTGTTCTTTTTTTATTTATGTTACTTAAGTAAACAATTTGTCGTCATTTCATCATAATAAATAAAAAAACATCCAACTATTAGAATACTTTTTCTTAAGACACTACTTTTTCAATTTTATTAGGATAAGTCCATTTAGCAGATGTAATTTCCTGTTTAAATAATTCTTTTTGTTCCTCTTTGTCATTCATTGCAACATAGGACTCCACGTTTTTTATATGGTCTATTTCACGTTTCATCTGTTCGTTCATCAAAGTTTTATAGGTATGTTCATGTCTAAATTATGTACTCTATCATCATTGTTCTGGACTTTAAATCTAATCGACATTTTACAATCCATGATAATTGGAGAATTTCCGTACTGAAATAGTTTTAAGAAAGTTGTCTTTACATTCTTATTTTTATATAATTCCACCATTTCCTCATATGGTTTTGTTGATATAATTCTACTATAACCGAAAGCAGGAAAAGTTAGCTCGCCGCTGGGGCTACAACGAAATATTATTTTTGTCTCGTCTTATTGAAGCTTTTCGTAATAATTGTACAAACCGATATGAAACTGCTTCTTTTTTAAATGTAACAGAAAATTTTTTACAAGAAGCATTAGATTGGTATAAAGAAAAATATGGTGTTTGCACTTTTTACGATGGTTACTTAATAGGCTTTGATCCGCTAATTATAGAAAAATTACCGCTTAACTCTGAATCTAATTAATAGGATGTATAATCTTTATTCCGCGCTTTATTAAAAAGCTAAACTTCTAAACCACTATCCTCTAAACTTACTCTTTCACGAGTAAATTAAGGATTAACTTTACCTTAAAACAGAACATACATTCCTAATAGAGGTGATTTACTTGAGATTTAAAGATGTAACTGCAGGAAGAAAAACGTTCGTTTCTTTTTTTAAACACCAAAGTGAGGATACGAATACAATCAAAATTTTTAGTAACGGAGCAACTAAGATTATTTACAGTAGCACTGAAAAGTCTGAAAAAGTCAGTATATCGAATCTTAAAAGAGACGTAAAACAATCTGAGGTATCATACGCAATAAAGAAAGTATTAATGGCTCAACCTGCTTCAGTTGAAATATTCTATAGCATCAATGGGGGTTATCCATATACATAAAAATAACTAATGTTAAACACAAGTTACTTAAAGGAGGTGAAATAGAGATTCTTATCGATTGGTTTAACATTATGAAGGCTATTACTAACAAAGCTAAACTGCATCACATAAGCCCTCATGGTTTACGACATACTCATGCAATTATGTTATTAGAGAGCGGAGCTGACATTAAATTCGTAAGCGATCGGCTGGGACATACTAACATTAAAATGACAGCTGATGTATATCTTCATATTACAAAAAAATATGAATCTGAAAACATTACTAAGCTAGATCGTTATTTAAGTAATTAGTGGGGCAAAAATGGGGCAAACGCCTATTACCCACTCTTCCCCTCCTCTCATATCAATAGCTTACTCACAAACCCCATCTTTTTCTTAAAAAAATGAGGGTTGAGGAAATAGCTCTGCAAGCAGTTCATAAGACTTCTTTTTTGCTTCATAATCATGGATATTTGTAATAATTAAAAATTCGTCGTTATCATATTTTTGCTGCAGCTGAGTTAATCCTTGTTTTACTTCAGCTGGATTTCCTACGATCATACGAGGACGATTGGTGCTTATTTTTTTGAGCTCTTCTTCTGAATAAGAACGATTGCGCACTTCCTCTATCGATGAAACCGTTGTATCTCCGCCTTTAGCTACTTTCAACAGCCAATCATCTAACGTTTTAGCGTGTTCCTCAGCTTCTTCTGTTGTTTCTGCACATACTACAAATACGCATACGTTGGTTTTAGGCGTTGATTGATACGAAGAAGGGATAAATTCTTGTTTATAATGACGAATGGCTTCTTGTCCTCCAACTGAATAAATAAAGTGTCCAAACGTAAAAGAGATGCCCAATTCAGCAGCTGATCTCGCTCCTCTTTTATTAATACCAAGATGCCACAGTTCTGGCTTTGTTTCGCTCAGCGGATAAGCCGTCACGCCGTAATACGGATGATCCGACGGCAAATTATGCTCAAGATGTCCTTTTAACGCTTGAATTTGCCGAGGGAATTCATTGAGGCTTTTACGAACTCCATCTGTCAGCGCTAGCCGGGTAAGCGCATCACCTCCAGGTGACCGTCCAAGACCTAAGTCAATTCGATTCGGAAACAGATTTTCAAGCAGCTGAGCATCTTCTGCTACTTTATACGGACTGTATTGAGGAAGAAGGACTCCTCCAGATCCAATGCGGATTCGGCTCGTTTGAGAAGCTAAGTGCGTCATTAATAGTGTCGGAGATGAACCCGCAAGACCATTCGTATTATGATGTTCCGCTACCCAAAAGCGATGGTAGCCCAACTCTTCCGTTAATTTAGCCAGCTCTACCGTGCGTTTCAACGCTTCCTTTGGTGTTGATCCGCTTGAAACAGGAGACTGATCCAATACGCTTAGCTTAATCATAGGTGATTCTTCCTTTCGATTTTCAATTTCTATTGTCTCTATTGTAGGAGAAAAATATGAATCCGTCTTGAAATTTGCTTCACGCTCATAGAAAAAGCAAACGCTAAGGCGCGTTTGCTTTTTCTTTTTCTTATTTTGCTTCGTGCATTTCTTTCACACGCTTATCGCTCGGTAACAGCCATGTTAGCAGCCCTAGAATTGGAAGATAGCTGCAAAACAGCATAATAAACTGAAGGCTGAAGACGTCGGCTAATTTACCGAATACAACAGCTCCTAAAGCTCCCATTCCAAAAGCAAGACCTACAATTAAGCCGGAAACCAAGCCGATTTTTCCTGGCATCAGCTCCTGAGCATAGACGACCGTGACGCTGAAACTTGACTGAAGAATAAAGCCGATTAGTACTAAAAGAGGTGCTGCCACTCCTAGAGAAACATGAGGCAGTAATAAAGTAAACGGTACTGAACCTAACATAGAAAACAATAGAATATTTCGTTTTCCGAAACGATCGGCAAGCGGACCTCCAAAGAATGTTCCAAACACCCCTGCAATCATAAATAAAAAAACGTAAAGCTGAGCGCTTTTGATAGGCAAATTAAATTTTTCAATGATATAAAACTGAAAGAAATTAAGGATGCCTGCTCCGTACCATGAACGTGCAAAAACTAGAAAAATTAAAAGTCCAACTGCAAAAATAATTTGCTTGTTCATCGTAAATGAAGCATCTGACTGCTTTTTCTTTAAGCGTTGACGAGTAGCTAACTCCGATTTATACCATTTAGAGACGCTATACAAAACCACTACGCCGATACCTGCAATTAACGTAAACCAAATCGTTCCAAACTGACCAAATCCGATAAAGATAAATGCCGTAAATAGCGGAGCCATCGACTGTCCTGTATTTCCGCCAACTTGATAAATAGACTGCGCCAGCCCCCGTTTTCCCCCTGCTGCCATATACGCTACGCGAGAACCTTCGGGGTGAAAAATAGCTGAGCCGAATCCTACAAATAAGACAGATATAATCACAAAATAAAAATTTGGCGCTAAAGCGAGCCCAACCATACCAATCATGCTTAAACACATTGCAATTGGCAATAAAAATGGCGAGGGACGCTTATCGGCAAATACGCCGAACACCGGCTGCATAATCGATGACGTCATGTTTAAAGCAAAGGCAATCCAGCCGATTTGCGTGTAGTTTAAATTCATCGATTTTTCAAGGACAGGAAAAAGTGCCGGTATAACGGACTGCATACAATCATTTAGGAAATGGCCTAAACTAATAGCAAATAAAATACGATAAATCGTCGCCGGCTGCGCTTGCTGCGTTCGTGCTGCTGCTTGCATTCATAACCCTTCTTTCTTATTTAATCTACATCAAAACTGTTAAAGTCTTACAATGTCTTTTTCTATTATACAGTGAAAAGTAAGATTGTAGTTGTTTTCTTTTTTATAAAAAAGGGAAAATTGCCTGTGAGGTGAAAACGGTGAAAAAACATGTGCATATGATTGTGGACGGACGCGTTCAAGGAGTTGGGTTCCGTCACTACACGCAGCTAAAAGCAATGGAATGCTCCATTAACGGATGGGTACGAAATCGAGACGATCAAAAAGTCGAAATTGATGCTGAAGGTGAAGAAAGCAACATCCAAAAATTTATTGAAGAAA
This sequence comes from Priestia sp. YIM B13486, assembly GCF_042787865.1. Taxonomy (NCBI): domain Bacteria; kingdom Bacillati; phylum Bacillota; class Bacilli; order Caryophanales; family Bacillaceae; genus Priestia; species Priestia sp. YIM B13486. The sequence continues at coordinate 442,651 of NZ_JBHZOZ010000002.1, read as the reverse complement.
TAAAAAAAGGTCCCTCACCGTTCGCTTCTGTTAGCAATGTGGAAGTAAAGATAGTAAACACCCCTTCCCACACCCATTCTTTTCGCGTGAAGTATAGTTAAAAAACTCGCTAAATTAAGATAATTTTTGATAAAATGGAAAAGTAAGCGATTTTATATTTTCTACATATAAGGGGGAAAAAACGATGGTTGAAAACAAAATTGTGTTAATTACAGGTGCAGCTCAGGGTATTGGTTATCAAATTGGTGAGCGCTTTGCTGAAGACGGAGCGACTGTTGTCTTAACTGACTTAAATGAAGATGGCGTTAAGAAAGCAGCAGATAAATTGAAGACAAAAGGCTACGAAGCATTAGGCATTAAAGCAGATGTGACAAAGGAAAGTGATATTGAACAAATGATTGCTCAAACGGTTGAAACATATGGCCGCCTTGATGTATTAATTAACAATGCTGGCATGCAATTTGTTTCCCCTCTCGAAGAATTTCCTACTGAAAAATTTGAACTTTTAACGAAAATTATGCTTGTTGCACCTTTTGTTGCGACTAAGCATGCGTTTCCTATTATGAAAAAGCAAAAATTCGGCCGCATTTTGAACATGTCTTCCATTAACGGTTTGATTGGTTTCTCAGGAAAAGCAGCGTACAATAGCGCTAAGCACGGCGTAATTGGCTTAACGAAAGTGGCTGCTCTTGAAGGTGCAGAGCACGGCATTACGGTAAATGCGATTTGCCCTGGTTATGTTGATACGCCGCTTGTTCAAAATCAATTAAAAGATTTGGCACGTACGCGAAATGTAGCGCTTGAAAAAGTACTAGAAGAAGTCATTTATCCTCTTGTTCCTCAAAAGCGCTTGCTTGCTGTCGATGAAATTGCAGATTATGCCATGTTTTTAGCAAGTGATTTAGCAAAAGGCGTAACCGGCCAAGCTGCTGTAATCGATGGTGGATATACGGCTCAATAAAAAAAGAGTGTCAGTTAGACTGGCACTCTTTTTTTTTATTTATTTAATTTCGAATTCTCCTAAAGAACCGGTCGTCTGACCTGCTTTTACTGCTTCTGCGTATAAATAATACGTTCCCGCTGGAAGAGCTTCACCATTAATCTTTCCGTCCCACGTTGCGCTAGAGAATCCTTTTCCTACATTCGTATACGAACTTAACAATTCCCCTTTTTCTAGCGTTGCATCGTAAACGTAATAGCTAAGCTTCTCTGCTCCGCCTGGTAAATAACTGCCGTATTCAAATGATCCATTTCCAAGTACATCTACATACGCAGAAGTAACGCGAGGATAATCCGGCTCTTTTACAAATAAGATGGTTGGAACATCGTACGTTTCTTTATTGTTACTTACGGTAATTGTCCCTTCGTAATAGCCAGGAGATAATTTTCCTGCATCTACTTTTACATTCAGGTTTACTTTTTGCGTTTTTCCTGCATTAACAACTAAATCGTTTGTTGATTTAACGTCAATTGCCTGATGGCTTTTCTTAAATTTTACTTTGACCGAGTATTTTTGACTGTGATTTGATAGATTTTTAATCTTAAAGCTTTGTTTTTCTACTTGTTTCCCTTTATCTTTATAAAAGACACCGTACGAGTGACTTCCTGGTGTAATAAGCGTTTTTGCTTTAATTGCATCTACTACGCGCATGCTTCCTGCACCTTGCGTATTATGAGGATAAACCAGCCCGTTGCGGTCACGAAGCAGTTCCGTTGTATTCATTAAAGATGCTTTTACATCTTCTACTTTATAATTTGGATGCGCCTGTAAAATTAACGCTGCTGCTCCTGCTACGTGGGGTGCTGCCATACTTGTTCCTTGCTTTGATCCATATCCATGAGGGTTGCTTGGATCATTGGTTGGCACTGTGCTGATGATATCGACTCCAGGTGCCGAAATGTCCGGCTTAATCATCCATGTATCAACAACCGGTCCGCGAGATGAAAAGTCAGCCATTGTTTCATCAACTGTCTGATCAAATGTTGCAGTAAAAGAGCCCGTAACGGATCCTTTTGCTAAAGAAGCTGCCAAAGCTTGTCCATCAGCTTTTGATAGGCGAATACTTGGCAGAGATGTGCCTGGAATATCAGGGATTGTCCCTTCTACGTTGTTGTAAATCACCGTTGCCACAGCACCGGCTTTTTTCGCATTGTCAACTTTGTCTACAAACGCAATGTCGCCGCGAGAAATAACCGCTACTTTTCCTTTTACATCCTTTCCTTCAAAGTCTTCTGGTTTTCCGAGTCCGACAGGTACAAATTCATACTTTTTACCACTTGCATCTAGTAATGCCTCGTCATTTGGAAAGCCCATTACTTCAGCTGAAGCATAGCTTGCGTTATCCACAGTTAATGTCGTTTTATACAAATTGTAAGGAAGCTGAGTTGCACCAACTGAAATAGCTTCACGAGATGTTCCCGGAGACCCTACTGTCCAGTTAGCTGGTCCACTGTTTCCATTTGACGTAACGGCAACTACTCCTTCTTCCATTGCCCAATCTAATGCAATACTCGTTGCCAAGTCCGGATTATTAATCGTATCTCCAAGCGACAGGTTCATTACATCCGCTCCGTCTTCTACCGCACGGTCAATACCGGCGATCACGTCTTCTGTTGTACCTGTTCCTCCTGGCCCTAGTACACGATAAGCAAGTAAATGAGCATCAGGAGCTACCCCTTTAATTTTCCCGTCCGCTGCAATTGTTCCTGCTACGTGCGTTCCGTGCGTTGTTGCTTCGCCTTTTGGATCTCCAGCAGGCGTTTCTTGAGGATCTTTGTCATCATCTACAAAATCCCATCCTTTATATTTCTCAAACGCTGACTTTAAATCCGGGTGGTCGTAATCAACGCCTGTATCGATAACGGCTACGGTCATATTTTTACCTGTATACCCTGATTTCCACGCTTGATCTGCTCCCACATAGTAAATGCTTTTATCCATTTCAGAACCGTATTCTTCCGCGCTCACTTCTTTCGATTTCACTTCTGTTGTATGATATTCAACGCTTGGGTAAATAGCTTTTACTCCGGGCAAACTTGCTACTTTTTCAAGGTCATTAGCCGGAAGTTCCGCTGAAAACCCGGAAAACACTTGGTCATATTCACGCTTTACTTTTGAAGTTTTAGAAGCTTTTGAAAGCTCTTTTTTCACTTCGTCACGCGCTTTTTTAATCTTTCCTTTACTTTGCGCTACTCCTTTTTTCTTTGCTTCCGCTACAGACTCTTCATTTAACTCCACAATAACTTTTACTTTTTTAGCCGACTTTAAGTTATAGTCTCCTTGAATTTTAACTAAAGACGGTTCAAGCGCTGGTTTTGAATTTCCGTTGGCGGATGCTCCCATTGCAAAAGAAGATAAAGCAACCGAAAATGCTACTGTACTTAATACAGACCGAATTGATACTTTTTTCATTTTGTTTTCCCTCTCCATTTCTCTCTATACTTCGTGCTACTATGTATGCCTTCATCCCCAGAACATACGCATCTTTCGCTTAGCTAGTGAGTTAAAAACTAGAATAGTATGGAAGTTCTATATATTACTATAAAATCCTTGAGTCTATGGAATCATTTTATATATTCGTGCAAATTAAGCACTAATGCTCAAAAAATAAAGAATTTTGTCTGTTTCTCGTCTTTCTGTAACTTTTTTATTCCTAAAATTATGAAGAGATTAGATGAATATATAAGAATACTGACGAATTTCTGTTAATTTAGCTATTTTTATCAGGGACTCATTCCTACTTTTCCTTTGCTTACTTATAAGGTTTTTTTATTATTTTAAGAAAATTGTTCTTATAAGCGCTTTTTATTTTATAACTTATTATTTAGAACATAGTTTAATTTAATATAAAATATCGCACTTAATTAAATGAAATTTTAAAAAATTACGAATAATAAAATGAGATCTTGCAGATACTAACGTCAACGCTCGCACAAAGGGAGGCATGATTATGATAGATTTAAATTTCATCCTACTCATCCTTGATCTTCTCTCATCACTTGTCACTATTGGCATCTACTTTACAACCAAGTAGTACCTAACCTTCTCTTTACTCTTCTAGCGCATGTACTTAAGCTATTACAAAAAAGAAGCAAGCCAATTTTTATTGGCTTGCTTCAGCTATATAATAAAGTAGTTAAAGTGGAAGGGATTTATCCGCGTCTTCCGCCTCTGCCACCTCGTTTTGATTCAGTGCTGCGTTTTAGTGTAGATAAATTATCTTCACTATCTTTTAAGAAACGCGCCATTTTTTGTTCGAAGTTTTCCTTTGGTTGGAAGTTGCTTTTAGAACGATTATCATTATTTCTTGCCTGACGTGGCGGGCGTTGTGAATAAGAAGATGAGGGTCTTTCAGGTTTATCTATTGCTTTTTTAATCGATAATCCAATTTTTCCGTCTTTCTCATTAACGACTTTCACTTCAATCTCTTGACCAACTTTAAGATGGTCATTAATGTCTTTTACATAGCTGTCAGCTACCTCACTAATATGTACAAGCCCAGTTTGACCTCCAGGTAATTCTACAAATGCTCCAAAATTAGTAATACCTGTTACTTTACCTTGTACCTTGCTACCTACTTCAACTGCCATAAAAAATGTTCCTCCTCAATAATATTAAAAGCACTTCATTATACCAAAGTGCGTAAGAATAACAAAGTGTGTATGAGAAAACAATTTGTTAAATTACACTTTTTCCGCCTCTTTTTTGTTTTATGAAAGAAATCAGTCAAAATAATGCCCATATTAGATATACCTAATATGGGCATTTCTCTCATTTCCACCATTCATCAAACATGCTAGCCGGTAACTGACGTTTATGTTCCGTAATACGATAGCGCTGTTCAATTTTTTCAGCGGCTTCTTGTGATACTTCTTTTCCTTCCAAATAATCGTCTAGTTCATCATAAGAAATTCCTAGTTCCGTTTCATCAGATTGACCAGGACTATTATCTAACAAGTCAGCTGTTGGTACTTTTTCATACAATCGTTTATCTGCACCTAATTCTTTTAGCAATGCTTTTCCTTGACGTTTTGTTAGTCCCGTTAGAGGCAGCACGTCTGCTCCGCCATCTCCGTATTTCGTAAAAAAGCCTGTTACTGCTTCTGCTGCATGATCGGTTCCGATAACTAAAAGGCCGTTTTCTCCTCCGATTGCATACTGTACAATCATACGCGTACGTGCTTTGACATTTCCTTTATGAAAATCAGACAGCGCTATATCTGTCGCACCTGTAAACGAACTTTCAAATGCTTCCACCGTGTTTTTAATATTAAACGTATATGTTTCATTAGGTTTAATAAATTCTAGTGACGCCTTCGCATCCGCTTCATCATGCTGCGTGCCATGGGGCAAGCGAACGGCTACAAATTTTGCTTCATATTCTTCTTTTCGCAATTCGTCTACAGCAATCTGTGCTAATCGTCCAGCTAAGCTAGAGTCCTGCCCACCGCTTATACCTAATACAAAGCCTTTTGCATTTGCTGACTTTAGGTAGCTTTTCAGAAAATCAACGCGGGCACGAATTTCTTGTGCTGGATCAATTTCAGATTTCACATGTAGCTCTTTTCTTATTTTTTCTTGCATGTCTGACATGATACATGCTCTCCTTCCATTATATGTAGATTTCTTACTGATACAGTCCATGTTTTTTACTATAAAAATAACAGAGATCAGGCATTAAATATCTTGGTTCTCCGCCCCGGGCAAATTCTTGACGAATATAAGTAGAGCTGATTTCCATCGCCAGCCCTTTATCAAGAAGCTGAAACCGGCCGTCGTCATAATTTCGAAGCAAAGGAGAATGACTAATAGCTTTCAACATGTCTATTCCCTCTCTTGCCATGATGATAAACTGGTTTTTACTAATAAGTTCATCTGCTTTCTTCCACTTGCCTTCACCAATATCTTGCAGTAAGTCGGCTCCCATAATAAAAAATAAATCAGCGTGTGGAAGCAATTTTTTAAAGTGCTCCATAGTGTAGTATGTGTAATGATAGCCCGGCAATACGTCTAGCTCATACGTATCGAGCAAAAATTTGGGGTTATCTTTAATCGCTAAGCTAACCATATTTACACGGTGCTCATCCAACGTCTGGAGCTTTTTATCTGTTCGTTTGTGCGATGAAGGCAAAAAGATAATAGCATCTAGCTTCTTTCGATGCGCAACCGTTGATGCCGTCCAAAGATGAACATTGGTAACCGGATCAAAAGAAGAACCATAAATACCAATTTTCGCTCCTTTTTCTAAAAGCTTATCTATTTTTTTATCAGGGTTTAGCTGTTGAAAATAAGCAAGCGTATCTGACATGTCTCCAGCTCCCTACTATTTTTTATTTAGGGCTTCTGCTACTTTTTGTTTTACGTACGCAATTTGACGCGTTTTATTTTCCCAACATTTTTCGCTTAAATCTACTGGATATTCTTCAGGATTGCGCGTGCGCTTATATTCATCCCAAAGCAGCTCTAAATTATCTTTTACGTACTGCTGAATTTCCTGAAGTTCTTCTGTTTCATACACAAGCTCTCCGTCTACAAAGATATCATGCTGGAGTTCTTTTGCTTCAAAATTTGTGACGAATTTACTGATAAACGTATGAACAGGATGGAACATTTTTAAACGTTCTTCGCTTTGAGGATCTTCGTCTTCCATCGTGATATAATCCCCTTCAGATTTCCCATTCAAATTATTAATAATACGATATACGCGCTTTAATCCTGGTGTACTCACTTTTTCAGGATTTGCGCTAATTTTAATCGTATCCATCATCTCGCCATTTTCTCCTTCAATAGAAACGAGTTTATACACTGCACCAAGCGCGGGCTGATCATATGCAGTAATGAGCTTAGTACCAATCCCCCACATGTCTATTTGTGCCCCTTGCGACTTTAAATGCATAATCGTATCTTCATCTAAATCGTTGGAAGCAACAATTTTTGTCTCTGTAAACCCTGCTTCATCTAACATTTGACGAGCTTTTTTAGACAAATATGTTAAATCGCCGCTGTCTAAGCGAATCGCTGTAAAATTAATTTTATCGCCTAATTCTTTTGCTACTTTAATGGCGTTGGGAACTCCTGATTTTAACGTATCGTACGTATCAACTAGAAACACGCAGTTTTTATGGCGACGAGCATATTTATGAAATGCAATATATTCGTCTTTATAAGCCTGCACCATGGCATGAGCATGCGTTCCTGCAACTGGAATTCCAAATTTCTTTCCTGCTCGCACGTTAGAAGTAGCACCAAATCCGCCAATATAGGCTGCTCTTGTTCCCCAAATGGCAGCGTCCATTTCTTGAGCGCGGCGTGTTCCAAATTCCATTGCCACTTGATCTCCTACTACATGTTTGATTCGAGCTGCTTTCGTCGCAATCAGCGTTTGGTAATTCACAATATTCAAAATAGCTGTTTCTACGAGCTGAGCTTCAATTAATGGTGCTTCTACACGTAAAATTGGTTCATTATGAAATACAAGCTCACCTTCACGCATACATCGAATCGTTCCAGTAAACGTAAGGTCTTTTAAGTAAGCTAAATAATCTTCTTTAAAACCTAATTCTTCATGCAAGTAGGTTAAATCTGATTCGCTAAATTTAAATGCTTTAATATATTCAATAATTCTTTCTAATCCAGCAAAAACAGCATAGCCATTTCCAAAAGGAAGTTTGCGGAAGAAAACTTCAAAAACAGCCTTCTTTTGATGAATATTATCTTCCCAGTACGTTTCTCCCATATTAATTTGATATAAATCGGTGTGTAGCATTACGCTGTCATCTGTAAACATATTCATTGATTTCCTCCACTTTTATGTCCTTAAATAATTTCTGCCCCGAGGCAAGATTTAAAATGTTCAAGCGCCCACTCATGGCCTTTTTGATTAAAGCTTGCTACGGCTTTTTCATAAATATAAATAGCAAATCCTTTATTATAGGCATCTACTGCTGTATGAAGTACACAAATATCCGTACATACACCTGCTAAGTAGACATCGGTAATTTGTCTTTCTCGAAGTTTAATCTCCAGATCTGTTCCAGCAAATGCGCTGTATCTCGTTTTATTCATCCATTCTACATTTGCCTGTGATCGATACACATTATATAAATCATTTAACTTTCCGTATAGCTCTCTTCCTGCAGAACCTTCAACATTATGAGGCGGAAACAGCGCTGATTCTGGATGCAAGGAATCATTTTCTTTATGAAAATCAATGGCGAACACCACATACTCGTTTTGCTCAATAAATTGACGCGTAATATCGCTTATGAATGTTTCTATTTGTCTCCCTGGTTCTCCGCATGTCAAAGCTCCGTTTTCAGCTACAAAATCATTTGTATAATCGATGTTAATCAGTGCTTTTTTCATTATGTTTCCCCCTCATACGTAAAAATTAACAGTTAACATATTGTTAATTATTTAAATTGAAAGTTTTTCTTTTAATAGCGTGCTGTATAGATTGGCTTCATCACATTCATTTCAACAAACCGGTAGAGCTTTGTTGGTTTTTTAGACGTTCTCGTCGTTGTTTTTCCGTCTACTTCTTCAATAAATGGCAGCATTCTTATTTTTCGTGCAAAGGCCTGATCACTTTTAATCGCTGCATCATCCGTTACGGTAAGCAGCACAGCCTGCAGCTCAGAGTATGTAAACTGAGAAGGCAGAAATTTCTGGGCAATGGTCGTTTGCAATAAATCTTTCTTAATTTCCTTGATTGCATCTCGAATGATGATTTCATGATCAAAAGCTAAAGGCAATGAAAAGATTTCATCTATTTTAAACAATTCAACTCGAGCGGCATCATCATTCGCTTTTCGCTTTATTAGACTATCTTCTGGGACGATTGCATAATGTGCGTTTGTAATGACCCATCCTCTATCGTCTCTGCCAGGCTCATCATAGACACCATAGTGTTTTAAATGAATATCCTTTACGCCAGTTTCTTCTTCGAGCTCTCTTTTGGCCGCTTCAAAAGCTGATTCATCAGGATGGACAAATCCGCCGGGAAGCGCCCACTTTCCTGCTTCGCTGTTCTTTTCTCCCTCTGCATTCACCATTGCTCGTTGGATAAGCATTAATTTCAAACTCATTTTAGGTGGTTTGTATGGTTCTTTTTCTTCCGTCACAATCGTAAATACAGCAATATCTGACGTATAGCCATAGGGTTTAGGGTATTCTTTTTTCGTTTGATTCGTCATTGCTTTATTGTTCGACATTCATCATTTCTCCTGATCGCTCTTTTTACAATTAACAATATGATTAATGTTAATTATATTTGTTTTATGGAAAATGTCAATACTTTTCCCACTAATTATAAAGAGAAGGTAATTTATGTTGTAAATAACGTTATGTTTCGTATTTTTCAGATTTTATATGCATAAAAAGCTGAGTGAAGAAGTTCTAATTCGCCTCCTCTCTCAGCTTTTTTTCCTTTTAATTAACGTGCTGCTAAACCAATCATCATTTTACCGTCTTTAAAATACTCAATTACATAGTCAACAGACGGACAGTAAATAAATGCTTCTTCTGTCAGATCAGCTGTTTGTTGAAAAAACAGTAAAGCCTGAACTAAATCGACGCTTACAGCTTTAGTTGCTCGTTTCCAGAATAAAACAACCTGATGTTCTTTTATATTCATCTCTTGAAGCCATTTTTTGATTTCTTCAATATGCCGGGTGGACTTTTTAATTAATACTTTTCTCCAATTAATTTGCATGATTGTTAAAAAAGGAAAGGTGTTTGAAAGTTTTTCGAAGTAAATGCTTGTCTGCCTTTTTGTTAGCAAATCTGCACTGTTACCCAATGTTTGAATATAATGTTCTACTTTTGTCATAATCATCCTCCAGTCGAAATTGGAGTTTGCTAGAATTTTCAGAAACGATCTCTACTCTTCTTGCTAAAAATCCTGCAGCTTTCCAACCGTGCTTTTTCTCAACAATTTTGAAATTTAACCTTTTTATACAAATTATTCAAAATAATTTGTGTATTTTAGTTTACCATAAAACTTAATCTTTGACTTTGATTATATAGAACCTTATTTGTGTTTTGTCCAAAGAGCGAATTTCATAGAAGAAAAGCTATAAAAAAGTTGACATTAACATTTATAAAAGTTAATATACTTACTAAAAGTAACTTAATTGCATATAACAAACAAGGTGAAGAAAATGAACTATCGAACAGAAGTGTGTATAATAGGAGCCGGACCAGGCGGTGCTCTACTGGCCTATCTACTGGCTAAACAAAATATATCAACTATACTGATAGAGAGATCTGATACGCTTGGAAAAGAATTTCGAGGCGAACATTTAAATGAAAATGGAGAAATGATTCTTAAGAAACATCATATATTTGAAGAAATTGAAAGCTTAGGCCTCCTTCGAATGTCTAGGGTCGAATACTGGAAGGATGGACATATATTCAAAACGATAGAATCTGAACTTGGACATGCAGGAATTCATGTGCCACAGCAGCATCTCCTTCAGTCTATAAATAACCAAGCAAGCATCCATCCCTCCTACAAACTTATGCTGGGCACAAAAATAACGGAACTAATGCAGAATGAAAAAGGCCAATATACTGGAATAAAAGCTCAGCAAAAAGGCCAAGGTGAAATAATAGTTGAAAGTAAAATCATTATTGGAGCAGATGGTCGATATTCAACTGTTCGCAAACTTGCGCACATAAAAACCAATATTCATAATCATGGATACGATTTGCTTTGGGCAAAAATTCCTGCACCAGCCAATTGGGAGCCTTCTATTAAATTTGCACTTGTGAAGCAGCAGCAGGTGGCGCTTTTTTCTCAAGCAAAAGGCTTTGTTCAAATCGGATGGAATATTGAAAAAGGCAGCTATCCTGCTCTTCGGAAACAATCGTTTAGACCGTTTATTCAGCGTTTAATAGACGCTTTCCCTAGCTTAAACCTTTCAATAGAAAGGTTTATTACGTCGTGGTCAGACTTTACGCTTCTTTCTGTGCAAAGCAGCATAAGCGAAGTATGGTCAAAGCATCACCTGTTATTATTAGGGGATGCTGCTCATACGATGACCCCCACTGGCGCTTTTGGATTAAACGAGTCATTAAAAGATGCTGACTTACTGTCTGACTTACTGCATCAAGTTTTTTATCAAAACAAAGAGATTTCAGAAACATTGAGACAGTTTGAACAGAAAAGAAAGCCTAAATTAATAACTCTTGAACGTATTCAGTTTCAGCGAGAAAAAGAATTCTCGTCCCATTTTATTTCTTCTTAAGCCTAAAAAAGAGATTCCATAGATAAATGGAATCTCTTTTTTGTAATCATGATTTTTTAGCAGTTATTCTATGTAAGTTCTCTTTTATGTATATTCCGCGAAGTTAATCTTGCTTTGCCCGCTGCCATTTTTGAAATTCAAGAAATTGTTTAAACTGCTCTTTGCTTATTCCTGACTCCGCTGCTTCTTTTGCTAACTCAAGCCACTCATCGTCAATATCCAACGATTCAGATTTATCCATAGGCTCATGAATTAATCTATCAATACTCACGTTCAATGAGGTAGAAATTTTGTTTAGAAATTGAATAGATGGGTTGAGCTGAATTCCTCTTTCTACTGAAGATATGTAGGATTTAGCAACACCCGCTCGGTTTGCAAGTTCTGTTAGCGATATTCCTTGTTTCGTTCTGAGATCTCGAATACGTTGGCCAATTGTCATTTTAATCACCCTTACTAATGCTTACTTATCGATAATAATACCATAATTTCACTTTACCGTGCATTATAAATAAACGTTCTTACCATAAAGGGGTGATTATGCATCTAGTGAAGATAGCTTGAGACTGGTTATAAAGGTTATCTATACTTGGGAACGATTTATTCCCTTATCATTGTATCGGCTAAGCATTTGAACTAATGCTTTGTAAAAATTGTCTAACTTCCTCGATGCTTATACCTGTTTGTTTTGCTTCCATTATGAGCATAACCCATTCTAAGTCTAACGTATTTTCGTCTTTAAAATTCATAATTCTCCTCCTTTCTTCTTTTTTCGAAATTGATAACGTTTTCTTTTTTCTATTTTTGGGCATTCTCTCTTATTTCTCACTATGGTTTTACAGTATAATGGATATTACTAGAACATTAGACATTTTTTAATTACTAAAAAGCACCTATTTTTTTGAAATTTTTGTCTATTCTTATCATAATAATTTTACCGTTACACAAACGCTACAGTTAGACACTAGGAGGATTGTTTTTATGCCTTTTCTGCATACGGCGACAGAAAAAATTTACTATGAAGTTCATTCGCCCGCGTTCACTGACCAGACAGACACCATTGTGATGATTCATTCTGTTATCACTGATCATACGCTTTTTGATTCTATTACTGCAGAATTAACCCAACATTATTCTGTTATTCAATACGATTTGAGAGAGACAGGAAACAGCGCCTCCGCTACAGGGGAGATATCGTTCGAGGCTCATATTGAAGATCTTTTCCACTTATTACATACGTTACATATAAAAAAATGTTACTTAGTTGGAGTGGGATTTGGAGGACAAATCGCTGTTAAATTTGCTAATCGCTATGAATTTCTTATTGAAGGACTGATACTATTGTCTCTTCCTTTTTATTCCGATAGCACCCTTCAAAAGATTAAGAGATGTTACAACGAAGAAAGTAAAAACCAAATACCGGTAGAAAAAATTTTCGAATTAGGCAAACTAGAGAGTCTGGAACCTACAAACATACAACAGGTAATTGAAAGACTAAAAAAAATGGATCCCGGGGTATATTTCCGCTTTCTTAAACTATCTATTACAGACAATCTATTTCAAGAGTTGACTAGTATTTCACTTCCTGTACTCACTTTATCTGGCCAACATGATTTGCTGCTTTCATCACAGTATCTGATTTCAAAAACGATGTTTTTAAAAAACTACAGTCATATGACCATACCTAACGCTCATTCTTCATTTCTAGTAAAAGAAAAAACAGCTTTACTCAAAGAAATTGTTATAGATTTTATTAAAAGTAATACACAACAATTACCTTCTTTAAAGAATGATCCTATGAAAATACTTAAGAACTGGGAAAGTGACACAGCTATAGATATACAAAAAGATTTTCATGCACATACACCCTCTCTTAAAGTAGATTTTTTGTACTCTTTTTCCGTATATGTAAATGGCCAGCTTATTACAGAAGGCTGGAATAAGCGCTTTGCTCAAGAAATTTTACTATATCTTATTTTTCATCATTCTATCAGCAGAGAACAGCTATGCGAAGCGCTGTGGCCTGATGTACCTTTAAGCAATGCCAAAAAGAATTTACGCGTCTACTTGTCTCATTTAAAAAAGTTATTGAACGCAGAAAAGGAAGAGCCAGTTTTACTTGTTAACAGGCAGCTCATTTCTTTAAACGCCGATGTGTCAAGCGATGGATTAGACTTACTAACTGACCTTCAGTGGATTACCGAACAGTCTGATCCGGCGTTGAAATTTAAGGAAGCTGAACAGCGACTGCACCAATTAGTTCCTCATTATTTAACAACGATTTATGACGATTGGTTCCTTGATATCCGAGTAAAAATAGAGATTATTCTTCTTGACTTATTAATCTGGATGAAAGAATGGCTTTGTGAGAATGGAAAAGTTTCAAAAGCCGTATTTTTACTCATTAAATTTATTGATTTAGTAGAAGAAAAGGAATTCATTTATGATGAAATTGTCGATTGCTATATTAAGCTCGATAACAATGAAAAATCAGAGTACTGGCTCGATCAAAAAATGCGGTATTTAGTTGAATAAAAAGGATGTGAATATATGAATTCGTATTGTGAGACGGTATTTAATCAAATAAACGTTAACATCCATTCCCTAACCGCAATTATTAATGACGTTACAGAAGAAGAGCTTGCTTATCGTCCCCTCCCTCACAAGCGGTCTATTCAAGAGCTGCTTCAGCATTTATGTCTCATTTGCAGTGCAGACTATTATATTTCCTTAGGCTACTCTGCAGATAAAATGAATGACTTTTATCTGCAGCATCCAGCTTATACAAAGCTTGAACTCAAAGTAGCTTTAGTAGAGGGCTTCAATCAGCTAAAAGCAGTTTACTCTTCTTTTGACGAACAAAAGCTATTTTCACTGCAGACATCCTATTGGGGATGCACGTATACACGTTTTGAGTGGCTGCTTGAAATTCAGTCTCATTTATACCATCACCGTGCAGAACTGTATACGCTTCTAACCTGTTACCGCAGAAACGGATTGGATGTAGTGCTTTTTGAGTGATATAATTCTTTACTCTCTATATTTTCGTAGATTTTTAGAGTCCTAAAGGAAGCTTCTTTTATTTATTTACCATTTTCCATCCATTATGAAATATAATAGGAGAAATAGTAATAGCTTTATATAGAAAGCATTAAAAGAAAATGAGGTTGGGTTATGAGAGAAACAATCGTTGCAGCTTTAAAGAAAATTGAAGAAGATTACGACGTAAAAGTATTATACGCTTGTGAATCTGGAAGTAGAGCGTGGGACTTTCCATCTAAAGATAGCGATTATGATGTTAGATTTATTTATATTCATAAGAGGAATAAATATTTAAGCATTGATCCAATGGGTGTAGGTAAAAAGCGAGATGTAATAGAGCTACCTATTAATGACCTATTAGATGTTAGCGGCTGGGACGTAACCAAGACATTAAAACTTTTTAGAAAATCAAACCCACCCTTACTAGAATGGATACAATCAAACATTGTATATTACAAGGCGTATTCAACATTTGATAAAATGAAAGAACTACATTCTAACATCTTTACTCCTACTTCTTGTATATACCACTATTTAAATATGGCTAGAAATAACTTTCGAGAGTATTTACAAGGTGACGAAGTAAAAATCAAAAAATATTTTTATGTTTTAAGACCTGTGCTAGCTGCTAAGTGGATTGAGCAATATAACGAATTTCCTCCAGTAGAATTTCCTATTCTCTTAGAGAAACTGTTACCAGAAGGAGAATTAAAAGAAGAGGTTAGCAAGCTGTTAAAGCGTAAAATTAGTGGTGATGAGTTAGATTTAGAACCACGCATCAATGTTATTAATGAATTTTTGAACTTAGAAATTGACCGTTTAGACAAATACGTGAGAACTTTATCCGTAGAATTAGATGACCCTACATATGAATTAGATCAATTGTTTAGAGATACTTTAGACGAAGTTTGGAACTAAGTATAAAACAAAAAGGCTTATCCCTAATGCAAGTAGCAGCGGATAAGCCTTTTATTTATAATTTCTATTAAAGCGGTATATTATTATTCGTATTTTTTGTTTCATTTAAATAGCTCTCCACATATATTTGTTCTGCATCTGTAGCATTTTTAATTCCATCCTCCGGACTAAATTCAATGCTTCTCCTTACGGCTACACGATCTGCAATGTAACCCATTGCTAACAAAAACACTATACATCCGCCTGCCCACAGCCACATTGTCATTTTACTACCCCCTTTTTTAATTTCAATATTACATTTGATTACCTCTTAAAAATTTGATTAGTTTTACTAACCCCTCCTTTTGCTGACCCAATAAAAGGATTAATTTCATAAGTTAAATCGCTTCAGGTCCCTTTTTTTCTTTAGTTCACCTAGCGTCGCGTAATACAGCATATATCCTCCGACTGTATATTAAATGTTTTTCCGCAAAACGGAATTTAAATTAACATTCCCTATACTTACTATACGTTTTAGCACGAAGAAAAGTTTCAGAAAATTACATTAATAATTTTTGGATTGATTTTCAACAAATCTGATTATAATTTTTTATGTTTCATCCTAAATAATTTCAAAACTGCTGCCAATCTATCTACAAAGCATTTGAGGCTTTACGCCGCTTCAATCAGATCTACTATTATTGCCAGATGCATTAATTATGGTGCCTATTATGACTGCAGGTATGAACCAATTACCTCACCATTTAATTTCTCACGGTACAGCTTTAAGTAATACAATTCGTCAAGTTGCAGGTTCAATTGGTACGGCTATACTTGTTACAATTATGACACAGCAAACTACTGAACATCTTTCAAACTACACTAATACACTAACAACTAACAATGATTTCTTTAGTAGTCAACTTAGTCAGTTAGGTAATAGCGGTATTATATCGCTATACGCTAAAGCAATAACAACTCCGACTATAGATGGTAGGAACGATGTATTCTTATTTGCTACATTATTAGGTCTGGTTGCACTTTTACTCTCTTTCTTCTTGCGTACACCAAAGATCAATAGAGAGAAATAGTAAAAAGCCGTTTCTTTGGTTAAGAAACGGCTTTTTATTTTAATAAACAATTGTATTTAAAGCATATATCTTACATTTGGATATCATATTTAGATTCAAATGTAGACACTTTTTCTTTAGCATCTAAAAATTGTGTTTCAGCAGCTTTTGTGTTTTCTTCTAAAGTTGATTTATCCTTACCGCTTTCTTTTTGTAGAACTTCTAGCATTTCAACTTGTTTATTTAATGACGAAGTTACACTAGTGACTGCGGAATTCAATTGATTATATTCTTCAGTACTAAAGCTATCTTTATATTTCTCCAACTCTTCCTTAATAAGCTTTATTCTTTTCATAGGCATTCCTTGTATAGACTTAATAGCCTCAGTTGCGTCTGCATCAATTTTTTCATAATCGTAGCTATCTGCATTAAAATCTTTGTCTAACTCAATCGTGTTTACTGCATTAAAGTGCTGAGTAATATCGGCTTTCGTTAATACAATATGCATATGAGTACCTATTGCAGCCTCGTACACATCTACTGCCGAACCGTAACGCTTTTGAGCTTTTATTGCTTGATCATTACTTAAATTGTCTATCTCAGTTTTTAAGTCTTTTAAGTGTTTGTCTAGTTCACCATCATCGCCTTGAAGAATATTCTTGCTTTCAATTGACTTTGCAAGTATGTTAAAGTCTGCTTCAAAAACAAGATAATCATCAGATTCCATATATCCTTTTTCTTTTGTATATTCTTCATACTCACTCTCTAATTTGGAGAGTTTTTGTTCGAGTTTCTTCTGCTCTTTCCCCATTTGTTTCTGCTCTTGCTTAGCAGATCCTTGTTTTTGTTCTTCTTTTGTTGACCCACAAGCTACTAAACTAATAGATAGCAAAGATGCTACAAGTCCTAGGCCGATTCTTCTTAATTTTTTCATTTGTTTCTCCTTTTTTTGGTATGTAGTTTTTTCACCCAACAATGATAGCATATATTATGTACTCCAAGAGAACGATTTTAGTAAAATTATCAAGTTTTCTATAGATGAACCATTAAAAGCAACAGTATTTTATCTGTTAGTAGCAGCTTTAAAAACCTCTTATCCGCAGTTTTACTAACAATTACTTAATTATTAGACCTTTTATCTGACGCGCAATAAAACTAATTAGAAAAAAAGTAAAAACCGTTTCACTGTTTAGAAAACGGTTATTTACCTTAACATATAATTCTATACTTAGAGTTAATGTGATATTTCAACCCCCTATTTGTGATTCAAAATAATAAATTTACAATTTTTGTAGCTCACTGACTTGTTTTTCTAAAGTGGAAATTAACCATTTTCCTCATAAAAATAGTACTATTTTCAAGAGGAATCTTTTATTTCTCCTGAAGATAGTACTACACTATATTAGATAACCTTTATTTTTGTTTTAATTGTATAATATGTATCTGCTATGAGTCCTACTGCAAGTCCGCTAATCATCCCGTATGGTAATACACCTGGTACATTTTGATAAAAAGTGCCGATTAACATCGCAGCTAGGATGCCGAAAAGTACGCCTATCACAATATGCGAACCAAACTTCACCTGTTTTGCGGTATACATTCTTCCTCCTCCTCACTTTTTTTCCATTATATCACAACAGTATCGTTTATTTAATGATAACTGAGCGAGGAATGCGAATGTAATAAAACTGTAACCTTATATAACTATTTTAATACTACTCTTCTGGCGAATAAAATGTCATATGAGGCTTTTCTTCTTGATAATACGCTAAACGGTCTTGGAGCGTACCAGTGTGAAATTCAAATTTATGACCGTCCGGATCCGTAAAATAAATAGATTTTCTGTCTCTTTCGTCGCGGTTTCTTCCCGGTAAGATGGTTACATTATGCTGTTTTAACAGTTCTCTTGCTTCGTCAAAGTTTTCAATAGAAATAGAAAACGCTAAATGAGTATACGAATACTGAATGTCTGATCTAGGAATATTTTTTTCTTCGTTTAACGCCAGCCACAGTCCATTCAGACTAAAGTAAGCGGTGGATTTTCCTTTCACTAAAAGTTCCGCTCCTAGCACTTTCTGATAAAATATGATGGATTGTTCTAAATTTGACACAGAAAAGCACATATGATTAATTCCTTGAATCATCTTTACCCCTCGCTTTCTAGAAAAAAGTACTTCTTTCTATTACATAACTTTCCTTTTAGCATCTATTTTACTGAAAAAACATACTTTTTGCCATGTAAAGAGCTACTCCCCAAATCATACATGCAGAAGCCTTATTCACCCAAATCATTATTTTCCCATTTGAATCCATTTTTCCTACTGCTTTTCCTGCAAAAGCTAAGGACAAAAACCATATCCATGAAACGGATATTGTCACCAGCGTAAAAACCCATTTTTCCTTTCCGCTATACAGTAGAGAATTTGTTCCAATCACGCCCATAATATCCATCAGCGCGTGAGGATTTAGCAGAGATACAGAAGCAGCAAATAAAATTTGTGCTTTCACCGTCATTTCTTCCTTTACTGACGTTTTTGACGGTTCGCTCTTCCACGTCACAAAGCCCATATACGCTAAAAAAAGAAGACCTATTCCAAAAATAAGCGTTTGAAAAAATGAAAAAGCAGCGGCTGCTGCTGAAACTCCCAGCACTGCTACTAGAATTAAAATCGTATCACAAACAGAAGCCGTGAAAACTACGGGAAGCGCCTGTTTGAACGTTCGTTGATTGGCTCCTTGATTAAAAACAAACACATTTTGTACCCCTAAAGGTAAAATCAAACCGAATGCTAACAATAAAGCATGTATAACCACTGTAAACATGTTGTTCTCTCCTTTCTCTTTTATACTACAATTGACATCCCCTGTTGTCTCCATCCAAGTTTTGATTTATAATACCAACCAAATTATAAAAAGGTGGTCTCACATGAACTGGACTCCAGATCCGGCTGATAAAAAGCCAATGCACAAACAAATTCAAGAGTATATGAAAGAGAAAATCATAAATGGAGAGTGGCCTATTGGAACTAAAATTCCTCCGCAGCGCCATTTAGCTGCTAGCTTTTCTGTAAATAGAAGCACGGTGGTGACAGCAACCGAAAACTTAATTGCTGAAGGACTGCTCAGCGGAAACAAAGGCGGTGGCACCAAGGTCATTAACAATACGTGGAGCTTACTAGCATCAGGTTCTCACATGAACTAGAATTCGTATGTAGAAGCAGGAATATACAGACCAAATTCTCCGACTATCCGCCATATTAACGAAGCTGAATTTCAACCGGACATTATTCGTTTAGGAACTGGAGAGTTAGCACCTGACCTGCTTCCTTCCCATCAGCTTTCGGAACTATTTAGCGGAATTAATCATAGAGGCGTACACTTGGGCTACGAGCACCCAAGAGGAAATGATGAACTCCGACAAGAGTTAGTCAAGCATGTAAAAAAACGAGGCATTGAAACTTCTTCTTCATCTATTTTAATTGTATCCGGTTCACTTCAAGCCCTTCAGTTAATTTCAATCGGCCTGCTGCCTCCAGGTGCCAATATATTAGCTGAAAAGCCTTCTTATCTTTATTCTCTGCCGTTATTTCAGTCCGCACAAATGAAAATAACGGGCGTTTCGTTAGACGAAGAAGGAATGCATTTAGCTTCATTAAAAGACCACCACGAAAAAGAAAAAGGCACAGCTTTATATACAATACCGAACTTTCATAACCCCACCAATGTAACGATGAGTGAAAAAAGGCGCCAAGAGCTGCTTCGCCAGTGTGAAAGAATGCATTTGCCTATTATTGAAGATGATGCTTACGGAGAGCTTTGGTTCTATTCACCGCCTCCACTTTCGTTAAAAGCTCAAGATAAAAATGGAATGGTTCTTTATTTAGGAACGTTCTCTAAAACATTCAGTCCAGGATTTCGAATTGGATGGATTATAGGGCCTGAACATGTAATTGAGCGATTAGCTGACCTTAAAATGCAAGTTGACTACGGAGCCAGTTCCTTATCTCAATGGGCTGCTGCTGAAGCTCTCAAAACCGGACTCTACGACAAGCATGTGGCCAGCGTACGCTATAAATTAAAAGAAAAATCTCAGCAAACACTGGCTATTCTAGAGAAGTATTTGAAGAATCTCGCTGTGTGGAATGCTCCGAGCGGTGGTTTTTATTTTTGGCTTACGCTGCATAAGCCTGTTTCGATGCGGAAGTTATTTAAGCACTGTCTCGACGAAGGAGTTCTTTTAAATCCAGGCGCATTGTATGACCATGAGGCTTCACAGCATATCAGAATATCCTTTTCTTATGCGACGCTTGCAGAATTTGAATACGGCATCAAAATAGTCGCAAAAAGCCTTAAGAATCTTTACAAGTGATTCTTAAGGCTTTCTTGTGTTAACGGCAGCTTTATAAAAAAAGTGAGCTTATTATGCTGACGTTCCGCTCGTATCTCTCCTTGATGCAGCTGAATAATTTGTTTTGCAATAGCCAGTCCTAAACCTGAACCATTCGCGTCCGTTCTTGATTCATCACCTCGATAAAATCGATCAAACAACTTTTCTACCTCAATTTTTTCACTGATGTTAATGCTGTTCCTAAAAGAAATAACTATGTAACCCTCGTCAATCTCCTGATTCACCTCTAATACGGAAGGCTTTTTGCTGTATTTCTTGACATTTTCGAGCAAGTTTTGAAATACTCTTACCATTTTTTCCACATCAATAAATGCATTCCATTCACAAGCAAAGGTAGTATGAACATCAATGCCTTCTCTTGTTAAAATTGGCTCGTACTCTCCTATTACCTGTTGAAGCAAACGTTTCATATCGACCTCATTTCGTTGAAGCTGAAGATCAGGACTCGTTAATTTTGTATAGTCGAACAATTCTTCTATTAAATCAGTTAAGTATTTTGCTTTTGAATCAACAATATATAAGTAGCTATATAATGTTTCATCATCCATACTTTCTCTTTTTTTGATTAAATCTAGGTACCCAACGATGGATGTTAACGGCGTACGCAAATCGTGAGATACACTGGATATTAGCTGATTTTTTGCTTGCTCCAGCTCTCGTTCACGATCAAATTTTGTACGAAGCTGCGCAGACATTTTGTTAATGTTTTGACTTAATTCAGCCAGTTCATCTTTTCCTCGTACATGGATGGTTGCGCCTAAATCTCCATTTGAAATTTTTTGAACTTGTTTAGAGATTTCTTTCAGATAACGAATATGAGAACGAATAAGTGCTAAAAAAACAAAAACAAAGACCACAACGGCGATAAAGAAAAGTCCAAACGCTAATACATTATATGCAGGGACATTCATTTTCTCTTCTTGTATATACCTGCTCAAAACAAGCCTAGCAATTAAAATAAAAATTAAATTGGTAGCCAAAAAACTTATAATGATAGCAAAAAGAAGCTTTACACTTATTCTTCTCATATTCTGTATCCTACGCCCCATATGGTTTTAATATAAATTGGCTTTTTGGGATTATCCTCAATTTTTTCGCGAATCTTTGTAATATGAACCATTACGGTATTATCCGATTTAAACGCATCTTCTTGCCATACGGCTTCATATATTTTCCCCATACTCATCACCGTTCCTTTGTAGCGTACCAGCAGCTCTAAAATATCAAACTCTTTTGGTGTTAAACGAATCTCTTGGCCGCGCACAAAGACAAGCCGGGTGCTGCGGTTAATTTCCAAATCGCCAATTTGAATAATATCGCGCTCAGCACGTTCATTGTATTTTTTATAGCGTCTAATTTGTGATTTTACTCGTGCGATGAGCTCGAGAGGATTAAATGGTTTTGTTAAGTAATCATCTGCGCCTGCTGTTAACCCAGAAATCTTGTCCATATCTTCTGACTTAGCCGACAGCATAATAATGGGCATGTTTTTTTCTTCACGTATTTTAAAAGCAGCATCGATTCCATTCATCTGCGGCATCATAATATCTAATATAATTAAATCTACTTCTTGTTCCTCTAAAAGCGCTAATCCAGATACAGCATTAGAAACTTTCAGCGCTTCAAATCCTTCATTTTCTAAGTAAATAGCAATTAAATTACGAATTTGCTCATCGTCATCTATAATCAAAATTCTGTCTTTCATTTACAAACTCCTTATATCTGATTTTTTTCGCATGTAAAAATATATGCAGGAGGAACATTTCTCCACTCTTTTTCCACTTTAATCTGAGGGAAAAACGAGCGGATCAGCTGTTTTTTTAAATTCGTATACTGAAACGTAATAAATTTCCCTTCCTTCGCTAATACGCTGCGCGTGTTTTGCAAAATACAGTCCGACACTTCAGACGTTAAAGAAGCAAAAGGAAGACCTGATAGTACGTAATCCACTTTTGGAATATCATACTGTATCAAGTACTTTTGAACATTTTCAGCGGATCCGTGTATCACATACACATTTTTTTCATCTCTTACTTGTTCCTTTACTTTTTCGTAAAAATGCCGATTGTATTCGATAAGAAGCAAAGTTGTACAAGCGCTTCGTCTTCTCATTAATTCACGGGTAAAAACTCCGGTTCCTGGCCCGTACTCTACTATACAGTCTGCATGTTCAAAATCAATCCCTTTTACCATTTTTTTCGCTAAGTGCGTAGAGCTCGGCAAAAGTGCGCCTACCGTTCGCGGCTGGTGAAAATATTGATACATAAAAGCTAAATTCATTTTCTATTCCTTCTTTCTACTCTTTCTTTCTAGAATAGAAAAAAAATCTAAAGAAACGTTAAGTAAATTTCTTAAGAATTCTTAAGAAAACAAAAAGGAGGATGGGACAAACGTATTTTAGTTGAAGGAAGATCCGAACTATGAATTAAAATCCTTTATTGAGAATTAAGTGCATTTGAATTTTTCATGGTGATAGTGAACGTAGGTTTCATGTATGTAGGTGCTTCTAGCTGTTGATTGGAGGGCAAGGCGAAGACTCCTGCGGGAAAAGCGTAACAGATGAGACCCCACAGGAGCGCAAGCGACGAGGAGGCTCATCGGCCGCCCGCGGAAAGCGAAGCCTTGCACGGAAAGCGACAGCCGTGTAACAAGCGCCATACTAAATTATTTATCCCATTTGTGCGCCTTTGGATTGATGTAGTTAATGTCTCCATTCCTTTTGAAAGAGTATTCAGCGCAAATAACATCCGCTATTTAAATCGAAAGTGGCTCCTGTATAATGTTTTGCTTGAGGGCTCAGTAAAAAAAGAACCGTATCTGCCACGTCTTGAGGCGTAACAAAGCTTGGAATCAGCTGATGAGCAATGTATTCATTTTTGCGCCATTCTGGAATATTTTTCATCATATCGGTATTTACCATTGTAGGTGCTACGGCATTCACCCGGATATAAGGAGAAAAATTCATCGCACAGCTCTTGGTTAATCCTAGTATTGCTGCTTTAGACATTCCATATATAGCATCGGAGCTTCCTTCCATTCCTGACACGGAGGATATATTAATAATCGCTCCTTCCGTTTCTTTTTTCATTAATAATTCGCCAAAGTACTTGGAAAAATAAACATATCCTTTAATATTAATGTCCATCACAAAATCTATTTCGTTTTCTTCATAGTCCAATAAATTTTTTCCTAAATATACGCCCGCATTATTGACTAACCCATACAAATTTTTATCTTTTATTTGGTAAAAAAGATCTTTTACATCGTTTCCTTTTTTAACATCTACTACGTGTGTTTCAATATGGCCCTTTGTATCTTCAGCTAGCTGTTTCAAAGCTCCATCGTTAATATCACAAGCAATAACTGAATAGCCCTTCGACACACACTCTTTTACAATTTCTTTGCCAATTCCAGAACCTGCACCCGTAACGATTATCCATTTTTCTTTCATCTCGACACCTCTTATTTACTTCTGTTAGAAATACTTGTTATGTAAATATTCAAACATTTATTATACCATTATTTTCTATATAGGCATCCCTTTCTTGCGTTCTTTTTTAGCTTGCCTGACAAAGCGCGTATAGTTTTTTATGGGAGTGATAACGATAAGACAGTACATTATTTCAAACAAGAAAGAGATGATAAGACGTGGCAAAAGTACTTTATATTACAGCTCATCCTCACGATGAGTCTCAATCATTCAGTATGGCAACTGGAAAAGCATTTATCGATGCTTACAAAGAGCACAATTCAAGTGACGAAGTTGTACATATTGACCTTTATAAAGAAAATATCCCTCATATTGATGCGGATGTATTTAGCGGCTGGGGCAAACTTCAGTCTGGCTCTGAACTTTCTTCTCATGAACAGGAGAAGGTCAATCGCCTTGCAGAATTGAGCGAACAGTTTGTATCAGCGGACAAATATATTTTTGTAACGCCTATGTGGAACTTTTCGTTTCCACCGGTTATGAAAGCCTATTTAGACTCTGTAGCCGTAGCGGGTAAGTCATTTAAATACACGGCAGAGGGTCCGGTTGGACTATTAACGGATAAAAAAGCGCTTCATATTCAAGCGCGCGGAGGCATTTATTCTGAAGGCCCTGCAGCTGATATGGAAATGGGGCATCGTTATATTGGGATTATGATGAATTTCTTCGGAGTACCTTCGTTAGACGGCATTTTTGTGGAAGGGCATAACGCAATGCCAGATAAAGCCCAAGAAATTAAAGAAAAAGGAATAGCAGAAGCAAAAAAACTTGCCCAAACTTTTTAATATAAAGAGGCTGTAACAAAAATATTTTAATTGAAGGAAGATCCGAACGAGGACTC
The DNA here is from genome assembly GCF_042787865.1 of Priestia sp. YIM B13486. NCBI lineage: Bacteria > Bacillati > Bacillota > Bacilli > Caryophanales > Bacillaceae > Priestia > Priestia sp. YIM B13486. Next base: position 417,656 of record NZ_JBHZOZ010000002.1, on the reverse strand, counting down.
GAGACTCTTAATGGAGCATCAACTTTGTTCGGATTTTTCTGTTGGTAAGATGAACGTAGCTTTCATGCATGGTGGCTGCTTCCAGCAGTTAATTGGAGGGCAATGCGAAGACTCCTTCGGGGAAAGCGGAACAGATGAGACCCCACAGGCGCATAAGCGACGAGGAGGCTCATCGGCCGCCCGCGGAAAGCGAAGCCTTGCACGGAAATTAACTGCGATGTAACAAGCCATTCATACTAGATCATTTATCCCGTTTGTTCGTCTTTCGATGGAAGTGATTTCGTTATGTCTAAGTCTCTTTTCTACGTAAAAAAACTTTCTCTTTCCTTTTCGATCCACCTGTCCATTTCTCTATCACTTTTTTCTACAAGTCTGTTAACGAGAATATCATGCCAAATATAATTTTCAAGTAAATTAATGTTGACTGCGTTATTCGTATAGTACGCCATTTCTTTATGACCATAAATCATTTCACTGCTGTCAACAGATATAATAAACCAGTTTTGATTCCCAATGTTTTCGGTATAGCTTGTATGGCGGTGCCGGTCAAATTCCTCCATCGCTTCATCTTGTTCAAACACAATTCCTTTTAGTGTGACGCTCTCCCTTAGCTGTAATAAAAGAGGCTTCAACTCATTATAAATATCGGGCCAAAGCGAGATGACAATTTTATTTTTTGCTTTTAACAATAGCGACTCACAAAAAGCAAGAATGGCTGTTTCTCCTTTCATCGTCATAACCCGGCTTTCTTCTATAGACTCTGCAGCTTCAAGACGTTTAAGCGTTTCGCTAACGTCTTCATACGTTTCGTGCCATTTTTTTTGCAGCGAATGCAAAAAAGCATCGACGGGCAGCGATGTGTACTGGGTGCCATCATTACTCTCTTCTTTTAACACCATGCCTTTTTCCTCTAGTGTTTGTAAAATATCGTATACACGCGCTCTTGGCACACCTGAATGTTTACTAATGCTATAAGCAGTGGAAGATCCTTTTTTGACAAGCGTCACGTATACTTTTGATTCATACTGATTAAATCCAAGCGACTGCAGCTGCTGAATAATATTTTCCATAAAGGAAACCTCCCTGTTTTTTAAGTTATTTGAAATTTTCATCATTTACATATTTACAACTGCTTTTTATATAGTTACTATTTAAGTAGTCACTATATATTATGACATGAGGAAGGTGCTTTATGGAAGAATTAAGTTTACAGATTGTTCTTTTGCTTTTACTATTTGGTTTTTTAGCCGCATTCATTGACTCTGTAGTTGGCGGAGGCGGTTTAATTTCAACGCCTGCCCTTTTATTTTTAGGCCTGCCTCCTGCTGCTGCCTTAGCTACAAATAAGTTAGCCGGAACGATGGGCGTGTTAACGAGTACCATTCGATTTGTCAAATCCGGAAAAGTCGATTTTCGCGTCGTAGGTAAATGGTTTCCTTTTGTATTTATTGGTTCTTTAGGAGGTTCAATCACCGTTCATTTTCTATCCTCCGCTTTTTTGAAACCTGTTATTTTGATTCTCCTTGTTTTAGTTGCTATTTATACAATCTTCAAAAAAAACTGGGGCACCACGTCTACGTATAAGCCGCTGTCTATTAAGAAACTTATTTTCTTTACCGCACTTATTTTTATTATTGGCTTTTACGATGGATTTTTAGGAGCAGGCACAGGTTCATTTATTTTATTTGCTTTTTTATTTATGGGATTTGATTTCCTGCAGTCAGCAGGCAGCGCAAAATTTTTAAATTTCGGCAGTAACTTAGGTGCTTTGCTTGTGTTTTTATATTTCGATTCTGTTGTATTTTCTTACGGATTAATTATGGGGTTTGCGATGATCGCGGGTTCTTTTGTCGGGTCAAATGTCGCTCTATCAAAAGGCGTGACGTACGTCCGAACGCTTTTTATCCTTGTCACTTTAAGCCTTATTAGCAAAAACATATTCGATTATGTGAATCAGTACAAATAGATCAATGGTTTCTTTAGAACCATAACAATGAACCTATATATCTATTAGATGAATAAAAACGCCTCTTACTATTTTCTTATTTTTGGGTAAATGTGTAAAAAAACACTAAAATTGTTGTATACTGGTCCATGTTGTTTTACATAATTTTGAAATATTATACAGAGGTGAACATTTTGTTTAAGAAATTCAGGTTTTTATGGTTTATTTTGCTGATCTTTGCACTTATTTTTGTCAAAAATACGTTCTTTTCTTCTTCAGAGAACGCTGCTGAGACTCTAGCAACGTCAGATGTTCCACAAGCCGCGGCTACTTTCAAAGAGGGAAACAATCAGCAGGACGGAGTCATTATTCAAAAATATCGCAAACAGCTAGATGCAGCGCAGAAAAAAAACGACGAAAAAGCGACGAAAGAAATACAAGAAAAAATTTATGAAGACGGAAGACAGGCGGCACTAAACTTTTTACCGCGCAATAAATTTCAAAGAGCTTTTTCCCAGGCTTCTAAAAAATCAGCCGATGACATTTATAATTTTCTAATTGCCCAAGTGGGGTTTGGAGGATATGATTCTCTTTATCAAGAAGCAATAGCCGCAAAAAACGATGCAGCTTCTTCTACTGATGAATTAAATATGAGTGGCATTCAAGCTAAAACCGCTGCACTTACATACGGCACACTAGCACAAAGAGAGCAACTGCTTGTTACAAGTCTTGCCTATGACTTAAGCAGCGTAGGCGTCATTTCTTCCGATACAGCTAAAGATATTGATAAAAAAGCTACTCATATGCTAGAAGTTAGAAAAGAAGGAATAAATGCCGCGATGCAAAAATAGTTTTGGGAAGTGAAAAGCAGCAGGTAAAAACTGCTGTTTTTTTATTCTAACGTTCAGGTATTTCACTATTTTAATAGCCGATCATTTAATAACACTGGTTAAAGCTTTCATACAATGATATAAAAATGGAGGTAATTTCTATGAAAGAAGCGATTGTTTATCAATACGATGCGTTCAGTACGCGCCCTAATAAAGGAAACCCTGCAGGAATTGTGTTTAATGGAGATGATTTTTCAGCTGAAGAAATGCAGATGATTGCTTATCAAGTACAGTTTAACGAAACGGCTTTTATCATGAAGTCTTCCCGCGCTGATTTACGAATTCGATATTTTACACCCGGACAAGAAGCAGATTTGTGCGGTCATGCGACCGTCGCTTCTCTTTATGCTTTACACAGTAAAAACAAACTTCCAAAAACTACATTTACAGTGGAAACAAATGCTGGAATTTTGCCGATGACTGTACAGAATAGAAACGGACAACCTGTTATCACCATGAGTCAAGCTTCTCCGCAGTTTCATCCGTTTTCAGGTTCAAAAGAAAAACTGGCAAAAGCTCTTAATCTTCATATTGATGACCTTGATCAAAGACTGCCTATTGTATATGGAAGTACAGGGAACTGGACGCTTATTGTACCTTTAAAAAATTTAGATGCCTGTAAAAAGATGAAGCCTAATCAAGAAGATTTTCCTCATATTTTAACAGATATGCCAAAAGCATCTATTCATCCCTTTTGTTTTGAAACGATTCACTCAGAAGCTCATATGCACGGAAGACATTTCTCTTCACCATTTTCAGGTACGGTAGAAGACGCCGTAACTGGAACAGCATCAGGCGTAATGGGCGCCTATTATGCGAGATATGTGGACCAGCAAGATAACGGCCGCTGGCAATTTGTCATTGAGCAAGGACAGGAAATAGATAAAGATGGCTTCGTTCATGTAGAAATTACAAAAACAGAGAATACGTATGGTGTGGTAATCGCAGGAGAAGCTGCCTATGTAACCAAGCAAATCGTTTCTCTTTCCTAATAAAAACGTGTCCGCCTATTTGGCGAACACGTTTTTTGTTTAGTAAATAATAGCCTGTACGCTCATTATTGTAACGGTTAAAATAAGAATCACATTCCCTATAATTAACCACGGCTTTGCGCTTCCTCTTCTACCTTTAATAGCCGTGATTAGTCCAGCAATGGGCAATAAAGCCATAACGATGACCCAAATTTTACGAAGAATGCTGGAATCCAAATAAAAACCAAACTGCATCATCGCAAATAACACGACTGTGATAAGGAAGAAAAGTGTAGGCACAGCTAAATGAATACCTCTTGGTCTCATTGAGTAGTACACAACATCACTTTCTTTCTATGTAAAATCTTACGTAAAATAACGTTATCATTTACAAAGAGTTTTGACAACTTTTTGAAGGAATTTGTCAACAAATTTTAATAATCTAGAAGAAATTACTTTTTACTCAGCTGCCCTAAGACTGCCGGCAGTGCAGAAATAACGTCGCTTGCTAACATATCCATCATTGTATGCCCCTGATCGAGCAGCACATCCGCTGCTTTTCCGTGAACATATACCGCATTACTGATTGCTTCTTGAAGAGAATCATGCTGCATAATAAAAGCGAGGATGATCCCTGTTAACGTGTCACCCGTTCCGCCTTTTGCAAGTCCCGCGTTTCCAGTGGTATTTACGTATTGTTTTCCGTCAGGTGTTGTAACAATCGTGTTTGGACCTTTTAATACAAGGTACACACCATGTTCTACTGCGTATTGCCTAGCTATTGAAAATCGATTTGCTTCTACTTCGGCGATTGTTGTGTCCACGAGCCTTGCCATTTCTCCCGGATGAGGCGTTAAAATCGTTGCATGTTCTCTTTCTTTTACTTCTTTTTCTAAATGGGGAAGATGAAAAAGAGCATCGGCGTCCACCACAACAGAAACCGGCTGGTGAAGCACTTGTTCGACGACTTTCTTCGTTTCTTTGGTTCTCCCAAGCCCTAGTCCGACTGCAATTGCATCATACTTCCCTTCTTCTAAAGGAATCTCGCCTGCAAAAAATCCTTCTTTGCTTGGACATGGTTTATACATCACTTCCAGCATGTGAGCAGCTGCAATCGCATGAATATCGCTCGGAAGCGCAAGTGTTAAAAGTCCCGCTCCGCTTGTGAGCGCTGCTTTTGACGTTAGCATCGGCGCTCCGGGTGTTTGAAGCGAACCTCCTATTACGATTCCTTTTCCATGTGTACCTTTATTAGACGAAGCGTTTCGAATGGGAAAAGATTGTTTAATATGCTGAGTTGACCATACTTCCTTAAGAGATGAACTTTTTTCAATTGCTAGCGGCGGAATACCGATATCTACTACAATCAATTCACCGTAACTTTCTTTACTCGGGTATGTAAATGCCGTGACTTTCGGCTGCTGAAGCGTAATCGTAGCATCTGCACGTACCGTAAGCTCTTGCTTCTGTTCCATTACTCCACTTGGGACATCGATGCTGTATATGTAAGCATTAGAATCGTTTATTTTTTTTATAATGTCATCGTAAGGAGATTTGATACTGCCTTTTACGCCTATACCTAATAAACAATCAATAAGAACCGTATACTTTTTCATAGAGAAGTTGTCTCCAGCCGATTGCCACGTGAACCCAGCATTTTCATAGATGATCATGGCTTTTTTAGCCGCGTCTTTTATTTTTTCCCGTGCAGGAACTACCCAGACGTCAACTTCATAGCCTTTTGACTTCAAAGCACGGGCAATAACAAAGCCGTCTCCTCCATTGTTTCCCGTTCCTATAAGCAGCCCTATGTTTTCATGTTTTTTGATTCGCTCACTCAGCGCGTTGGCAGCAGCCTGCCCGGCATTTTCCATAAGGGACTCTTCACTCATCCCAATTGTATTCATCATATAATCATCCACTTGATACATCTCTTGATTCGTTACAATTCTCATTATGCTGCTCCTTACTGAAACGGAAATGGTTCATCTGTATTTACCGTTCCTTTTATTTTCGTTATAGTTAATTGTTCTCCTTTCACCCAATCTTCAAACGAGAAAATGAGAGGCTTTGCTTTTCGTCCAATCCCCACAATGACTTGCAGCGTCTCCGGTACATATGCTACTGTATGAAGCGTTCCAGCAGAATTCCGGTAATCTTCTTTAAAAATACCGTATTCATCTTCATTAAATAAAGAGAAAGCTTCAAGAGGCGATAGCTTTTTTTCAATATGATCTCGAATATGATCGAGCCTTTCCTTTGACTCTACCAAATGATGACGATTTTCTTCGACCAGCTGATTAAAATGGTTCGTACATCCCATCATCGTCCCTCTTTGTACATGAACGCCTCTTCCAGATGCTTCGACTACTGCTCCCTGTCCGCTGCGGTCATAAATGGAATAATTAAACGCATGACGATGCGGTGCTCTTTCTAAAATAGCAATAGCCTCTTCTGTCGTTTCACATGTTTCTAAAATAAACCGAGCGAGCGTACAGCAAATAAATCCGTTTGTTTGACGGCGGCGATTAACAAAATGATAGCCAATTGCCAGTCCTTTTTCATTCATTCCATCCATTCGCCCAATCATTCTCGTTCCAAATCCGACGCTTGCATATCCTTCATTTGGCTGAAAAAGCAAAAATCGACCTTCGTACGTTTTAGGATGATAATCGTAGTTTCGTACATACACGCCGTGCTGCATAAGAGCAGAACATCCCGTTTTTTTCCACTCTTGCTGATACCCGCTGTATTCATGAATAACGTCTTCAAGAGGCCAATCTAAGCCTTCTGCTAAGCCCACTAGCTCATCCCACAGTCCACGAGCAAATAAGTCGTAATAATGACGAGCTTCTTTTGCTATCGTTTGATAGCTTCGTAATGAACGTTTTCTTCTTTTTTGATGATTTTCAAACAGCTTTGTTCCTTTATGTAATTTCCCTTGCATTTTACCAAGCTCTCGGTAAGAGCCTCGTCCTTGAATGACTTCTACCTGTATTTCTTTCACTTCTATCACTCCAATTTTCCATTACCTTTATTGTGCAGCAAGCGCTCTATTCTTTGCAACTTTCTCCTCTCATAGAACTCTCTTCCTTTGAATACAGTTATAAAGAAACAGGTCGAAAGATTGAAAAGCATTATCATAAGAGGTGATCATATTGCTAAAGGAAGTTCAGCTAGAGATTCAGCGAAGAATCGCCTATCTGCGCCCAACACAAAAAAATGACGGGTCATTTCGCTACTGTTTTGAAACAGGCGTTATGCCTGATGCGTTTTTAATTATGCTTCTTCGCACCTTTGATTTAGATAAAGAAGTGTTGATTAAACAATTAACCGAACGGATCGTTTCCCTTCAAAATGAAGATGGTCTTTGGACGTTGTTTGATGATGAAGAACATAACTTATCCGCCACTATTCAAGCTTATACAGCTCTTTTATATTCAGGGTATTACCAAAAAAACGACCGGATTTTGCGAAAAGCAGAAAGATATATTATAGATTCGGGAGGCATTTCGCGCGCTCATTTTCTCACAAGATGGATGCTTTCTGTTAACGGTTTATACGAGTGGCCAAAGCTATTTTACCTCCCGCTTTCTCTTTTGCTCGTGCCTACCTATGTACCGCTTAACTTTTATGAATTAAGCACTTATGCCAGAATTCACTTCGTTCCGATGATGATAGCAGGAAACAAAAAATTCTCACTTACTTCTAGACATACACCTTCTCTTTCTCATTTAGATGTAAGAGAACAGAAACAGGAATCGAAGGAAAATGCTCAAGAATCACGCGCTTCTATTTTTTTAGTCGACCATTTAAAACAGCTGGCTTCTTTACCTTCTTACATCCACAAGCTTGGTTATCAAGCAGCCGAGCGTTACATGCTAGAAAGAATTGAAAAAGATGGAACACTCTACAGCTACGCCACCTCTACTTTTTTTATGATTTACGGTCTTTTGGCTCTTGGCTATAAAAAAGATTCATTTGTGATCCAAAAAGCAATTGACGGGATTTGTTCACTACTTAGTACATGCAGCGGCCACGTGCACGTAGAAAACTCCACGTCAACCGTTTGGGATACCGCGCTGCTCTCTTACGCTCTACAGGAAGCAGGTGTACCGCAGCAAGATCCCATGATTAAAGGCACAACTCGCTATTTAAAGAAAAGACAGCATACAAAGCTTGGAGATTGGCAGTTTCATAACCCAAATACAGCGCCTGGAGGCTGGGGGTTTTCCGATATTAATACGAATAACCCTGACTTAGACGATACGTCTGCTGCTATCAGAGCTCTTTCTAGAAGAGCGCAAACCGACACAGATTATTTGGAGTCTTGGCAAAGAGGCATTAACTGGCTGCTATCCATGCAAAACAAAGACGGGGGTTTTCCTGCATTTGAAAAAAATACCGACTCTATTTTATTTACTTATCTACCGCTTGAAAATGCAAAAGATGCAGCGACGGATCCGGCTACTGCCGATTTAACCGGTCGAGTGCTTGAGTGTCTCGGAAACTTTGCTGGCATGAATAAATCCCACCCTTCGATTAAAGCTGCAGTAAAATGGCTGTTTGATCATCAATTGGATAACGGGAGCTGGTACGGCCGGTGGGGAGTTTGCTATATTTACGGAACGTGGGCCGCTATTACAGGACTCCGTGCTGTAGGGATTTCTGCTTCTGATCCGCGTATCATCAAAGCTATCAACTGGCTCAAAAGCATTCAACAAGAAGACGGTGGATTCGGAGAATCATGCTATAGCGCTTCTTTAAAAAAATATGTGCCACTATCGTTTAGCACCCCTTCTCAAACGGCTTGGGCTCTCGATGCTTTAATGACAATATGTCCGTTAAAAGATCGATCCGTTGAAAAAGGAATTAAATTTTTACTGAATCCAAATCTTACAGAGCAGCAAACTCATTACCCCACAGGAATTGGTCTCCCTGGACAATTTTATATTCAGTACCACAGCTACAATGATATTTTTCCTCTTCTTGCACTTGCCCACTACGCAAAAAAACATTCTTCGTAAAAAGGGTGGGACAAAAGGAGTTTAGCTGAAGGAAGATCCGAACGATGAATCGAGATTCTTGCTTGAGAATCCAACTCGTTCGGATTTTTTTATTTGTAGGATGAACGTAGGCTTGCTTCATATATGTAGAGCAGTTAATGGGAAGCCAAGTCTTGCACGGAAATCAACCGCGGTGTAACAAGCACTCCATACTAGCACATTGATCCCATTTGTTTGTCTTGAGATTCGATGGACATAGTTGTGTCTCAATTTCTTTTTATACGTAAAAGCAGGTTTTTTAAGAAACAAGTGGAATACCTTTTTAAATGTTAGAAAAGAAAGGATGCATCAAATGAATAATGTTTCACCATTTTTAAAAGGAAAAAACGTGATACTAAGAAAACCAAAGGACAGCGATGTAAATGACTACCTAGCATGCAAACAAACAAAAGAACTTATTCGCATGTACGGAGGCGATACCCGAAACTTAAAACCTCTTACATTACAAGATGCCAAGCGGCACGTCGAGTACATAAAGTCTCAAAAGCTGAATTGGTGCATTGAATATCAGCAGCGTTTTGTTGGAGAGGCCCGGCTGACCGTTAACGAGTACGACCGGCGCGCACGGTATGCAATTGGTTTATTTGATTCCTCCGTTTGGAATCAAGGGCTAGGCACTGAAGTTACAAAATTGGTACTTGCGTATGCATTTGAACACCTTCACTTGCACAGAGTCGATTTACGAGTGCTCGAATACAACCATAGAGCCATTGCTTGTTATGAAAAATGCGGTTTTGTAAAAGAAGGAATAGAGCGTGAAGGTGCTTTTATTGAAGAAGCATTTCAGACAGATCTTATCATGAGTATACTCGAACAAGAATATTATCAGCTGTAGAAAAGAGAATCAGCTGTCATCATCTTACTTCTTTAAAAGTTCGTATAGCCCAAGCCTTTTGTGAATAAAGTAACATAACGATATAATCAAAGGAGCCAACGATGACAGCTTATGATTCCTCTTCTTTTGTATTTGTAACCATTGATAAACATGACATTGCTGCTTTTTTACTAATTGATATTATTTGCGGCACCACTATTTATGTAGCATGTAAACATTATCTTCACAATGAGCTTGTTTCCATTGCAAGCAGCGCTCTTTTTCCCATGGTATGTAAGAAGGTTTCTCGACGTTAGATCAGCTTTTTACCGGTACCGGTTCTTTTAATGACAGCCAAGTGCGTTCCTTCTGCTGCTTCATCTCTACGGCGTGATTAAAAAATTTAGAAAGATGCGGCTCAGTGAGCTGGTCTTTCGTTTTTCCAGAAGAAAACACTTCTCCTTGGCGCATACAAAGCGTATGGGTAAAGCAAGGCAAAATTTCTTCTACATGGTGAGTAACATAAATAAGCGTAGGCGCTTTTGGCTGCTCTGCCATTTTTGCAATCAGCTGAAGAAGCTGTTCTCGGGCCATTATATCTAGACCTGTACATGGCTCATCAAGTATTAAAAGCTTTGGTGAAGCCATAAGAGCTCGGGCAATTAGCACCCGCTGGCGCTCTCCTTGAGAAAGTGTTCCGTACGCCTGATTTTGTAAATCTGCGCAATTTAGCAGCTGCATTAATTCTATGGCTTGGTTCATATCTTTTTGCTCCACTTGTTCATATAAACCAATAGATGCAAATTTGCCGCTTAAAATCAATTCTAAAACCGTATCGTCATCTCGAAACCGCTGCTGAAGCGAAGAACTTACCCACCCGATTTCTTTTCTGAGCTCAGACAGATTTGTTTCTCCAAATTTCCTTGAAAGAACTTCTACTTGACCTTTTGTAGGCCAGATATATCCGTTGATTATATTTAAAAGCGTCGTTTTTCCGGAACCATTTAACCCAAGCAAACACCAATGTTCCCCTTTTTCCACTAACCACGACACGTTTTTTAAAATTTCTTTTTCTGCTCGTTTTACCGAAACGTTCTTAATTTTGATCATGCTACCACTCCTATACTCTCATTTTTCATTATATATACTATAAAAGAATAACGATTTATCCCATTTGTTAACTTGCTTTTCTTTTTTCATGCCAATTCTTTCAGCCACTTTAATCGATGGGAAATTGTCAGGATCTATTAATGATATAATCTTCTGAAATTTCAGCGTATGAAGTCCATAATCTAAGCAAGCTTTTGCTGCTTCCCTCGCATAGCCTTCCCCCCAGCGGCTGCGTAAAAATAAATAACCAAGTTCTGGATCTACCTTTCCGTCTACTTTTTGAAGAACCATGCCGCACTGCCCTAGAAACTCTCCTTTCTGTTTATCCTCAGCGATCCACATGCTAATGCCGTACGTTTGATAATGCTGCTTCATCCATTGAATCCAGCGGCGTGTGTCTTGTTCGCTTTTAGTAGAAGAATAATACTTCATTGCTTCAGCATCCTCAAAGATTTTCAGTAAATTTCCTGCATCGCTTTCGGCCATGGCTCGCAGTGTCATTCGTTCTGTCTCAATAATCGTATGAATCCTCTCCTTTCTTACATTCCAACATCTTCTATCTTTATTATCCGCTACTATTTTCTTTTCGTAAAGTTTTCCTTTTTTTATTTAAATGAACGAGAAAAAACGCACCAAAAAAGGCTGCTGCACACAGCCCTTTAATCTGGATCACACGTTTTCCCGTACCGTAATACGTTATATATAGCACGTCCATCACTTGCAGTTGTCTCTGTATATTGAATTGGCAGCAATGAGAAAATAACATAATAGACTGAAAAATAAACAAATTGATAGCAAAATATATCTTCAGGCAGAATATTAGCCATAATTAATCCATTTATTATAAAAATAGTAAGCAAATTAAACAGTACACCACCAGCATACACCACTGCATGAGAAATGCGACTGTCATTCTTAAGATTTTCATATTTACAAAACGAGTCTAAAAAGTAGACTGACTTAATTTTAAACTTCCCCATTTTAAGAATCGTTTTCCCTCGCCCAATAGTAAAATCGACCTTCCCTCCGAAAATAATTGCCATGACGGAATGCCCCAGCTGATGAACAAATGATACAAGTGGCAATACAAGACAGAATGACCACACAAATTTTGGAAGATCATTTAACCCAAACACGTTTATCCCTCCTTTTTGTTTCTTCTCTCTACTTTTCCTCCCCGTTTTCACTTAAAACTACATTTAATTTCTTTTTTAAAACTCATACGAAATAACCAGCATACACATCATGTCTTATGACCTAGATAAACCCCGATATATGTAGCTTATGAAAAATACATTTTTCGAAAAATAGTTGGCGTAACGTTTTCCTGTTCTTTGAAACGCTTGATAAAGTAGCTTGGATGTTCATACCCTACTTGTCTTGCTATATCTTGTACAGAGATTTGGTTGTTTTTAAGCAACAGTTTCTTTGCTTTTTGAATCCGCACGCGCGTTACGTATTCAAATGGCCGGATGCCAAGAGATTGTTGAAAAAGCAAACACGTATACTGCTCCGTTACGTTGAGCTGCTGCGCCAGTACTTCTAGCGTTAACGGCTGATGATAATATTCCTCGATATAACGAAGGACTGGGTTTAGCTGAGTAATTTGCTGCAGACGACTTTTACTTTCTATATATACGCTGTCTTGGCGAAGTTTTAAAATGACGCTGTATAGTAGTTCAGAGCACTGCATGGTGCTAGAGGTATGATTTTCTTCTAACCGATCCATTAGTTCTTGAAGCATCCTGTAAAGACTTTCAGGATTTGTAAGGACGATTTTTCCCGAATTAATAAATTGAAGAGAAAGCATGATATCATCAATCACACTTCCGTTAAAAGAAACCCAGCATACTTGCCATTCGCTCGTAACGGGATAGTATTCGTGCGGAACGTGCGGCGTCAGAAACATCCCTTCATTTTCTTTTATAATATAAACCTCGTCGTTTACACGAAGCTCGCCTCTTCCTTTTAGGCATTGAATCCATTGATAATCAGGAAACTCTCCCTGACGCTTAATATGCGTTTGGTGTCTCCAGCTTCCAGCGCTTGTAACATAGAATGGCAGTTTCATATCTTCATCTGAAAGAGCCGGAAAGTACATACGGTCCACATTACTTCCCCCTTTTTATGTGAATATAGTTATATTATCATGAAAATAATTAGATTGATAAGGTTTTCAGAAAACGTTATCATTTTCATATAAACTAATAACCTAGTACTTTAGAAATGAGGGATCGACGTGTTAAAAACCGGCAAGAAATTTCATTATACAGCACCTGCAAACGGATACCCTGAATGGAATAACAACCCTGAAATTTTTCAATTGAACCGTTCAAAAGCACACGCTTTACTTATGCCTTATCAAACGGTCGAAGAGGCCTTGAAAAATGATAGAAAATCTTCTGTTTACTATCAAAGCTTAAATGGCAGCTGGTATTTTCATTTTGCTGAAAATGCAGATGGCCGCGTCAAAAACTTTTTCGCACCTGAGTTTTCATATGAGAAATGGGACTCTATTTCAGTTCCTTCACACTGGCAGCTGCAAGGATATGACTATCCTCAATATACAAACGTGACATACCCTTGGGTTGAAAATGAAGAGCTCGAACCTCCTTTTGCACCGACTAAATATAACCCTGTCGGTCAGTACATCCGTACTTTTACACCTAAATCAGAATGGAAAGATCAGCCGGTGTACGTCAGCTTCCAAGGCGTCGAATCTGCTTTTTACGTATGGATTAACGGTGAGTTTGTTGGTTACAGCGAAGACAGCTTTACTCCAGCTGAATTTGATATAACTTCTTACCTTCAAGAAGGTGAAAATACGATAGCAGTAGAAGTATATCGCTGGAGTGATGCAAGCTGGCTTGAAGACCAAGATTTTTGGCGAATGAGCGGCATCTTCCGAGATGTGTATCTCTATTCTACTCCACCGGTTCACATCTATGACTTTAGCGTTCGTTCGTCGCTTGATAACAACTACGAAGATGGTGAACTTATCGTTTCAGCTGATATTTTAAATTACTTTGAGCACGATACTCAAGGTCTAACATTTGAAGCCATGCTGTATGACGCCAATGGCCAAGAAGTACTACAAGCTCCGCTGCAAACAAATTTAAGTGTGAGCGATCAACGTACAGTCTCCTTGCGTACACACATTAAAAGCCCTGCAAAATGGAGCGCAGAAAGTCCTAATTTGTATACGCTTGTACTCAGCTTAAAGAATTCTGCTGGTTCTATTATCGAAACAGAAAGCTGTAAAGTCGGCTTCCGTACGTTTGAACTAAAGAACGGTCTTATGACAATCAACGGCAAACGTATTGTACTTCGAGGAGTGAATCGCCACGAATTTGATTCAGTAAAAGGCCGGGCAGGCATCACGCGCGAAGACATGCTTCACGACATTTCGCTGATGAAACAGCATAATATTAACGCGGTGCGTACATCCCATTATCCTAACGATTCAGTATGGTATGAACTATGTGATGAATACGGGCTGTACGTTATTGATGAAACCAATTTAGAAACGCACGGAACGTGGACTTATTTACAAGAAGGTGAGCAAAAAGCCGTTCCAGGAAGCAAGCCAGAATGGAAAGAAAACGTATTGGATCGATGTCGTTCCATGTACGAACGTGACAAAAACCACCCTTCTATCATTATTTGGTCGCTTGGAAACGAATCATTTGGCGGAGAAAACTTTCAGCATATGTATACCTTTTTTAAAGAAAAAGATTCCACGAGACTTGTTCATTATGAAGGAATCTTCCATCATCGCGACTATGATGCTTCAGATATAGAAAGCACGATGTACGTTAAGCCAGCAGATGTAGAGCGCTATGCATTAATGAATCCGAAAAAACCTTACATCTTATGTGAATACAGTCATGCAATGGGTAATTCATGCGGGAATCTGTACAAATACTGGGAGCTGTTCGATCAATATCCGATCTTACAAGGCGGTTTTATATGGGACTGGAAAGATCAAGCCCTTCAAGCAACAGCAGAAGACGGTACTTCTTACTTAGCTTACGGGGGAGATTTTGGTGATACTCCTAACGATGGCAACTTCTGTGGAAACGGCTTAATCTTTGCTGATGGGACAGCTAGCCCCAAAATTGCAGAAGTAAAAAAATGCTATCAGCCCGTAAAGTGGACAGCAGTCGACACTGCAAAAGGAAAGTTTGCCGTTCAAAACAAACACTTGTTTACAAACTTGAACGCCTATGATTTTGTTTGGACTGTTGAAAAAAACGGTGAACTCGTTGAAAAGCATGCGTCTCTTTTAAATGTAGCTCCTGATGGTACAGACGAACTGACGCTTTCTTATCCTCTTTGTGAGCAAGAAAATGAAGCTGACGAATTTGTTTTAACTCTTTCTCTCAGATTGTCTAAAGATACAGCCTGGGCTTCAGCTGGATATGAAGTGGCGTACGAACAGTTTGTACTGCCTGCCAAAACCGCTGTGCCTTCAGTAAAAGCTGCTCATCCTGCTTTAACCGTTAACCAAAATGAACAAACGCTTACGGTTACAGGAACTAACTTCACGGCCATTTTTGATAAGCGAAAAGGACAGTTTATTTCTTACAACTACGAGCACACCGAGCTGCTTGCGTCGGGTTTCCGTCCAAATTTTTGGCGTGCAGTAACCGATAATGACCTCGGGAATAAACTGCATGAAAGATGTCAAACGTGGCGTCAAGCAAGCTTAGAGCAGCATGTGCAAAAAATAAGTGTTCAGCCGCAAATTGACTTTGTTATCATTTCGGTTGAACTAGCTTTAGACAACTCTCTTGCTTCTTGCTATGTAACGTATACGCTATATAACGATGGTGAAATGAAAATTGAACAATCTTTAGCACCTTCTGAGACAATGCCTGAAATTCCAGAAATCGGCATGCTGTTTACGATGAATGCGACTTTTGATTCTTTAACATGGTACGGAAAAGGACCTCATGAAAATTATTGGGATCGTAAAACTGGCGCTAAGCTGGCCCTTCATAAAGGCAGTGTAAAAGAGCAAGTCACACCGTATTTACGCCCTCAAGAATGCGGAAATAAAACGGACGTTCGATGGGCCACTATTACAAACGATCAAGGACGCGGCTTTTTGATAAAAGGTTTGCCAACAGTCGAGCTGAATGCTTTACCTTACTCACCTTTTGAACTGGAGGCTTACGATCATTTTTACAAATTGCCGGCAAGCGATTCAGTAACCGTGCGGGTTAACTACAAGCAAATGGGCGTTGGCGGAGACGATAGCTGGCAAGCTAAAACACATCCTGATTACACACTATATGCTAACCGCTCGTATACAAACACGTTTACGCTAAAACCTCTATAAAAACAAGAAGGACTTTCATTTGAAAGTCCTTTTTACTTATGACGTCACCTCTGGCTTTCGCTGAGAAAGTAAAAATACCGTAGCGATAATAAGAATCGTACCTAACCACTCCGTCCATCCAAAGGTCACATGAAGCCATAGAACAGAGAGCGCCGCTGCTGATAAAGGCTCTGCTGACGCAAGAACAATGGCTTCAGAAGCGCTAATATGCTTCAAGCTTTCCAAATAGCAATAAAATGCAATGAGCGTTCCGAATATGATTACAAATAACACCGCACACAGCGACAATAGCGACCATTCACCTGCTATATGCCACGGCGGGTGAATAAATGAAAAACTTACGCCGCCTATCACCATTCCCCAGCCTACTACTTCAATTGAGCTCCATTTCGTAAGAAGACGCTTAGGCTGAAGCGTATAAAAAGCAGACGTCACAGCTGCCCCAATTCCCCAAAACAACGCCCATCCTGTAATAGACAGCTCGTTAAAATTCCCGCTTGTTGCAAGAAAAAAGGTCCCCATTATGACGAGCACAACAGAAATCATTTCTACTTTCACCGGCCACTTTCTTGCTTGCACAGCTAAATAGCCAATAATAAATATTGGCGACGTATATTGAAGCACTGTAGCTGTAGCAGCGTTTCCTGCTTCAATAGCTGCAAAATATGTATACTGCACGCCGAGCATACCGATTACACCAAACAAAAGCAGCGAAGTCCTCTCTTCTTTTGTTTTCCAAATTGCAAAAATATTGCGCTGCTTAGAGGCTATTGCCAAAAGCAGCAATCCGGATACTAACATACGAACGACAACCAGCCACTCTGCGTTAAAACTTTTATGCTGAAATAAATATTGAGCCACCGTGCCAGATACTCCCCACATTGTGGCGCCAATGATTACAAGCAGCAGCCCCCATGCTCTTCTAGATGACGTTTGAACTCCTTCCACTTGCCATTCCTTCTCTCTTTTTCATATATATTTAACTTACCTCGCTCTTCTTTAACGGTCAATAGCAAAAAAAGTCGAAGCAATATGCTTCGACTTTTTTAAATGCTTTTATGAAGTAATTTCTTGAGTAAAGGAAATAGCACATCGGGAAGTTCTTCGATGTTTGGTACTAGAATACTATATTTCCCGTACATATTTTGAATGGTTTTCTTTTGTCCTTCATCAATTTCCCCGTTGGATAAAAAGACGTTGATGACTTCAATTCCGTGCTTGCGTGCTTCTAATACCGCTTCGTGCGTATCTACAATACCATTTTGTTCATATCCCATAGCGGCTGGTTCACCGTCTGAAA
Source organism: Priestia sp. YIM B13486 (assembly GCF_042787865.1). Lineage (NCBI taxonomy): Bacteria > Bacillati > Bacillota > Bacilli > Caryophanales > Bacillaceae > Priestia > Priestia sp. YIM B13486. Next base: position 400,216 of record NZ_JBHZOZ010000002.1, on the reverse strand, counting down.
ACACAAGTAAAAACTTCTGCTGTTCAGAACGCTGAAGCAAGCGGCGTGTCATATGGCGAATGGCAAATCCATCACGGTTGTCTTCTTCAGGCTCAAGCTGCATAATTTCAGGACCGCTTTTACGCTTTAAAGATGCTTGAAAGTCCATAACTGTCTGCAGGTAGTTAGGCTGGCTCGTTTCGGTGGCATCATTTGTATCTTCCCAAAACCCTACAATTTGATGAGGCACCATAACAGACTTTAACGCTTCATGAAATAGCGTAATCCCAAGCTTCGTTTCATCCATTTTGTCGTACATTGATGCGGAACAGTCAACTAAAAGAGAAAAGACGGCATCAATTTGCGCAGAATCTTCATCTTTTTTATAAAATAAACGAGGATTGTCGTCTGTCCATAGTTTTAGAAGCTTTTTATTTAATCGGCCAAAGTGCAGCTCGCTTCTAGGAAGCGTTTTTTTATGTTCAAGCGTTTTTTCAATCATTTGCTTTAATTTTTTTTGATACGATGCAATAATTTTTTTATTCTCATCATACTGAACAACATGATCGTCGTTCGGAAGTTTAGAATCTATAAAAACAGCATAGGCATGCTTATTTTCTTTCCCATACTCATAATCCGCTTCCCCGTCTTTTTCCGGATGCGTTTGCTCCATGGCTTCGATTTGAGAATAATCGTTCCGCGATGTTTTTTGAGAAGACCCTTGCACCATGCCCATTGCTTGATCTCCATCGTCGCCTTCACGAACACCATCGCCTAGCATGTCTGTTTTTGAGCCTTGATCCATATCAAACTGTAGAAAACTTTGCGTCGCTTCGCTTGTCTCTCGATGCCACATTTCCATTTTCTCTTCGTGAATGTCTTCATCTCCGTCTTTTTCATGCTCTAAAATATCATCGTTCACTAATGAATCTTTGCGTTTTAGATCTTCAAATGTTAACCCTTCTTCTAACTGATCATACTGAAGTTCAGCCAAGAAGAAATAAGTATTAAGCATATCTTTTTCAACAATATCATCAAAGACATCTACAAGTTCAAGACAGATGCGCGATACATCTTTTGTTGTTTTAGCTTCATATACATTTGTTAGCTGTCTGCGGATAAAAGGCATCGCTAAATTAATCGATTCACTCATTGAAGGAATTTCTTCAAATGGATTTTCAGCCGTCAATAGCAAGTAGATGCCGTTAAAAAGTGCATCCGTATACACGCTTTTTGTTAGATTTGCGCTCATTTGTGTAGCAAAATATTTTCTGTAGAGCTGTCTTCTGACGGCGAAGGCTTTTTTCGTTCCAGGGCGTTCGCGTTTGCATACTTCTTCTAAACGAATATCTTCAAACAGCATAAACAGCTGCTTAGCTAAGCCAGGTACCGAGGTTTTATTTATTTTCTTTAAATATGCATTAATTTCTTTGAAGTTTGAATGCTTATAGCTTCCAATACTTCTTAAAAATACATCACTTTTTAAGCCGTACACTTTGTCTTCTTCTGGACGGTTATCCCAAAAGTGACTGAGGTAAATAATGCCGTGTACAGGATCATAATAAGAAGAAACGCGATACTCTACTTCAATTTCATCATTTTTTGTTAATGTTTTCGTTAAATCTGCCAGCTCCATATAGAGAAAGGAATCTACATTTTTGTCGTTAAATTTAATAAATCGCATAGCGCCACTCCTTACTCAAATAATGTTTCAGCAATATTTTGAATGGCGGCTTTTTCCCTTTCATCTTCTAGCTTTTCAATAATACCGCGTCTAATCGCGCGAAGAGGCGGCATATAAAGAGCTAAATCACACGTATCGATAAGCGCACGAATAGACGCAGCTTCTTCTGATACATGGCCGCTTTGAACTTGAGTAATTAAATCCGCAGAGAGCGTGACAAATTTATCAATTAATTTTTCGTCTTTTAACTGAGACTGAGACATCAGAACTTGCTTTAAGCTGCCTCCTTGAATATACGGCACTTCAATAACAACAAAACGATTTTTTAACGCTTCGTTTAATGGAACGGTACCAACATACCCCTCATTAATAGCCGCTACTACGCCGAACGTTTGCTGACCGCGTACTACATCTCCAGTGAATGGGTTCGTAATCATTTTTCGGTAATCAAGAACCCCATTTAAAATAGGAAGTGTTTCAGGTTTAGCCATGTTAATTTCATCAATATATAATAAATGCCCTTTTTTCATTGCCTGAATAACAGGTCCTTCCACAAACTCAATACCTGTTTTCCCTTCTTGTTCAGCAATTGTTTTAAAACCAAGCAGCGCTTCTGCATCTAAGTCAACCGAGCAGTTAACGCTATGCATCGGCTGAGAAAATAAATGCGACAGCGTTTCAGCAAGCTTTGTTTTACCTGAACCTGTTGGTCCTTTTAAAAGTACGTTTTTCCCTAGTGACAAGGCAATAATAGCATCTTCTAAAATATCTGCTTCTTCTGCTGTATAGCCGCCTTTTCCAATTAATAGCTGATCAGCATCGGACAAGTTTTCATATTTACGATTCGCTAAAAGCGAAAGAACCTCTTGTGGTAATGATAATTGTGATAGTTGAATTGACATAACAAAAATCCTTTCTTTCTGCATACTTTCTATAGTTTACTAAAAAACATTCTTCTTCTCAAAGAATTGCTTTACCTACGCTTTTCTCTAAGGTTTCCGATAGAAAAACCGCAGTCTTTAAACATATATTCAGTAAAAAAAAGTAGGTTATTCACCTACTTTTTTACGATTTTATAGTTTTTATGATTAACGACTGTTTTCATGGATTCGCCCGTTTCAGCATCTTTCCCAAAATCTACGATAACCGAATTGTCTCGCACTACCATAACAATTCCTTTAAATCCTTTATAGTCGCCTTTTTTTGGCTGAATGGTATCGCCAACTTTAGCTGCTTTGACTTTAGGTGCTTGTTCTTCTGTACCTTGTGTATTTTCTACGTCCATCATGACCCCACCTTTTCCAATTTACCGTGTTTTTTATAAGTGAAAACACAATTTAATTTACTTTTTGTTGAAAATACTTAGTTTATTTTCCCACAAACATCCATGGTTAAACACCATGTGTTTGTCCATTTTTATTTTGCAAACAAACGCTGTATTTTTTATTATGTATGTAGCTGTTTTTTGTAAGAGCACATCCTTGTTCTATCATAACATTTTCTGTTTCCTTCGAACACCAATTACCCTTTAGTTTTTTAAAAAAATGACAAATTACATGGAATTATGTCGAATTTCATATGGTTTTCTTTTTAGTATGATAAGCTATATATCGTATTTTAAGCATCTTTTATCTATTACATACGATTTTTGATAAAAAAACCGAAACTTTTATCCACAAATTGCGTTGATTAAATGAAAGGGGGAGAAAATGGCACAACAGCATAACTTTGAACACATTTATAAACAGCACATGCATGATTTGCTGCGCTATCTTCTCTCTCTTACTCGCAGAAAAGAATCAGCGGAAGATTTAATGCAGGAGACCTTTTACCGGGCACTTTTACACTTAGAAACATATAAAGGCGAAGAAGTGAAGCCTTGGCTGTTCAAAATTGCTTATCACGCCTTTATTGACTGGTATCGAAAAGAAAAAAAACGCCCTACTGTCGAAATAGAAGAATGGCACTTTACTCCTCAGCCAAGTGCTGAAGAACAAGTGATGATTCAAAGTGAAATCGACGGCTGGCTTTCTGATGTATCTGCTTTGCCTCCGGCTAAGCAGAATATTGTACTGTTACGAGATTATCACGGCTTCACATATGAAGAGATTGCAGAAATGACTGGCTATACTCTGTCAAAAGTGAAAATGGACTTGTATCGTGGTCGTCAACAATTGAAAAAAAGAAAGGAAGAGGACGGATGAGCTGTCAAGATATGAAGCATCAATGGGAAAAATATAAAAACGGCACTTTGACAGACAAAGAAGCAGAAGCACTTGAAGAACATACGGAAAATTGTGAAGCATGCTCGGCTCATTTGGAGCACTTGCTAACTGAAGATGAACTGTTATCGCCAACTTCATCAGCTACTTCACTAAGTGACGATACGATGTTGGATAATAAAAAAGTTAAAAAGTCCATTTATATCGCCAAATGGAAGCAGCGCCTTTCAAATGTGACAACTGTCATTGGCTCTGTCGTTCTGCTATGGATAATCGGCAGCTTTTTATCTATTGTATATTATCATCAATCAAAAACCGAATACATAAACAGCGTGAATCAAGCGGCTATCGAATCTGCTTTTCCGAACGTTCATATACGTGAAACCACTTCTGATACACAGTCCTTTTTCCGCATGCAGTCGCAAATGGAAGCTTATAAGCAAATTGGACGTGAAGAGCAGGCCATTGGGACGTTTACATTTCATCAGCTGTTTGATAAAACAAGCGGTGTAGAAAAAGAATTTTCCGGCGGCAAATACGACCTTAACCTTTCTTTTGTCTATCCTGATCCCAAAAAACTAAAGCTGCATGCAAAAGAGTATAAGGAATGGACAAACGAAACATGGAAAGCGTTAGAAAATCTACCAAAAGGAACGGTAAGCGAAGTGGCTATTTCTTTTGATGATACGTATTCGCTAAAAGAAGTTCAGCAAAAAATGAACGCCATCGACAGCCGTGATTTTTCTACCTCTTGGTACGCGCTTAATACAGGGCACGAACAAAAAACAAGCACAAAAGATGAGCCATTAATTGACTTAACATCAACATTTGGCTTTCCAGAGTTTTTAGACTTACCTTACGATCACAAAGGAAATCAAACCCACTCTACTAGCAAGTCGAATGTTTTAAATATGATGAAATTATTAGCCGATAATGAAGAAACGGTCCAAAAAGTTCGTCAGCTGGACCATTCCGATCTGTTGCTAAAGCAGCGATATTCTTATGTAAAAAAACACGGCGTCGGTGTGTACGGCGTTGTGATTACAGGGCCTACAAAAAAGCTTCTGAAATTAAAGAATGATCCGTCGATCACATATGCGTCACTTGGAGATGTAGAGCTATGGAATTGGTTCAGTCGTCCCTCATCAGGTACGTTAATGAATCAGTAGTGGCTGAGACAAAAGTATAGCAGTGGAAGAAAAATCCGAACGATAAATCAAGACTCTTAATGGAGAATCAAATTCGTTCGGATTTTTTTATGGATAGAGTGAACGTAGGTTTCATATATGCAGTGATTTTGTTATGTCCCGGCCTCTTTTTATTCATTCGTTAATTGTTCAAACCTTTTTACCGCTTCGCTTTTATCAAATGAACTAAACCATCGATAGTCTTGGTCATCTAAAATGCGATAGTGCTGACTAATCATATTTTGCTGCAGACGAAAAAAGCCTTCTTTTTGAATTTCTTTCCACCATACTCTTCCTCCGAGCGTTTTATCTTTTGGAGAAGATACGCCGTTATGAGCAATGATTTCTACTACTTCTAAAGGAACGTCTCCCAAAACCGATTGAAGGATTTCACTGTCACCAAACAAACCGCATACTGCAACAGTGGTCGTCCACCCTGCTTCTGTGCGCCCTTTTTCAATTTGAACCAATGTTTTTTTAGAAATACCAATGACTTCAGCCATTCTGTCTTGTGAATAGTTTCTTTCTAAACGAATTAATCGTATTTTATCCGATACTGATTTAATTACTTCTTGTTTATTCATTTTCACAGCCCTTTCTTTCTATACACGTACATTTCTTTAGTGTAATATTACACCTAATTAAAGAAGAGTTTCAAGCGTTTCCCTTCGTCACAAGACGGGGAAATATACTGAAATGGTTTTTGTACACTAAAACAATTAAAAGGAGTTGAGAATATGTATATCATTGTATGGGCTATGCTTGTACTATACGCCTTGCTGCTAGCTCCAGGAGCAAGCGCCGGTAATGATTTGCTGTTTAAAAATCTTATCACAGGAAATTTTCAACAGGTAGATCCGCTCGTGGTTATAGTATTCTCTTTTTTAGGACTTTTCCCAGTATTGTTTATGGTAATGATCTGTAAAAAAGATACATACAAACTGCTTGGATGGCCATTTTCTCTTCTATCATTTGCGCTTGGAGCTTTTTCTCTTTTGTTCTATTATCATTGGAAAGGACAAAAAGTTCGAACACGTTCGCGTATTCCTTCACGTTTCATTGCTATCATTTCTTCTCGTCTATGGATTGGATTATGCTTAGCGCTCACGATTGCAGGTTACGCATACGGACTATCCTTAGGTTCAATAAAAGCTTATGGAGATGCTTTTATGCAGTCACAGCTTGTTAGCGTGATGACCGCTGATTTTTTTGTTTTAACGTGGCTTTCTTACTCCGTTATGACAAAAGAAAGGATAGCATCCCGGCCTTACCTTCTTTTATGTTTCATTCCAGTTGCGGGCCCTTTTCTTATTTTGTTGCTGTTTCCCCGCCAAGATGTTAGAGAAGAAAAACTTTAAATAAAAGTCTTGCGTTCCATTCATTATTCCGTTATAATCATTTCTTGTACGATGAAAGTTGATTAATTAGAAAACATTTATATATCGGCATTTTATTTACATTTGTTATACATACCTGCGCTGTGCGTATACTCATGTTGTCTTAAACCTTTGAGTGTTAAAAGGGAGCTCAAAATTTAGCTGCAGATAGCACGCCCTTCTTGGGACGCTAAACCCGGCTATGAGGGCACCCACCTAGTAGATCTGGGTATTTAAGACACTTAGGGTTACGGCAGTGCGGGCTTATTTTTTAGTTAGCTGTAGCTAGCTTTTTTTATTTTTCATTTTACTAGTTTACATAATTATTTTATTGTTAACTTATATTTTTTTTAGACATGTATGTTTTATTTATCTTCGATTGAGGAACATAAAAAGTAATAAAGGAGATGGATAAAATGAATGAACAAAAAATTGCTAAAAAAGTAAACGAAGTATTAGAAGGAAATCGTGTAGGAACATTAGCCACAGTTGTAAACAACAAACCCCACTCTCGCTATATGACATTCTTTAGCGATGAAGATGGTATCGCTCTTTACACACCAACAAATATCAATACACATAAGGCAGAGGAAATCGAAGCCAATCCGAACGTGCACGTACTATTGGGCTACAGCGGCGAAGGATATGGCGATCAATACTTAGAATTATCTGGTACAGCTGTTCTTCGTACTGGTGATCAATTAAAAGGGCGTATATGGAACGATCACATGAAAGAATGGTTTGACGGTCCAAATGACCCTGAGTATGTTGTTCTTGAAATTACGCCGAACGAAATTCGCTTTATGAATGAAGGCGAAGAAACTCCTCAAACTGTTCAGCTATAATAAAAAAGCGCACACTGTGCGCTTTTTTTATTTTCTTACCGCTTCTTTCAATTGAGCTGCTTTTTCTTTTGGAGACGCTGCTAAGCTAATCGCGGTAATAATAGAAACGCCATCTGCACCTGCTTCTACTACTTGTTTGGCATTTTCAGGCGTGATCCCGCCGATTCCTACAATTGGAAAGTCAATATTCTGGTTTCGCACTTCTTCAATTAACTTTGTACCTTGCACTGCTTTTGCGTCTTTTTTTGTAGAAGTAGGAAAAACAGGTCCCATTCCTACATAATCCGCCCCGTCTTTTATCGCTTGCTGCAGCTCTTGTACATTATGAACAGAGACGCCCACAATTCCTTTTCCTATTTTCTCTCGAACAATATGAGCTTTTTCATCTTCTTGTCCAATATGAACGCCATCTGCTTGTAAGCGGATCGCTAAGTCCAGATCATCATTCACCACAAAAGGAACGCTGTGCTGCTGACAAATTTGCTGAAGTTCCTTCGCCAGCTGATATTTCGCTTCTCCTGTTAAGGCACCCTCGCCTTTTTCACGGAATTGAAACACGGTAACGCCGCCTTCAATTGCTTCTTTCAACACTTCTTTCGGATCTTTTTTACAGTTATTGCTGCCCATTATAAAATAAACTTGCAGCAGCTTTTTGATTTCTTCATTTGTCATTTTCCGGCTCCTTTTAACGTTGATGTACTCTTGCATATGATTCAATATCCTGCCCAGATAAAAGATGAAGCTGATTTAACAGCTCAATTTGAAAGCTTCCCGGCCCTTCTTCACCTTTTTTCGCTGCGGCGATTTCACCTGCCACTCCGTAAAAACTTAAAGCAGCAACGCTTGCCTCGACATATTCTTTTTCTACAGCAGCGAAAGCTCCTATAATTGATGTTAGCAGACACCCAGTCCCCGTCACTTTCGTAAATAACGGGTGACCGTTGTCTACTGTATACGTTTTGTTTCCATCTGTGATTACATCTTGTTTACCCGTGATAACAATCACCGTATCTAATTTGTTCGCTGCTTTTTCAGCAAGTTCAATGACGTCTCCTTGCCCTTCTAATGAATCAACGCCTTTAATGAGCCATGACTCGCCTACGACATTCGCAACTTCAGCAGCGTTACCACGAATAACTGCCATATTTAATTCTTCTACAAGCTGACGTGCTACTTCTGTACGAAACGGTGTCGCTCCGGCTCCTACAGGATCGAAAATAACCGGCACGCCATTTTCATTTGCTGATTTTCCTGCTATTCTCATCGCTTCTACTTCTTGAGCCGTCAGTGTACCCATATTTAAGACAAGCGCTCCGGCGATTCGTGCCATGTCAGCCACTTCTTCCTTCGCATAAGCCATAACAGGTGAAGCTCCTAGTGCAAGCAGTCCATTTGCTGTAAAGTTGGTTACCACAACATTCGTAATATTATGAACAAGCGGACTTGTATCTCTTACTTTTTCTAATTGAGCTGAAATTTTACTAATATCCATGTTTTTTTCACTCTTTTCATTTAGTTTTAACACTGCAAAAAAAAGACAAAAAAGCACCTTGCATGCGCAAAGTGCTTTGGTATGTACTCACATTCCCTGCGCTGGCATTATCCAACAGGTTCAAATGGTCAACAGGCGTCCCTGTACTCTCAGCCTGCCCCGCGCAAGCTCCCATACTATTCTTGTTACGTTTAAAGTTTACTATTAACCTTTTTTATTTGCAACCATTTCACTGTTTTGCCGATAAAATAAAGCTTCTCTATAGGGTGAGTGGCGCTTTAAACCTTACACCATTCCTAAAAGAATAATCAATAGACCTCCAGTAAGCTACTCGAGGTCTTCAATTCCCTAAGAATTCTATCATTTTTTCCTTATGGTTATTTCTCTTGAACCGCTTGATTTCTCACAGCTGTTTTTCTGTCCTTCCCTGCTCTTAAAGATAAAAGAAAACAAAGCAGCAGTACAAGTGCAGCTGATACGTACGGATAATTAATGTTTATATCAAAAAGAAAGCCTGCTACAACGGGTCCAATAATATTCCCAAGACTTGTATAAGCAGAATTTAGTCCGGCTACATACCCTTGGTCGTCTTGTGCCATCATCGACATTTGCGTGCTGATTGCCGGACGTAAAATATCTGTTGCTAAAAAGACGATGAATGTCACAACAATAATAAGCCAGTACGTGTGCACAAACAGCGTAAGTAAAATAAAAAGTCCCGTCATCATCAAGCAAAACGAAATCACTCTTTTTTCACCAAACTTATTTAAAATCCAGCCAAAAATCGTAACCTGCACTACGGCCCCCGCAATAGAGCCAAACGTAATAACAAACGCAATATCTTTGGGCGTAAAGCTAAATTTATGATCAACAAATAGCGAAAAAATCGTTTCATAATTGGATAATCCAAACGATGTCACAAAAACAATAATTAAACTTAGAAAATAAGGTTCTTTATAGGAATTCATAAGCTGGAGTAGCAGCCGATCTTCTTTTGGATTCTCATTGTTTGAAACAGCATGATTTTGTACAGGACGAGACTCTGGCAAAACAAAAAGCGTAATCACTGCAGCCAAGCCTCCTGCTACTGCGGCCATATAAAATGGTACACGCATGCCGTATTCAGCTAAAAAGCCGCCGATACCAGGTCCAATAATAAATCCTGTTGTAATCGCCGCCGTCACATAGCCCATTCCTTTAGCACGTTCTTTAGCAGACGTCACGTCCGCTGTATAGGCCATAACAGCAGGCATAATGAGCGCGGCCCCGACACCGCCTAACATTCTCGATACAAATAATAAAAGAGGTGTACTCACTGAACCAAAGAACCATTCAGACAAGGCAAAAACAATCATTCCCGCTACAATAATTTTCTTTCTCCCTAACGAATCTGATAACCGACCCGCTAAAGGTGAAAACAAAAATTGAGTCAGTGAAAACACCGCTACTAAGAGGCCCATCACGCTGCCGTTGATATGAAGCTCCGTCATATATGTTGGCATAATTGGAATAACGAGACCGATTCCTGTAAAAATAATAAAAATGTTTAGCATGAGCAGCAAAATCGCCGCTCGATTTCTTAACAATAATGACATATAAACCTCCTGATTACAAAAATACTGAACGTTCGGTCTATAAAAATACAAAATAATGAGGGATTACTCATTACCGCAATAAGCATCCCCGATTATTTAAGAAGACCTTGCTATAATTCCATTTAAAAATACATCGATTGCTGAATGGTATAGCTGCAAGGCATTTTCCGTGTTCGTTTTTCGAGACATGCGGCTCATTCCAACAAACAGCCCTTCTAAAATCACTGCAAGCTGTTCTGCATTTTTAGGAGAAAACTCTCCTTCATCAATGCCTTTTTGCAAAAGCTCCCGGTTAAACTCCACGTGTCGTTTCACCATCTCATCAATTCGCTCTTCGATGTCGCTGCCCTTTTCCTCGTTGTTAAAAAACTCATCGGCAGCTTTCGTAAGAGGATGATTTAAATCATCTAAAATGATTTGCTCCGCAATTCCAAAAAGCTTATCTCTTGTTGTTTTGTAAAGAGACTCTCTTTCTTTCCAGTTTCGTTCCCACTCGAGATCCCATTCGTCTATTAAATAGAGAAAAAGCCCTTCTTTACTTTTAAAGTGATAATAAATATTCCCTTTACTGCTTCCCGTAGCTTCTACAATTTCCTCAATAGATGTAGCTTTATAGCCTTTTTGAGAAAACAATGCTTTAGCGGCATCTGCCACTTTTCTTTTGGTTTGTTCACTTTGAAGCTTTTTTTTATTCAAGCTATTTCCACCGCCCCGCACATTTATTATTTATACTGAACATTCGTTTTGTATTATCTGACACTTATACTACATAGGAAAATCTTTTTTGTCTAGTGAAAAAACCTAGTTTATACCTTTTTATATGAATTATGACAAAACAAAAAACAAAGAGGTTGAGACATAACTAAATCAACCGCTAGAAGCCACTACATATATGAAACCTACGTTCACCATCACCATAAAAAATCCGAACGAGTTGGATTCTTCATCAAGAATCTTGATTCATCGTTCGGATCTTCTTTGACTAAAATACTTTTGTTACAGCCTCTTTTAATCAATCATTCAATTTCTTTGTCATAAATACACTGTATGGATCTTCTTTGTAGGTAGAAAACGGTTCGCACTCGTAAAATCCAAAACTGGCGTACAGCTTTCTAGCCGGTTCAAAAGCAGACGCGGATCCTGTTTCTAAGCTTAAGCGTCGGTACCCTCGTTTTTGCGCTTCATTTATTATGTACTGCAGTAGTTCTCTAGCAATTCCTTTTCGCAAATGAGCTGCGGCTGTTCGCATCGATTTAATTTCTCCGTGGTGCTCATCTAACTCTTTTATAGCCCCGCATCCTGCTAGCTGGCTGTCTTCCCACACGCTCCAAAACGTAATATCACGGTGTTTTAAGCTTTCAACATTTAGAGCATGAATACTTTCAGGGGGTGAATGTAAGTTCATTCCTTGAAGGTGAGAACTTACTAGTTCAATAACTTCATTGTTCGTTAAGTGGTCTCTTTTTATTTTAATCATTTTCTCTTCCTTCCTGCTACTAAGGGGTGGTCAACTACAAACCGACTTATGAATAAATTCACTGCCGACCTTTAAAAATCCTTTTATACACTCCCTTCTTTTTCTCCAGTTATTAAAACCGACTTTGCCAAGCAGATATTTCATACATTGTTAAACGGAGGTGAAATTCGTTGAAGAAGGTTTTATTTTGTCTTGTCCCTCTTTTGTTTTTATTATCCGCCTGCTTTAGTGATCCTGTTCAAGATGATTTAATCGACTATAACAACCAAGATTTAAAAAAAGCCGCTCAGCTTGAAAAAGAAGCGATTGACGCATACGATTCTGTTACAGGCGCTAACTACACAAGTGACGCAGTGATGTATGATACGATGACGAGTGAAGTCATTCCTACTTATCGTAAATTTGTTGATGAACTGGAAAACATCAATGTAGAAACCGACGATCTTCGAAAGGTTCATGAAGGCTATATAAAGGCTGCCAATACCCAGTATAACGCTTTCATTAAAATTGTCAGCGCTTTAGAAAAGCAGGACCGCAACCTTATTGCTGAGGCAAATGCTATGCTTGATGAGGCACGAAAAGGCATACGCGATTACAATGCAGCTATTAAAAAGCTGGCTAAAGAACATGATGTAAAAATTGAAGAACCAAAAACACAGCGAGAAAACAGCCTATAGTTTTGATGCAAAAAGAAGGTCTCTAAAAATAGTAAGAGACCTTCTTTCGTATGCTGTTTCAATTTCTCCACGTTCGTGCGATAAATGAAGAAGAGTATTAAGAAATATTGCTTAACGATGCATAATAAGAGGCAATAATCTCTTCATCTGAATGCGGAATTTCGTTGCCTTTTACAAGCTGAGCGCCGTTAATACAGCCGCTTGTAAGTAAAATAATGTCATTCGGCTTTCCTAAAGAAAGCGACTTTAATACTCCTTCTGTTCGAGTAGGGGCACGGTGAATATTACTTGCGCTTGGATTTGAAAAGCCTGTCATTACTTGATCTACAATTACGTTCGGATCATGATGACCTGGATGATCAACAGTTACGACAATTTCATCAGCTTTTCCTTCAATGACACGCGCCATTTTAGGCATTTTATTAAAATCTCGAATGCCAATGCCTGCAATCATGACAATTAGCTGGTTATACTCCATCTTTTTTACTTCTTCTATTAGACGCGTAAGGGCAACAGGCGTATGGGCATAGTCTAAAATCACTTTTTGGTTATTAGGACCTTCTATCACTTGAAAGCGCCCTTCTGGACTTTCCAATTGAGGAAGCACGCTAATAATATCCTCAATGTGGTATTCAAAGTGAAGAGCTGTACCAATGGCTGCTAGCACGTTAGCAATATTGTAATCGCCATATACAGGCACTGCTACTTTGTATGACTGTCCTTTATACAGCAAATCAAAGAAAGAGCCCCCTTCTTTGACAGTAATATTTTTTGCTTGCAGAGTGGCCTCCGCATTATTTAATAAGCTATACGTGACTTTAGGTCCTTTAAATAGCCTGCTTAAGTCTTTACCCATGTCCTGATCATCTATATTAATAACGGCATGTTTTGCCTGCTGAAATAATTTCATCTTGCACTTTTTATAGTGTTCAAACGTTTTATGATACTCTAAATGCTCTTCTGAAAGATTTGTGTGAATGGCTACATCAAAATAAATATTTTCTACTCGCTGCTGATCAATCGCAATTGAAGATACTTCCATCACTGCCGCTTCATCGCCTCTTGTATACAAATCATAAAAAATTTTATGCAAGTCTATCGATTCAGGTGTTGTAGGCGTACTTTTTTTATAAACTAACTTTTTCTTTGATGACCAAATGCCGGTCGTGCCAATCGATCCTGTCGGCAATTTTAAAAGAGTTAAAAGCGACCTTACGTAAGCTGCTACGGTTGTTTTACCATTTGTACCTGTAACGCCAATTGTCTCAATCTTTTCATCCGTATAATCAAAATACATTTTAGAAAAAGACGCCATTACTTTGCGAACGTCGTCAACAGCTAAAAACGTACAGTGAGAATACTGAGTGCTTAAAAGACGCAGCTCCTCAATGCTTGTCCCAAAGACTGCTACGGCTCCTCTAGCTATAGCTTCTTTAATATATTGATGTCCATCTTCATTTTCACCTTTTATACTAAAAAATACTGATCCGTCGTGAACCTGCTTTGAATGATATGTCAGATGGTTGATCGTTTGAGATGCAGGCCCAAAAATATGTTTAATTGATAAGTTCATTAATGTATCAAAGTGGATGTTCATAGCTATTCCTCACAGTGTATAAATTTTATTTTTAATATGTTCTAAAATCCCTTAAATACTCTTTGAAGGATATTTTTTCTTTATTTCCATTTATAAAGAACTTTCTACAATTCAATCTTTTTATTTTGCTTTCATGTGTAGAACGAAAATAAAGAAAAGACGGATCACTAATTTTTAGAACTAAAAGCATGTAAAATATGGATGAACTGTGTATATCATACCAGCAACAAATGCGAAGTATTGTAGTAAAATATTCCCCCTATACGTGCAAAACGAAACCATTCTTTAAAATAAAATAATTTCATAGAGTAAGTTGAATCATGATAAATACTTGAACGTGGAGTAAGAAAGATTACTGTATTAATCAGTGCCTTTCTTTGCAAAATAACAAAGAAAACATCATAATAAAACATGCGCATAACAGCGTGAATGACTCTGTTTTGAAAGGATGGACTACAGCAAATGACGCGTTCTCTTTTAGCGATTGAACCACTTCCTCTTTTATTTTATCAACAGCCTACACTTGAATTAGCTCAGTCGCTGTTAGGATGTCTTCTTGTTCACGAAACGGCAGAAGGAACTGCATCTGGTTTTATTGTAGAAACTGAGGCTTATAAAGGGCCTTTCGACCGAGCAGCTCATAGCTTTAATAACCGGCGCACAAAAAGAACGGAGGTAATGTTCGGTCCTCCTGGTCATGCCTATACGCATACAATGCATACACATTGTTTACTCAATGTTGTAAGCAGCGACATCAATTGTCCAGAAGGCGTCCTCATTCGAGCTATTGAGCCATTTAGCGGAAAAAATTTGATGAAAAATAGACGTCGAGGGATGGAAAACGAAACAAATTGGACAAACGGTCCTGGGAAACTAACAAAAGCACTAGGGGTTTCAATGGATTTGTACGGTCATGATTTAACCAGCCCTCCTCTTTATATTGCTCGTGGCTTCACTCCTTCAGAGATTTCCGCCGGACCTCGCGTTGGCATTGATAATTCTGGTGAAGCGAAGGATTACCCTTGGCGCTTTTGGGTTGCCAATCACCCGTTTGTATCGAAATTCAGGTGAACAAAAGGCGAATTGATTTATTAACAAAAATAAAAGAAGCACCTCTTTTTAGAGGTGCTTCTTTTTGCTTACGCCCACCACATTTGTGAGGGAGTTTCTTCAATTAATACACTTTGTAAGTTTGTAACCGCGCGTTTAAATCCTTCTTCAATCGACATGATTGGATCTTCATGCTCAATGCTGACTACATAATCGTATCCGTATGTGCGAAGTGCACTCATCATATCAGACCACTCTTTTATATCATGTCCGCACCCTACGGATCTAAACGTCCATGCACGCGTTTGGACTTCTCCGTATGGCTGCATATCCGTCAGGCCATACATATTAATATTATCCTGGTCCAAGTACGTATCCTTTGCATGGAAATGATGAATCGCATTTTCTTTTGCTAAAATTTTAATAGCTCCTACCGGATCAATTCCTTGCCACCATAAATGACTTGGATCAAGGTTAGCGCCAATCGCTGGACTTGTTTTTTCGCGAAGCTTTAGGAGCGTATGCGGAGTATGAACTAAAAATCCGCCGTGAAGTTCTAAACCAATTTTCACGTTATGCTCCTCCGCTAGTTCTCCAATTTCTTTCCAATAAGGAACAAGCTTATTTTCCCACTGCCAATTCAATACGTCTCCATACTCGTTAGGCCAGGGAGTAACAGGCCAGTTTGGGTACTTCGCTTCTTCGTGATCTCCTGCTGTTCCAGAGAAGCAGTTAACCACTGGAACACCTACTAGTGATGCTAGTTGGATGGTCTTGCGAAGCGTTTCGTCAGATTCTTTTGCAAAACTTGCCTCAGGTGAAATAGGATTGCCGTGGCAGCTAAATGCGCTGATTGTAAGTCCGCGGTCTTTTATCTGCTTCATATAGACTTCTCTTTTTTCTTCATCTTCAAGCAGCTCATCTAGCGGACAATGGCTATTTCCCGGATAGCCGCCCGTTCCGATTTCAACAGCATGAAGACCTGCTGTTTTTACTTTATCTAACATCTCTTCAAAAGAAAGATCCGCAAATAAGACCGTAAATACTCCAAGTTTCATTTTAATTTCCCCCTGTGCGATATATTTCGTCAATAATAGCTGAGACTTGAAGCGCTTCTTGTGGCTTTACCACTAATTCAGCATTTCCTTTACACGCTTCAACGAAATTTTTAGCCTGACTCAGGCTGTAATCATCTTCTCCATCTATCCAAGGTGACGTACTGTTCATGAGCATACCGTTTTTAGACGTGTATAGTTCAAACGGAAACACGCTTAAACCGCCATCTACCCCTGATATGCTTACGTGCTCTTCATCATCTGCGATATTAGCAGCCCAAGAAGTTTCTAAAAGAAGCGACGCTCCATTTTCAAATTTAATATAGGCCGTTACATGATCATCCACGCTGAATGTTTCATGATCAAATGCTCCCCATTGATTTAATTGGTTAGGCGTTTTACTCAGGTCATTATATGTACTTCCCAGCACTTCAGTATGCTTTGGGTTTCCCATCAGCCAAAGCGTTAAATCAAGCAAATGGCAGCCGTAATCAATTAAGCTGCCTCCTCCTTGAAGATCTTTGTTCGTAAATACCCCCCAACCGGGAACCTTTCGGCGACGCATTGCTCTGACACGTGCAACTAATGGGCGCCCTACCTCTGTCATCATTTTTTTCGCTGCCTGCGCTTCTTTCATGAATCGGTAATGATACGCAATCGCTAACTGCTTACCTGATTCTCTAGCAGCAGCAAGCATTTCTTCACCTTGCTCTTTAGACATCGCCATTGGCTTTTCACATATGACGTGAACGCCTGCTTTTAGCGCTTCTACTGCAAACTCGGCGTGAAATTTATTCGGTGTACAAATACATACAGCATCCACTTCTTTAAACATATCTTTGTAATCAACAAATACGTGAGGGATATTATGCTCATTGGCTACCTCTGTGGCTCTTTCACTATTAATATCGCTAAGCCCCCAAATCACACATTCATCACCCAGTTGTTTGAATGCTGGGATATGCCTGCTTACAGCAATCCCTCCTGCTCCGATTATGCCAATTCTCACGTTTTTCACCTCTTACACGCGCGTAATTTGTTTCGTTTGACTTGATTTTAAAGCTGCTAAAATAACAGCAAGTGATTTTAATCCTTCTTCACCAGGAACAGGAGATTCTTTATCTTCTGCAACTGCATCTACAAATTGTTCAATGACGTGAGAATTACTTTGTCCGCCTTCATCGTTCGACTGGATTTTTCCTAATTCATAGTTCACCACTTCACCCGTTGCATATTGTGCAACTAATGAATACGTCGGATCGTCCTCTAAACGAAGAATCCCTTTCTCTCCGTAAACAATCGTGGAGTTATCTTCTTTTCCATTGTAAGCCCAGCTTGCCGCAAGCGTCCCGATAATCCCGCTTTGCGTTTTTAATACGCATACAGCATTGTCGTCTACATTTGCAAAGTCTTTTGCATTGCTTTCTACAAATGCACCGACTTCTACAATTTCTTCATTCAATATGTAGCGGAGCATATCGGTTTTGTGAACGCCTAAATCCCCCATAGCCCCAATAAACGCTTCGTCTTTTTTGAAGAACCAGCTGTCTTTTCCGTCCACGCTCCAACCTTCAGGACCGCCGTGGCCAAATGCCGTACGGAAACTGTAAATTTTACCGATTTCCCCTTTTTCAATAAGTTCACGAGCTTTTTGATGAGAAGCTACAAAGCGCTGATTATGTCCGATCATTAGTTTTTTACCGTTTGTTTTTGCTGCTTCAATCATTGCTTTCGCTTCTTCTTCTGATGTTGCCATCGGCTTTTCACACAGGACATGAACTCCGCTGTTTAACGCTGCAACCGAAATAGGCGCATGAAGATAGTTGGGCGTACATACGCTCACTGCTTCCACTGTACCGCTTGCTAAAAGTTCTTCGTAGTTTGTGTAAGCTTTTACACCGTACTGCTGCGCTACGCTGTTTGCACGTTCTGTGTTTATATCGCAAACGGCTACTAATTCTACTTGTTCATTCATCTTATATTCTGGTAAGTGACGGTGTTGCGCAATGCTTCCGCACCCAATAACGCCAATTTTTACTTTTGCCATCTTTCCTATCCCCTTTGCTTAAGCATTATTAATTAGTTTTTAACAGCGATTGATTCAAGCGGTTGCGCATTGCCGTAAACAGGACGTTTTCTCTCTGCTGGCTTCGCCCATTTAATAGCATTCATAATGACACGCTGAATGTCTTTGTTATGGTATGTTGGATATGTTTCATGTCCAGGTCTGAAATAAAATACTTTTCCGTTTCCGCGTTTGTACGTGCAGCCGCTTCTGAAAATTTCTCCGCCTTCAAACCAGCTCGTGAAAATCAGTTCATCAGGTGCTGGAATATCAAAGTGCTCTCCATACATTTCTTCGCGCTCAAGCTCGATAAATTCACTAATACCTTCCACAATCGGATGGCTCGGTTCTACTACCCACAAGCGCTCTTTTTCATCTGCTTCACGCCATTTTAAGTCGCAGCTTGTGCCCATTAACGTTTTAAAAATTTTAGAAAAGTGACCTGAGTGCAAGACAATAAGCCCCATACCGTCTAGCACGCGCTGCTTTACTTTCTCAACGATGTCATCTTTCACTTCGTCATGTGCTAAATGACCCCACCATACTAAAACATCCGTTTGATTTAATACTTCTTCAGTCAACCCGTGTTCTACTTCGTCTAATGTTGCGGTGTGTGTACGAAACCCTCCTTCTTCTAAAAAAGAAGCGATGGCACCGTGAATGCCTTCAGGGTAAATTTCTCTTACAACCGGATTTTTCTGTTCATGACGATTTTCATTCCATACTGTAACATTAATCATTTTCATATCCCCTTTTTTTGTGAATGCTAACTTATATCCCCTTTTTTCATAAATGCTAAACTTTGGTTAACCGGTTAACTTACTGCGGTTCACCCGCGCTTAGCAGTCGAATCTCGAATAATAAGTTCAACCGATAATTTCACATGCTGCAGCGTGCTGAAACGGTGTTCAATTGCTTGAATAAGCGAGGTCGCAGCTACGACTCCTTTGTTAAATACATCTTGACGAATGGTTGTTAGACTGGGAGATGCATAGCTACTAAACGTTATGTCATCAAACCCTACGATTGAGTAGTCCTGCGGAATTTTTTTCCCCTTTTCTTGCAGTGCTTTCATAATTCCAAGCGCCAGCGTATCAGAGGAAGCAAAAACCGCCCGAATATCCTTATGATCTTTCAGCAGCTTGTTCCCTAAATTGTAACCGTTATCAAACGAACTTTCGTTCACTTCAAAAACAAACGTCTTTGATGGCGTAATGCCCGCTTCTTTTAATGCTTTCTCGTAGCCTATATACCTCTTTTTATCCACTGGACTATTGACGAGGTGATGAGCAACAAAGGCAATTTCTTTGTGCCCCAAATTCACTAAATGTGTTGTAGCTAGATATCCTCCATACTCATCGTCTACAGAAATATGATGATAATCACGTTCGTACCTTTCATATGTATCTACTAGCACAATCGGATTCGATAACGCTTTCATTTTCTCATACAATCGATGCGGGAAGGCTCCTAAAAACAGAAGACCATCAATATTTCTCGTTCGAATCCATTTTAGACAATCAGCTGGGCTACTCGCTCCAGATATGACTAGATCATAACCATGCTTACGGATTACATATTCAATTCCACTAATCATTTCACTGTAATAATGGTTATCTTTAAATATAGTAGAAAGTGAATCATCTGTAAGCGGGAACATAACGCCAATCATATTTGACTTTTGTTTCGAAAGACTAACGGCGGTTAAATTTGGTTCGTAGTTTAATTCTTTTACCGCTGTTAAAATTCGCTCTTTTGTTTCATCGGATACTTTGTTAATTCCGTTTAAGACGTAAGATACTGAAGCTGCAGATACCCCTGCATGCTTCGCTACATCACGAATCGTTATCTTTTCTCCCATAAAATCTCTCCAGTTAAACGGTTAACTATTTACTCGTTCATTATAATTCACTCCTTTATTATCAGTCAACGTATTTTTCAAATTATCTGTTAACTATTATAATATCTTCCTAGATTGGTATGTTTTAAGCAGTGACAAGATGTATTGACACCTGTTAATCTTTGAAACGTACATATAAAGTTCGGTGCACAGCACGCACCGATCCGTGATAAAAGGGGCGTTCAAAAGGATTTCAGGAGGTACTTACTTTATGTTTAAGAAACTAGCAATTATTGGAGCACTGGCAGTTCCTATGTTCGGCATGAGTCACGGGGCAAATGCCGCTGAAACAACTCATCGCGTAAAAGCCGGAGAGACTCTTTACAAGATTGGCACTGAATACGGCGTTACGGTTAAACAGTTAAAAGAAGCGAATCACAAATCTACGGACTCTATTAATGCAAATGAAACACTAACAATCCCTAACTCTATTAGCGAAAGTGATAAAGAATTGTTAGCTCGCCTTGTACAAGCTGAAGCAAAAGGCGAACCTTACGCTGGCAAAGTGGCTGTAGCAACAGTTGTCTTAAATCGCGTGGATAGCGATTCTTTCCCAAACTCTATTCATGATGTCATTTATCAAGGTACACAGTTTACACCTGTACAAAACGGTGAAATTAATAAAGCAGCTGATGCTGAAGCAAAAAAAGCTGTAAATGAAGCACTAGCTTTTAGAGGTCAAGGAAAAGGTTCATTATTCTTCTTTAATCCAGATAAAACAAGCGACCAATGGCTTCGTCAAAAACAGGTTACGATCACAATCGGAAATCACGTGTTTGCAAAATAAACAAAAAAAGCACTCAGATGAGTGCTTTTTTTAATATGCAACAAGTAAGCTTAATAAAACAGCTATAATAATAATAGGCAATACGTATTTAACTAGAAAGAACCATGCGTTGAATAATTTAGCGCCTTTTGTACTTCCTGAAATAAACTCTTCGTACACGGCTTCTTTTTTCATTTTAAATGTCACAAAAATCGCAATGGCTAAACTTCCCAGAGGCAGCATTAAGTTGCTCACAAAAAAGTCAGCTACGTCAAATATACTTCTGCCAAAAAGTGAGACATGTTTTAGTACACCAAACGAAAGCGCTGATGGGATACCTACCACAAACACAAGAATCCCTGATAAAGAAGCGTAGCGAGTTCGTTTTGTCTGATCGTCTTTGGTTAAAGCAGCTACGATAATTTCCAGCAGTGAGAAAGCAGACGTAAGCGTAGCAAATAGAAATAAAATTAAAAACAGTGCTAAAAAGACGGTACCAAACGGCATTTTCTCAAATACTGTTGGCAAGACCACAAACAAAAGTCCAGGTCCTTCAGTTGGCTTTAATCCAAATGAAAAAACGGCTGGGAAAATAGCCAAACCCGCCAGCAGCGAAACAAACAAGTTCAAAATAGCAATAGTCCCAGCTGAACGCGTCAAGCTTACTTTTTTCCCTAAATAAGAGCTATATGTCACCATGCAAGATAATCCCACGCAAAGCGAGAAAAACGACTGACCGAGCGCATAGAGAACAGATGACCCTGTAATGGCTGAAAAATCCGGTTTCAAAAAGAACTTTACTCCGTCCATTGCTCCGTCTAATGTTAAAGAACGCACCACGATAATGATAAAACAAATAAATAACAGCGGCATCATGTATTTATTAGCACGCTCTATTCCTTTTTGTACGCCTTTTGAAATAACAAACACTGTAATTAATAAAAACAGCGCCTGTGCACCTAATACTACATAAGGTTGGCTAATGACGGCATTGAACAACGGACCGTACTCTTTTCCGCTTAGCATACCGGTTACGCTCATAATCGTATATAAAATCACCCAGCCGCCAACGACGCTGTAAAAGGAAAGCAAAACGACACAGCTTAGTACTCCCAGCCTGCCAATCCATACCCAAGCGGATTTTGGAGCAATTGCCTTATAAGCACTAATCGCTTCTTTCCCCGTATGTCTTCCAATGATAAATTCTGCCAACAGAAGCGGCAATCCAATAAAAATCGTAAATAAAATAAACAACGCAAAAAACGCTCCACCGCCACTGGTTCCCGTTACGTATGGAAACTTCCATATCGCTCCTAGACCAATTGCTGCCCCAGCAGATGCTAAAATAAAACCGAGGCGTGAAGACCACTGATTTCCTTTACTCATATAATGTTACTCTCTCCTCTTCTAAACTCAAAACTCACCTGATTAGTACTGTACCATAAATGCAGAAGAAAATCATTCCCGTTTTACTTTTTTCTATAAAACGATATCTATATAGAATAGAAAAAATGAAGAAGCAGCTGCTTCTTCATTTTAAGGTTGGTGTTTCTATTCAAAATTTATTCTCTGTACGAGGATTCATCTCCACGGTAGGCTTCTTGATTTGAAATTTCTTCAATATGCATATGCCCTTCTCTCTCTAAACGAAGGACCGTACGCTCTGCATCTTCATAACTCTCGCACGTCACTTGTTTATATTCCATATCATCTTTATCCGTGTAAGCGACTAAATATGTTTCCATTTTAACTCCTCCTAATATAACCTGTATGTAACGTATGTTGCCTTTTTCGTTTATTTCTAAACATATAGGCTCCAAACATAAAGCCTAGCATACTATAATAGCGGAACTTCAATTTAAAAAAGTTGAATTTTTCATTATGCACCGATGCAACATGGAGGTTACACTTATGACATTTATTTTATCATTCGTACCAATTGTTGTTCCTTTTGGTATTTTAATTAGCTTAATTGCTTTTACAGCTGCTTTTTTACAATCAAAAGAGCATCATAAAAAGCTCTAGCTTACAAAAGCTAGAGCTTCTTTTTAAAAACGTCTATAGCGTTTAATCAATCCCACAATAATGGCAATTGCTAATAAAACAACTGAAATGATGACAGTAATGACAATTGGCTGATTTCCACTTTGCTTCACTGCAATGGCAATATAAGCCCAAATAAAAACAAGCGGATAAACAGCGTCTCGGTTTTTTAATGTAAACATGATGCCCAGCACAGCTCCTACCAGCAGCATAATAATCGTCCATGCTAACTCGTTTAAGCCAAGCAAGTGCTGTATTCCATTTGCTTGAAATACGACAAACACATTGACAATAGTCGCAACAGAAATCCATCCAAGATAAAGCGAAATCGGCAGACGCATAAACCATGTCGTCATTCGAGAATGCTGAATAATGGAATACACAATCATTAATGTGCCTAGAATAAAGAGCATAACTAAAAGAGATAACTTATAGTAATCGTTTTGGAAAATAAAGATCCACGCACTATTTAACAAACAGTTTAGAAAAAACCAAATGCCGATACGTGCATATATTTCCTTTTGATCTTCTCTTGCAAAAAATTGGCGTATAACCCAAATGGTTAATAATAAATAAATAACGCCCCAGATAGCAAAAGCATAACCCGCTGGTGTAAACAACGTAGGAACTTGCGCAGAAGCTTCTCCCGTTGTTTTGCCTCCTATTGGAATGGCATTTGCTAAATAATTCACAAGCAGTGTAATAGCCAAGCCTACTGTATTTAATACAGCATACAAACGAAATTTCGCCATTTTGTTCTCTCCTTTCTTCTATTTATATGGGAGTGTTTCGGAGACGAAAACGGCTCTTCCCTTCATTAATACCTCTTCTTCCCTAAAAATATGCATTTTTAAACAAAAATGATTAAAAATAGCTTTAAGAAATTTCCTCTTTAAGAAAGAAAAGCGGTTAGCACACAATTTCCCATAACGCTTTCTATTTTTCAGAATATATGGTAAGTTAAACTTAGATTAATAGGAAGTCCACTAGGGGTGCCACCGGCTGAGACAAGTTTTCTTGATCCCTTTGAACCTGATCTGGCTCATACCAGCGTAGGAAAGTGGCAATGTTCAGTTTTTACTGTCCTTTGCCACTCCGTTTATAAACGGAGTGTTTTTTATTTCCTTTATGTGCTTGTTTGTGACTTCCTCATATTAAAGGAGGATTTTGATGTCATTTTCATCTCAATTAAGACAAGAAGCAAACTATATTTACGAAGCCATTTTTAACCATCCTTTTATTAAAGGAATTGCTGAAGGAAACGTGCCAAAAGAAGCGCTTATTCACTACGTTTCTCAAGATTACGAATACTTAACAGCATTTGTTCGCATTTACGGCGCTGCTTTAACAAAATGCCGCACGCGTACCGAAATGGAAGCCTTTAATGCCGGCATTTCTACGGTATTACATAGTGAAGTACACCCTCACAATAATTTTTGTGAAGTAGCAGGCGTACGTTATGAAGACCTTCACACTGAGACGCTTTCACCGACGGCCAGCCACTACATTAACCATATGACAAGTGTTGCGCATACAGGCAGCTTAGCAGAAATCATTGCAGTGCTTCTTCCATGTCCATGGACGTACGTTGAAATTGGCCAGCGCATTACAGAACAAGTAAATCCATCTCCTTCTCATCCTTTTTATGAATGGATTCAGTTTTATAATAATGAAGAAATGAATGGCACAACACAATGGTTTTGTAACAAGCTTGATGAACTCGCCGAACAAGCTACTGAAGAAGAACGTAACCGTATGAAAGATCACTTCATCAAAAGCTGTGAACTGGAGTATTTATTTTGGGAAATGGCATATACCCAAGAAAAATGGCCGCTTTCTCAGCTTTCACTTTCAAAATAACGAAAAAGCCTCCTATCAGGAGGCTCTTTTATTTCAATAGTTTTTTGATCATTTTCAAGCTTTGTTTTTCCGAAGGATAGCGGAATGACAAATCAAACTTGGTTGTTTGAGACAGCATGCTTTTAAAATGAGTGAATGTCTGAAAGCTGTCTTTTCCATGATATTGACCCGTGCCGCTTTCTCCCACTCCGCCAAACGGCAAATATGGCGTAGCGATATGCATAAGCGTATCGTTTATACAGCCTCCTCCAAATGAAAGGCGCTCCGTTATCACGTTTTGCACATTTTCACTTTCTGTAAATAAGTAAAGAGCTAACGGCTTAGCTTTTTCTTGAACTTTATGAATGACTTCGTCTAGTGTTTCATATTCAATCATAGGAAGAATAGGCCCAAAGATTTCTTCTTGCATAACATCTGATGTCCAGCTTACTTCACTTAACACCGTAGGTTCTATTGTTAGCGTGTTTTTATTGTACCCGCCTCCAACTATAGCATTTCCGTCTTTTAAAAACTCAACTAGCCGAGTAAAATGACGCTCACTGACAATACGGCCGTAGCGGTCGCTTTCAAGTGGATTACTACCGTAAAATTGAGAAATTGCTTCGCGAAGTTTCTCTACAAGCTGCGCTTTCACTTTTTGATGCACGAGCAAATAATCAGGAGCAACGCACGTTTGGCCTGCATTCATCCCTTTACCAAACATAATTCGCTTCGCTGCAAGATCTAGGTTTGCGTCTTCATGTACAATGCACGGACTTTTTCCGCCTAGCTCAAGCGTGACTGGAATAAGCTGCTTCCCTGCTTCTTGCATAATAATTTTCCCTACATTTACACTTCCCGTAAAGAAAATATAATCAAGTGGCTGTTTTAAAAGCAGGCTCGTCGTGTCTACAGCGCCTTCAATCACCGTCACAAATGCTGGGTCAAAAGCTTCAGCCAGTAATTCTTGTATAACGCGAGATACGCTAGGCGTTAATTCAGAAGGTTTTATAATCGCCGTGTTTCCAGCGGCAATCGCTCCTACTAAAGGAGACAATGCTAATTGAAACGGATAGTTCCACGGAGCAATAATTAACGCGACTCCATACGGTTCAGGAACAATTTTCCCTTTAGAGCCCACATGTGTTAAAGCGGTTTTTACTTTTTTAGGCTTCATCCATTTTGCTAAATGCTTAAGCGTAAACCGAATCTCCTCTAGTAAAATCCCAATTTCCGACGTGTACGCCTCTACTTCAGATTTATTTAAATCTTGTTTTAAAGCATCCATAATTCTCTGCTCGTTTTGTTTGACTGCGTCTCTTAGCTTATTCAGCGCTTGAATACGGCTGCTGATACTCTTGGTCTTTTGCGCATAGAAATACTGCTTTTGTGTAGAAACAATATGTTCAATGACCGTTTCATCTGTTATATAAAATCGCTCGTGGTTCATCTCTTTCATCTCCCTATAAACATTCGCTTTCAACTGTAGCAAGCAAGTTTTTTAATAGCTCAACTGCCTCATTTAAAGCTAATGAATAATATCTCTGCGTTCCTTTTTGCTCAATTTGCACAAGCTTTTGATCGCGTAGAATTTTTAAATGATGAGAAATTGCCGGTCGTGATAGCGTAGACTCATTTGCAATTTCATTTACGGTTAAAGGCTCTTTTTCCGCGAGCAGCAAAATAATATCTTGTCTTGCTGAATCACTTAGCGCCTGAAAAATAGGAATGCTGGCACGAAATAACTCGACTGCTTTTTGACTCATATAGATTCTCCTTTATTTAATTTCTTGTGTTCTGCGGACAACGGATGTAAGCCACTTTCTTGGCACGAAGCGCGGGATGAACGTAGCGAGACGAAACTGTACTCCTGGTACGATAACCGTCTGCCCTTTCATAAATTTTTTATAGCCAACTTTCGTTACTGTTTCTACATCCGTTGCACCGCTTTGAAAAAGCTTGGAGTTGCTTAGCTGGGCTCGGTCGCTAAAACCCGTTTTAGTTGGACCCGGGCATAGAGCACTTACCGTTACATTGGTACCTTTTAATTCATTTTCAAGGGCCTCTGTGAAAGATAATACGTACGCTTTCGTTGCGTAATATACCGTCATAAGTGGACCTGGCATAAATGCAGCAACAGATGCAATGTTTAAAATTTTCCCGCGATTTCTTTTGACCATATCCGGTAAAAATAATTTTGTTAAATGAGTTAATGCTCGAATATTTAAATCAATCATGTTTAACTCTTCATCTAAAGCTGTTTCAATAAATTTGCCGTATAGTCCAAAACCAGCATTGTTCACTAAATAGTCAACGTGCATTTTTTTATTTTTAAGTTCTTCATATAATGACTGTATCTCTTCTTCTCTTGATAAATCCTTAACAACCGTTATGACTTCAATATTATAAGTAGATTTTAAATTCTCTCCAATAGCGGCTAGTTTATCAGCGCTTCTGGCAACTAAAATTACAGGATGCCCATCCTTTGCGAATTGATAAGCTAATTCTTTACCTATTCCTCCCGACGCACCGGTGATGAGCGCATAATGCTGTGACATAGTGTTCACTCCTTATGTTTATATGTTCAAGAACTTAAACATTTAAACTTATCTTATAGGATTCATTTTTTCCCGTCAACTGTTTTCTATACTCTTCTTTTCTTTTGTGTTTTCCATTTTTTCCATTTACGCATTTCTGTACATTTTTTTACAAAATATGCGTTTTCTTTACATAGAAGGCTAATGTCGTCTAGTTTTGACAACCTTTGTCACCTAGCAGGAAAACAAGTGAAGATATGGTGAATACAACATACAACAAATAATCCATTACATAGTTGGATGAAAATAGATAAGGGAGGAAATGAAAAATGATGGAGTCATATACAATTAAAAAAGTAAGTGATCAATTAGAGGTAGAAAAGAAAACGCTAAAACAATGGGAAAAATTATTGGGCAGCTATTTAACAATTGAACGAGTAGATGGAGCCCGTGTCTATACAGAGGAACAAATTGAATTATTTAATGATATTAAACAGCTGTTTGATGAACAATGTACGTTAGATGAAGTCAAAGAATACGTTCAGCTGCTGATAAAAGAACAAGAAGCACAGGAGCATTTAGTGATGGAATCAGAGGCAGCGGTTTCAAAAGAAGAAGAACCGGCACAGTTGAAAACTGCTAAAAAAGAAAACGTCATTGATTTTCAAGAACATTCCAATAAACAAATGAAGCAAGAAAAGAAAAAAGCTGCTGAAAAACAGGAAAGCATTTCAGAAAATAAGCAGGAGAAGACCCCTCCTATACCTGAAGCACGATTAGCTACTGAAGAAGAAAAGCAGGCTATTTCTGCTTCTATTGAAGAGCCAAAACCAAACGACCTTGTTGTGAATGAAAAAGAACTGCTTCAAGGGGAATTAGTAGAAGCTGTTCGCCGCTATGAAGATGTGTTTGAGGTACTTGATACATTTAAAGCTGATTTGTTAAAAGAAATGCGAGAAGGTATGCGAAATGAAGTTCGCGAAGAAATTGTCGGAGAAGTAAAAAGAGAGCTTGAAAAAAGTGCTACCCAAACTGTAGAAATGGTGGAATCGGTCGGGGCATACATCTCTGAGTCTTCAGAACGCAGTGCAAGAGATGTAGAAAATATGTCTAAAAAAATTATCCGTTCTAACGAAAAATCGTTTGATGAAGTCACTTCTTTGATTGAAGATTATTCAACAATTGCTGAAGAGAAAACCGAGGATATGCGCCTGTTCATGAAAGATGTCATGGAGAATGCGGATGAATCCTCTAAAGAAATGCAGTATTTATTAGACCGATTCTCCAGTAATTCCACCGTTGCGATGAATCAAGTAAAATTTATGGTTGAAAAATTAAACAATTCTTCAACTAATACGACAGAAGAGCTTCGTGATTTAATTGATTCAATGAATGAGGAACGAGTCTATTATTTAAAAGAAATGGAGAAAGAACGTAAGCTTCATCGTCAGAGCGTAGCTGAACGCGAAGAGATGTTTAGTGATTTTGTCCAAACCTTTAGACAAACCGCCGCTGCTGATATGAAGCGAAAACGGAAGTGGTGGAAGCTGTTCCTCTCCTGAAAACACCGGCCCTATGGTAATAGGGCCGGTGTTTTTTAATGGTATGAACAATAGTAGTTTGTATGTAAAAAATGTTAAGGTAACGTATGGCGATGAGACGTTATACTTTGAAACACATGATAGCCGCTTACCGATACGCCTATAGTTCCCGCTCCCGGAAACACTGTATCTCCGCATAACCATAGTCCTTGTAAGCCAGATCGATGCGAAATGCTCTTGAACAAGGCATGATCTAACGTTTGCGGAAAGCCTCCCACTCCCCCGTTTGGGCGAGAAGTGAACCTTTCCCATGCTTTAGGAGCTCCCGAAATTTGATGCTCTGCTTTTCCAATGCCAGGAATAATGGTTTTAATGCCTGCTACCATTTTTTTCTCAAGAACTTGTTTTTGAAGGTCATAGGCTTCTTTGTTGCTCCACTTGCTAAGATCAATGTGAGTAGACACTGTAATTGTACGCTTGCCTTCAGGGGCTCGAAAACGATCATCAGGATGAGAGACTGAGATAAATAAATGATTTCCTTCTGTCATTTCCCCTTGTTCGGATTGAAGTACTTGCTGAAACAACTCTACATTTTGCGGCAGATCTCTTTCATCAATCGCAAAATACATCGAAAACGTTCCCCACTGCGGAAGCTCGCTTTTTTCTTTTGCCCGCTTATGAATATGTTGGTAATCTTCATCATGCAGTAAAGACTTTAAGCTTTGAACCGGCGCGTTGCATACAACGTCTGATGCACGGTAACGGTTACCTCTATGATCATGCACGATCCACCCGTCATTATCACGCTCTATCTTTACTACTTTCCTTCCTAGAGTCGTTTTTCCTCCGCTGGCTTTAATCGATTTTTGCAGCGCTTCTGCGACTTTGTATAAGCCGCCATTCACATAAAAAGCTCCTTCGTGATAAATATCTAACGCCAAACACCCAATAAGCATTGAACAGTTCTCGCTCGTTGTCTGCATGCTGTCTATTAATTGACCATCAACAAAATGAAGAAAGTCCGCTTCGTCTAGCAAGCTGTGTTTTTTTAGTAAATAACTAAACGATTGATGAAAATAAGGCAACAGCTTCACAGAACCAACATTCAACGAACTTACTAGCCTGCTCCACTCACCGACTGTCAGAGGAGGAAGAACCGGCAGAGGCTGCATGAGCTTGCTAATTTCTTTTGCAATTCTAAAAACATTTTCATAAAAGCTCCTAATATTTTTTGCTTTATGAGGAAATTGTTTTTGAAGATAGGAAATATGCTGATGCCGGTCTTGATAATAAATCAGTGTACGATGAGGAAGATGGACTTTCATGATTTTTTCAAGAGAAACCTTTTCAACTTCTAGGCTAAGGTACGTGCCGATTCGCTCATGTATCCCTCCGTGCTCAAATCCCATTCCAAGCGTCGCCCCAACAGGAAACGTATACAAATGGCGCTGAAATTTCCCTGCACAGCCTCCCCATTCTCGAGAAGCTTCTAAAACCGTCACTTCATAATCATGTTTAGCTAAAAGCGCTCCCGCTGTTAACCCACCTATTCCTCCGCCTATTACAACAACTTGCTTATGCATGTTTTCACCTTCTTTCGTTCTTTCTTTTATTGTGCAAAAAAAAGAAGCTTACCGCAATTTAGAAGCGGCTCGTTACTGAAATAAAAAAGCCGTGAATGATCTCACAGCTTTTTGGCTTATTTTGTAATCACTCCACAAACAATCCGATCTCCTGAGTTTCCTGAAGGATCCGTTGTGTAATCGTCGACTTTATCATGTATCACTAATGCCGATCCATCCATATCCAAAAGAGAATTCGGCTTTCCTTCTTGCAGCGTGACAAGAGAAGCAAAAATTTCTGTATCTACTTTGCCATTTGGAGCAACTTCTAGATTGGGCAAATCACCTGCATGCGGGCCTTTTGTATTTTTAAAGCCGTGTTCACGTTTAAAAGGATTAAAATGGGCACCCGCTGTTTTAAAATCCGGCACCTCACATTTTCCTATTTCATGAATATGAAATCCATGTCTTCCCGGTGAAAGACCTTGAGCAGTTAATTTAATGTGCACGCCGTTCTTTGCTTCTGACAGGGTAGCCTCTCCTACTTTTTTGCCCGATGTATTTGTTAAATCCACTTTAACAGGTTCTACCGATACTTCGCTTGTTTCTTTCGCTTCCTCTGTTTTCAGGTGGTTTTCATGAGCGTTATTTTGCTCTTTTACCATGCTGCATGCTCCTAACAATAACAGAACAAAGACTACGCATCCGTTCATTATCAACTTTTGCATCCGTGATTCCTCCTTTTTCTTATTTATCACCATCCTTTCACTATTTTCCTTTTTTTAGACATCAAAAATAAGATTGAGACATACGTTCACCTTACCAATGAAAAAATCCGAACGAGTTGGATTCTTAATGAAGAACCTCAATTCATCGTTCGGATTTTCCTTCAACTAAAATACTTTGTTTTAACGTCTTACTTCTGTTTAAAGTTGTATTCTTTTTCCGTTCCGTTTGAAAAACGAACTTCTAATTCAAACGACTGAAAATCTTTTTTTAGACCAAACGCATCGATTACTTCCTTTTTTACATCTTCATCGGGCGTGCGCTGATCAAAATTCAACTTTTTAAATTTTGAAGATAATTTATTAAAAGCTTTGTCTCCGTTCAAGTGGTCATCGTTAATATTATCATCCACTTTGGCTTCTATCTCATCATTTTCATTTTCGTAGTCGGCTTCATAATCATTGTTGAGCCCCTTATAGTCTACTTCTAAATCAAATTTTGAAAAGTTAAAAGATGTGTTTTCGCTTTGATTATCATAGCTCATCGGCGTTCCGCCATTCGTCACTCCTTGTTTATTTTGAGCTTCTTTTGCCGGTGCTGCATCATCATTGTGGCATGCTGAAAGTACGCTAATACCTATAAGGGAAAAGAATATGAAAAAGGGTCGTTTCTTCACTGTATTTCCTCCTTTGACTTCACTCTTCCTTCCCTTTATGTCCACAAATCTGATTTTTATACGCCTTCACTAGAAAACCCCGCTCTCTAAAAAGAAAGCGGGGTTTTTCGTCTTGTTTATTTTACATTCGAATAAGAAATACTGTACATGCTGTTAAAATACGTATTGTAAAGAGCTTGAACAGCACGGTCTAAAGCATCTGCTTTCACACCAAACATCATGCTCACCTCAGAAGAACCTTGGTTGATCATTTCAAGATTCACTTCAGCACGAGCAAAAGCTTCTGTAGCTTTTGCAGCAATTCCTACTGTGCTATTCATTCCTTCTCCTACTACCATAACCATAGCAAGATCACGTTCAATAAAGATTTCATCCACTTCAAGTTCTTTTTCAATTCGAGTAAATACACGCTTTTCCACATCTGGCGTAAGCTGATGCTCGCGCATGATGACAGAGATATTATCAATTCCTGAAGGGGTATGCTCGTATGAAATACCTTCATCCTCTAAAATTTCAAGCAATCTTCTGCCAAAACCAATTTCACGGTTTAATAAGTATTTGCTCACGTGGATGTTGCAAAAACCTTTATCCCCAGCGATTCCAACTACCGGCGTATCGCCGTGAGGACGCTCAGCTACAATGAATGTACCCTTTGCTTCAGGATTATTTGTATTCTTTACACATACAGGAATGCCTAGTTTATAAACCGGCTCTAGCGCTTCATCATGGAAGACAGAAAAACCTGCATAGGATAGTTCACGCATTTCTCTGTATGTTACTTCTTTCATTTCATGAGGCTTTTCCACAAGTCTTGGATCTACGCTATAAATAGCATCTACGTCGGTAAAGTTCTCATACAAATCAGCTTTTACTCCCGCTGCTACAATTGAGCCTGTGATATCTGACCCACCGCGCGAGAACGTAACCATGTTTCCTTCTTCAGAGTAGCCAAAGAATCCTGGAATCACCAAAATGCCCGAACGCTCTCTTAGCTGCGGTAATTTTTCATAAGACAGTGGAAGCACTCTTGCTCTTCCGGGTTCATCAGAAACAAAAATACCTGCTTCTTTTGGATTTACATAATGAGCTTCAAAACCTAAATGGTTTAAATAAGCAGCCATTACCTTTGCGTTATTATCTTCTCCACTTGCTTTTAGGCAGTCTAATACGCGAAATGGATCGTTTTTATGTAAATCAATAAGTGATTGTAAATTCGTAATAATGTCAGTAATAATCGTTTCTGGCATAGACAAGTCCACAACGATTTCACGATAGCGATCAATTACTTGCCCAAACTCATCGACGTAATCTTCTCCAAGCTGTATTTTGGCAGAAAGTGCGATTAGCAAATCTGTCATTTTTGTATCTTCTCCGTATCGCTTGCCCGGAGCTGATACAACCACCAGCTTTCTCTCTTTATCAGACGTTACAATATGCGCAACCTGTTTAAATTTCTCTGCGCTTGCAACTGAACTCCCGCCAAACTTCGCAACCTTCATGTTTGAGACACTTCCTTACTTTGTTTTTAATATTCGATTATTGTACCATATTTTATCAAGTAGAAAAGCTTATCTATCTAACTTTTCTAAAAATTAAAGGAATACTACCGTAATTGTACTCTCATAAAGAACAAATGTCTACCAGAAAAACACAAAAAGACTGATTTTACATCATGTAAAATCAGTCTTTATTTGTTATTCTGCTTTTGGCTTTTTTAATACACCTACAAGGACCGCTGTTACAATTGCACCAATTAAAATTGCTAGTGCATATAAAAGAGGATTTCCTTGTACAATTCCGATAACGAATACGCCGCCGTGTGGTGCTGGTAAACCGATGTGGAACATCATTGTTAAAGCACCTGCTACTGCAGCACCGATAACCGATGCGGGAATCACACGGCCTGGGTCAGCTGCTGCGAATGGAATCGCACCTTCTGTGATAAATGAAAGACCCATTACATAACACGTTTTACCTGTTTCACGCTCTTGGCGAGTAAATTTATTTTTGAACAAAGTTGTCGCAATGGCCATACCTAATGGTGGAACCATACCGCCTGCCATAATCGCTGCGTGTGGTGCATAGTTTCCAGCATCAATCATTGCAATACCAAATGTAAAGGCTGCTTTATTAATAGGACCACCCATATCAATCGCCATCATACCGCCTAAGATAATACCTAATAATACTAAGTTACCTGTACCAAATCCACTTAACCAGTGCGTTAATCCTTTGTTAATCGCACTAACTGGCTCATTTACAACATAAAGCATAATCAACCCTGAGATAAAAATCCCAAATAGCGGATAAAGAAGAACTGGCTTAATTCCATCAAGCGCTTGCGGTAAACCGCTGAATAATTTCTTTAACCCCACTACTACATAACCTGCTAAGAAACCAGCGATTAAACCACCTAAGAAACCGCCTCCGCCAGAAGCTGCTAAAAGACCTGCAACCATACCGGGAGCTAAACCAGGACGATCAGCAATACTCATTGCAATAAACCCTGCTAGTACTGGTACTAGTAAGAAGAATGCATTATCTCCGCCAATTGTTTTTAATGCTGCTGCAAATGCATTGTACGTCGGATCTTTCGGTTCTGCTGAGTGAATGCCAAACATAAATGAAATAGCAATTAAGATCCCGCCCCCTACAACAAACGGAAGCATTGCTGATACACCGCTCATTAGGTGCTTGTAAAACCCTGTACGCTCTGATCCTTTACTTTCTCCGCCTTCTTTGCTGCCACCGCCGCCGCTGTATACAGGAGCGTCTCCTTTTAACGCGCGGTTAATTAATTCTTCAGGCTTGCGAATTCCTTCAGCTACTGGAACTTGAATGACTTTTTTACCTGCAAAACGTTCCATTTCTACTTGCTTGTCCGCTGCAACGATAATAGCGGTAGCGTTTTCAATTTCTTCCTTCGTCAACGCGTTTTTAACCCCGCTGGAACCGTTTGTTTCAACTTTTAGCGTGACATTCATGTCTTTCGCTTTTGCTTTTAAGCTGTCCGCTGCCATATATGTGTGGGCAATTCCCGTTGGACAAGCCGTTACAGCAAGCACTAATTGATCTGAAGCTGTATCTACTTCCTCTTCCGGCGCTTCATTTTCAGTTTCCTTATCATCAATTGCTTTAATGACTTCATCAATTGATGATGCTGTTAGCAACGTTTTTCGGAACGATTCGTCCATTAACAACGTAGACAAACGAGATAATGTTTCTAAGTGAGCATTATTCGCTCCTTCACTCGCTGCAATCATAAAGAATAAGTGTGCAGGCTGTCCGTCTAATGATTCATAATCGATACCTTCTGTTGAGCGTCCAAATGCAATGGCCGGTGTTTTTACCGAGCTTGTTTTCGCATGCGGAATGGCAATGCCTTCTCCAATTCCCGTTGTACTTTGAGATTCACGATTTAAAATTGCTTCTTTATAGCCAGCTCGGTCGCTTAAGCGACCAGCTTCGTCTAATTTTCCAACTAATTCATCAATAACATCAGCTTTTGACGTGCTTTTTAAATCAAGAATGATTGTATCTTTTTTTAATAATTCAGTAATTCTCATTCTCGTTTCCCCCTACTCTACCTTTGTGATTGACACTTGTTCACGAAGCGTCTTTACATCTTCTGCTGTACATAATTCAAGTGAGAATGCTGTGGCACTTCCTGAAGCTACTCCTGTTTGAAAAGCTTCTAATAAATCCCCTTGTTTTACATAAGAAGCAATAAATCCAGCTACAAGTGAATCGCCAGCTCCAACAGAATTTTTTACCGTTCCTTTAGGGACTGTGGCACTGTAGACACCGCTTTCGTTAATAAGCAGTGCTCCATCACCTGCCATAGACACAACGACGTTTTGCGCTCCTTGTTCCACGAGCTTCTTACCGTATACTAGCGCATCTTCTGCACTGTTTACTTCTACATCAAACAATTCTGCAAGTTCATGATGATTCGGTTTGATAAAAAACGGCTTGTGGGACACGACGTCTAGCAAAGTTTTTCCACTTGCATCTACTACAACTTTTACTCCGTTCGCTGCTGCTAGTTCAGTTAACGTTTCATACACAGAACTTGGAAGCGTTTTCGGTATACTCCCTGCTAATACGAAGATATCGCCTTCAGTCATTTGCTTTACTTGAGTCAATAAAGACTGAAGCGCTTCGTCTGTAATAGCAGGTCCTTGACCGTTAATTTCTGTTTCTTTTTCTGTTTTTAACTTTACGTTAATACGGGTATCTCCCTCAACTCTTGTAAAAGCTGTTTCGATATTCTCCGCTTTTAAGTAGTCTTCGATATAGGTTCCTGTAAAGCCGGCTACAAAACCGAGGGCTTTATTATCAACACCTAATCGTTTTAAAACGCGAGAGACGTTAATGCCTTTTCCTCCTGGAAACTTGGCTTCATTCGTTGTGCGGTTAAGCCCGCCTTCTTCGAATGCTGAAACATGTACTACGTAATCAACGGATGGGTTCAACGTACATGTATAAATCATGATTTCACAACCTTTATGTCTGTTTTGTTTGCATACTGTATAAGTACATCGCTAGGTACGTCATTTGTTATAATTTTTGCTTCATGTAAATCGGCTATTTTCGCAAAGCTTGTTTCAAAAAACTTAGTGGAATCTGATAAAATATAAGATTCTCTAGACAGCTTCATTGCCGTTTGCTTGATCAATGCTTCTTCTGGATCAGGAGTTGTATATCCATATTGATGATGAATCCCATTCGCTCCCATAAAGCACTTGTCAAAACGATATTGCTCAAGACTTAAAAGAGCTCCATTGCCAATTAAAGCGCCCGTTTTATGTTTAACAGATCCTCCAATTAAATAGAGGGTGATACCTTGTTCTAGCATCGGGTTTAAATGCATTAAACCATTTGTCACGACAACTACATCTTTTTGCTTTAAAAAAGGAATCATTTCATACGTTGTAGTTCCTGCATCTAAAAAAATACAGTCACCTTCATTTATAATGGAAGCCGCATACTCTGCAATGTTTCGTTTATCTTGAACATTTTTAGCAGATTTTTCGATAACGCTCAGTTCGATTCGTTTACTGCGAATAAGCGAAGCGCCACCATGAACACGTTTGAGCATTTGCTCTTCTTCTAGTTGACTTAAGTCTCTTCTAATGGTTGATTCCGAAGCGCCTGTAACTTCGATAAACTCTTGCACTTTTACAAGTTCTTTCTCTTTTAAAAGTTTTAAGATTAGTTGATGTCTTTCCGGCGTTAACATGTTCTAGCTCCTTTTTCAAAAAAGCGTTTTCATTTATTTCATGTACTTACTTTATCACGGTTTA
Source organism: Priestia sp. YIM B13486 (assembly GCF_042787865.1). NCBI lineage: Bacteria > Bacillati > Bacillota > Bacilli > Caryophanales > Bacillaceae > Priestia > Priestia sp. YIM B13486. The sequence continues at coordinate 363,019 of NZ_JBHZOZ010000002.1, read as the reverse complement.
CATTCAAAATCAATCATAAAAAATCAAAAACATTCATTTTTTTAATTACAAAATAAAGTTTTTTGAATGAACAATTAGATTTGCATTTGGTTTAATAATAGTTCATACAAAAGGAAATATGCTGGTAATTCAAGAATTTGTCTACTTTTCTCATTATATGTAAAGGTTTTCTTCCACTCAATTAGTTATGACTGTTTTTGACTATTTCTTGACCGATTGAATTTTTCTGACTGAATCAGCCATAGCTTGTCCTGATTTCATAAAAGCCTACACACCAAAAAAGTTGTCCACCTTTTTGGACAACTCAAAGTGACCCATCATTTAAATAAAAACAGAAGCATATATAATATGGAAGCAAGGGCAGAAGAAATAGCTAAACTTGAGATAAAACGAACGAGTCTTTTTTTAATGAACTGCGTTAATTCGATTTCTCTTACTTGAGTTTTTTCATTTTGCATACAATAATCCCTTCTTTAATTAAAATTTCCTAGTAGCTAGAAGTTGCTACTCGCAGAATATGCTTTTATGTATTGTATGCATGCGTTAAAAAAAAGATACAAAACGAACAAAAAAGCTACTCTTAGCTAGAGTAGCTTTCATCTTTCCATACATCTGCTTCAATTACTGCATCCGCTCGAATCGAATATGTATAGCAAGGGCCTGTAACCATCAGCGTATTCGACTGCAGTGAGACTTTATCAATCGTCACTCGTTCATACCTTTGAATATGTCCTGCTTCATAGACGTGAAGCGTTACTGGATAATGCTCCGAGTAACTGTTCATAATGACATTTTCAATATGCTCAATCTTTTCTTTTTTTAACCCTAAAGGCTGCTTATGCGCATCGGGACTGTACATTTTCTTCATTTTCTCTAAATGCTCGGGCATTACTAACTTCGCATACTGTTTTAATTCATCTTGATACACGTTCATTCTCCCCCTTGACTCTTGCTTCTATTTTACCGAACGAACATTCTCATTGCAAAACTTTTTAATCAAAATAAAAGCAAACAATTCATTTTTTCATACTCCATAAAAACTGTCAAAAGATTTTATGTTAATAGCAGAAAATGATTTTTAAAAAAATAATAATATCCCATCTTTAATTCAGTCTCTAGAGTTGGTATAATACATTGTCATGACTGTGTTTTCGGAGCTTTTGATGATTGGAGGTAACGTTCATGATTAATAAAATAAAAGAAATTATCCTCATTATTCTAGGGAGCCTCATTTTCGCACTGGCCATTAATTACTTTGCTATTCCAAATGAATTAGCAGAAGGCGGCGTAACCGGTGTAACAATGATTACCTATTATGTATTAGGCTGGTCTCCGGGTATCACAAACTTTATATTAAACGGTTTGCTGGTACTGATCGGATACAAATTGCTTCATAAACGTGTGATTGTTTACACAATTATATGTATTATTTTCACTTCTCTATTCCTACATATAACTGAAGGACTGGGAAATCCTCTTGACGATACGCTACTGGGGGCTATTTTTGCTGGTATTTTAGCTGGTGTAGGACTCGGACTTGTGTTTAGAGGCGGCGGAACTTCCGGAGGCTCTGCAGTTATTGCCCGCTTAGCTAATCAATATCTAGACTGGAATATTAGCAAAACGATGCTGGCAATTGATTTATTAGTTGTAGCAAGCGCTTATTTTGTCATCGGTGGAGAAAAGACAATGTATACGGTTATTTCTCTTTACATCGGAACGAAGGTGCTTGATTATATTATTGAAGGACTCAACCCTCGCAAAGCAATCACTATTATTTCACACCGTTCAGTTGAAGTAGCCGAACAAGTCAATAAAAAGATGCAGCGCGGCGTCACTGTCTTTTCTGCTCATGGAAGCTATACAAAAGAAGCAAAAGACGTATTGTACGTAGTTGTGAACAAACAAGAACTGTTAGAATTAAAGCGTATTATTCATAAAGTCGACGAACAAGCTTTTGTGGTCGTACACGATGTACGCGACGTCTTTGGAGTAGGTTTTACCATTCCAAAAGCCAGTTGAAAACCCGCTGTAAAAAAGCGGGTTTTTTCTATTATATATGTTTGCGCTGAAAATACTGCAAACCTGCTGTTATAAGAAGAATAAACTTTCTTGTAACGACAATAAAAAACTCTGTAATGAAAAAGAAAAAAGCTAAAAGGCGACGCCTTTTAGCTTTTTTCTTTACACGTCCATTTAATTAACAAGCCGCAGTGCGTTAATCCTCCTCCAAACCCATAGAGAATAAGGAGGTCATTACCCTGTACTTTTCCTGTCATTATTCCTTCGTTTAAAGCAAGCGGAATAGAAGCTGAAGATGTATTTCCGCAGTATTGCACACTCGTTAACGTTTTATCCATTGAAACACCTGTTTTAGCACAAATAGCTTCAATCATTCGAAGGTTTGCACTGTGCGGAATAAACCAATTTACATCAGAAAGAGAAATGGAAGTATTCTTTAATAATGCTTCTACTCCTTTTGGAATCGTTCGAACAGCAAAGCGGTATACTTCACGCCCGTTTTGAACTAAATTCCCGCTCGAATTAATTTCTTTTCCTGAAAGAGTATTAGATAAGTTAGAACGATATAAATTCACCCCTCCGCTTCCGTCCGTTCCGTAGTGACATCCTAAGAAACTCGGATTATGCTCATCGTACTCTACAAGCATAGCTCCCGCTCCGTCACCAAACAGCACGCATGTGGCCCGGTCCGTATAATCTGTAATTTTCGACATGACTTCAGCACCAATAACTAAAATCTTTTTATGCAATCCCGACGTCACTAAGCCGTTCGCCACATGAAGGCCATATGTAAAACCGGCGCATGCGGCACTTAGATCAAATGCAGCAGCTTGATCAATATGAAAGTAATCTTGAATCTGACATGCTACGCTAGGAAAAAAGTGATCTGGCGTTGTTGTCGAAACAATAATTGCATCTACATCTTCTATTTCTACAGCATATCGGTTAAGCAAATTTTCAACGGCTCGAATGGCAAGCGTAGACGTGTATTCGCCTTCACCAGCAATTCGTCGTTCTTTCATTCCGGTACGCTGTACAATCCATTCGTCACTTGTATCAACCATTTCTTTTAAATGGTCGTTCGTTAATTTTTGCTTTGGTGTATATATCCCCATTCCTGTGATTCTAGCTTTTGATTGCATCATTTCTCCACCTCAAATCAGTTGATACTTAATTATAACACCTACTTTTAATATCTGGTACTAATTTATTGTTAGATAAAAAGCGCAAAGGCATACCCTTTACGCTTTTTTATTGGATATAAATTTTTCTATCCCTTACCTACTGCGTGCCTGATACTCTTTTTCTAAGTCAGAGAGTGTAAGTTCAAAAAGATGATGGTTTTCTTTTTTGTAAATCCCTTTTTTCAGTAACTTTTCAATGAGGTATTGTTTTCTTTGCCGCACCGCTGCTCGTAATAAATTTTCCATCTTTTCTCCTCCTATTATATTAATTTAAGAATAAAAAAAAGACTCCTAACACAGGTCAGAAGCCTTCGGTAATCCGGTCAGCACAGGAATGAAACTGTCAGATTTTCATAATTTTAAAAAGTACAAAGCTGCTGCTTTAGCAGCTTTAGACTTCTCATCGTCATACTCATACAACCTATAACTCAATTTTAATTCAAAAAATTCTAAATCTTTAACCGGAAAGAAAGTCAATTTTTCTTCGAATACGCACGTTTTCTATATTTAGTACGGTACTTGCTTGCCCCGCCGCCAAGCATTCGCTAGCTAGGCTGGCCCTTCAGTTTCTCTAAATACGTATTTAAATAGGCTTATTTGTGGCTTGCTACTTTGCTTTTAGCTAAAAAGCGGTTTTTTTCCGTGCTGTCCACTTGAGTAATTTGTCCGTCGTGAAGGGTAATTAGTACAGATCCATAGTTGATTTCAGTTAGTAATTTAACAATATAATCTAATTTTTCTTGTGTAATTGAAGCCATTTTATCATTCTCCTATTCATAGATAAATTTATATTTTAGTTGCAGTTGAATAAACAAAGCGAACAACATCTATAAGTACTTGTATAATGTGCAGAAGATAAATACATGGTAATCCTCCCCATATGTTCAGTTGAAGATTGAGATTTTAATGACCACAACCAATGTACAGAAAAGGCCCACACTAGTAGCGAACAAGTATGAGCCTTCGGTTGACCGATCAGCTTCTTTAGCATCCCAATTTTTTCAAAAGATTTATACTATCTATATTATTTACACTTTACCTATATGTCAAGTAGGGATTAAAAAAATAAATAGATATTATTAATTTTTTTTATATCTTTGACCTAATAAAAAAGACTCATCTGCATGAACTTACACAGACGAGTCTTTTTTAGCCCTAATTTTTTGGATAGGCAAGGTTACCGTAAAAATGCTTCCTTGTTCTTTTTTGCTTTCAACACGTATTGTGCCCTCATGCAACCGAACAATTTTTTTTGTAATGGCTAGACCGAGGCCGCTTCCTTTTAACGTTCTCGATTTATCTACTTTATAAAAGCTTTCAAAAATATATTTTTGATCTTCTTCGGCAATACCAATTCCATTATCCTTTATTTTCACGTCTATTTCTTCGTTTTTTAGAGAAATGGATATTTTCACAAATCCATTTTCAGGCGTATATTTAATAGCATTTGTTACTAAATTCAGCCAAACTTGCTCTAACAAATCTTTATCTGCTTCCATTTGAACATTGGATAAATCAAGGTCAATTTCTATATTCTTTTTTGTCCACTGAGGTTCTAAAGCCATGACCACATGCCTGATTTGTTCATCTAAACGGTATTGCTGCAGCATTAGCGTTTGATGTTCAGAGTCTAGAGAAGCAAGCTTTAGCAAATTGGAACTAAGCTGAGAAAGTCTTGTACTTTCTTTTTCAATAATCGTTAAATATTGTATCTTTTTATCTTCACTGACGATATCATCTTTAAGTGCCGCTGAAAAACCGCGAATAGAGGTCAGCGGTGATTGAATCTCATGCGAAACGCTAGCAATGAACTCTTGCCTCATCGTTTCTATTTTGTTTAATTCTTTAGTCATTTGATTAAAATTTTTAGTTAACAGACCGATTTCATCATTCGCTGCGTGCTCGACTTGCACATTGTATTCGCCTTGTCCGACAACTTTCATCGCTGTACTGAGACGCTTAATCGGTTTAATAATAATCATTGAAACATATGCAAATAATACAATACCCACTAATAAAATCGTAATAAGCTGGATATTTTGAACATCTTGAATAACTGAAAATTGCCGCTGTGGATGAGACTGAATAAATAGAGCATACGACCGTCCATTTTCTTTAAAAGGAAGGCCCACTACGTTTGGCTGTGGACGATCATCTTTTTCCTCGTTTAAATTAGAATAACGCTTCCCGTCTAATACTTGATCTACTTCTTTCGGTGTAATTGGAATAGGCGGTCCTGGCTGTCCTAATACTTTTTCTTCATGCTGATCATCAATAATAATAAACGAAAAATGAATGAATGATGAATTAGATAAAAACCTTGCAGCTTTGTCCGAGTCTTCTGCTCCGTACAAATCGATAAAATCTTCTCCCATCTTCACCATATCCTGACCTAATCGCATTTCGAGCTTCTGCTTGCTAAGAAATGTCGTGACGACAACGGTAATCACAACGCTCAATAAAATTGTAATGATGAACGACAGAACCAGCTTTACATAAATTGATTTCACGTTAACACCCTTCTGCTCTATAGCCTAGTCCGCGAATTGTTTTGATTTCCATACCGACGTTTTTCATATGATTAAGCCTCTCTCGCAGACGTTTTATGTGAACGTCTACCGTGCGCTCATCGCCTTCATAATCATATCCCCAAATTAATTGAATAAGCTGATCACGAGTAAAAATTTTCCCTGGAGAACTAACTAACGTGAACAGTAATTCAAACTCTTTTAACGGCAGCTGTTCGCTTGTTTCTCCTGCACTCATCTCTAATTTGGTACGGTCTAGTTTTATATTCCCCATATAGATTACATTGTTAGCTTCTACTCGGTATCTGCGTAAAAGAGCCTTTACACGAGCAACCATTTCCTGAGGATCAAAAGGCTTCACGACATAGTCGTCTGTTCCGATATCAAATCCTTTTAGCTTATCATGCGATTCGCCTCTAGCTGTTACCATTAAAACCGGTATATCAAAATACTCCTTAATTTCCTTTGTTAGTTCCCATCCGTCTTTAAATGGCATCATGATATCAACGACCGCTAGATCAATTCGAAACTCTTCCATTTTCGCCCACGCTTCTTCACCATCTGCTGCTTTTATAATTTTGAATCCTTGATTTTCTAAATATAATGATATCAGCTCTCGAATATGTTGATCATCATCTGCAACTAATATTTGAATCATACATGTCTCTCCCTATTCCTAAGTTTGTCCAGCTTTTACGCACAGTAAGCTCTCTGTTTATAGTAAACAGAGAGCCGCATAAGATCATACAATGATTTTATACTTCAAATATGAACTGAATATGAACAAACGGATTAACTCTTATTAGCTGAAGTTGTTTGCTCGTTCTTTTTCTATAATTCCCTCCAAATACGATAAAAACGTTTGACGTAAATCTCTGCGCTTTAACGCAACTTCTACCATCGCTTTCATATAGCCTACCTTATCTCCAATATCAAAGCGCTGTCCTTCCAGTTCAAGAGCAAACAATCGCTCTTTTTCACATACCACACGCAGTGCATCTGTTAATTGTAATTCATTTCCTACCCCTCTTTCAATCGTTTTTAGATAAGAAAAAATAGAAGGATTTAAAATGTAGCGGCCCATAACGGCAATAGTTGACGGAGCTTGTTCTATCGATGGTTTTTCAATCAAGTCATTCACTTCATGAAGGCTGCTAGATTTATTTTTCGGCTGAATGATTCCGTATTTTGATACCTCTTCAACATCCACTTTTTGAACTCCGATAACTGATTGATTAGTCGTTTCATACGCTTCAATCATCTGTTTGAGCGCAGGTTCTTCAGAAGTCATAATATCGTCTCCAAGAAGAACGGCAAACGGCTCATCTCCAATAAACTGTTCGGCACAAAGAATAGCATGACCGAGTCCTAACGGCTCTTTTTGACGAATATAGTGAAGGCTGGCCATTGATGAGATCGTTTGTACTTCTTTTAGCATTTGGAACTTGTGTTTTTCTTCAAGCATTTGCTCTAACTCAATTGATTTATCAAAATGGTCTTCAATTGATTTTTTGTTTCGTCCTGTAATAAAAATAATACTTTCAATGCCTGATTTCACAGCTTCTTCTACAATATATTGTACAGCAGGCTTATCGACAATTGGCAGCATTTCTTTCGGCTGCGCTTTTGTCGCTGGCAAAAATCGAGTTCCTAAACCGCCTACTGGAATAACTGCTTTTTTTATCGTCATATATCAATCCCTCTTTCTTTTTTAGTAGTAAATACAAATAATTTAGTACCAATAAAGTTGATACCGACACTTACGATTGTAATTAAAAGTTTACTGATTAGCAGCGATATACCCCATTTATTATATAGAACAGTCAACATAAATGATGTTAGGGATAAAGTGATCAAATTTACGATCACGAATGAAATCACTTCACGCCTACTGCTTTTTTCTTTTCTCTCAAACGTCCATTTGCGATTCATGACATAACTGTTTAAGATGCCCGCACTGTATGAAACCCACTGCGCTAGTATGTAGTTAACACCGATTGTTGTTAAAAGTGCGTATACTACAAAATCAATCAGTGTATTTACAACTCCTACTAACGTAAATTTAATAAAAGATATCCATTTGTTAGTCACGAAGTGATACTTCCTTGCGTGTTTCAAGCTGATACTTTTCACGGACGATATAGAGTGGACGATTTTTTGTTTCATCGTAGATGCGGCCAATATATTCTCCAATCATACCAAGAATAATTAAAATGATGCCGCTAAAGAATAGCTGAATGACAATTAATGACGACCACCCGGTGATGGTGCTGTCTGTAAATAACTTCAAATACAGCACTACTAAAAGATAAATAAAACCGATACCAGATAGAGTTACACCAGCATAGCTAGCTAGCTTTAATGGCTTATATGAAAAAGATGTAATACCATCCATTGAAAGCTTCAGCATCTTTTTCAAAGGATATTTCGACTCCCCGGCCAAACGCTCGTCTCGCTCATATTCTACTGCTGTTTGCTTAAAGCCAACCCAGCTTACTAATCCCCGAACAAAGCGATTTTTTTCTTGAATGCTATTCATTTGATTGCACACTTTGCGATCTAGCAAACGGAAATCCCCTGTATCAAGCGGAATATCAATATCGGTCATCGCACGTAAGAAGCGATAAAACATAGCAGCCGTTTGTTTTTTAAAGTATGTTTCTCCTTTTCGCTTTGTACGCTTAGCGTATACAACGTCAAACCCTTGCTTCCATTTTTCAATCATCTCTAAAATCAATTCGGGCGGGTCTTGCAAATCAGCATCAATCACAACGACCGCCTCTCCTCTTGCATAATCCATACCAGCTGTAATAGCAATTTGATGACCAAAGTTACGGGCGAAATCTAATAAAACAACCGCTGGGTCTTGCTCACTGTACTCTTTAATGATTTCTGCTGTTCGATCTCTACTGCCGTCGTTCACGAAAAGAAGCTCGTAAGCTTCTTTCGTTGAACGCATCACTTCTGTGAGACGGCGGTAGGTTTCATGAATCACTTCTTCTTCGTTGTAGACAGGAACAACAATAGAATATTTAACGATGGAACTCATGTTCATGCCCTCCTTATTTAAGCGTTATTTCGTATAGTGTTCCGTTTCCAAATGGCCCTTGCTGAGCACTTGATGAAGTAGACTGCCACTTGGAAGAAGGAATCTCCTTACTATTTTCTTTAATCCACGTGATAACGTCAGATTGACCTCCCTTGCCTATGCCAGACAAGTAGAAATATTTCACTTCACCTTTTTTAATCATGGCTTTTAATTTACTTACCGTTAAAATTGGATCTGAACCGCTAAATCCACCCATTGCCATTACTGGCTTGCCCGTTTTGATAATGTAAGGTGCAGCTGAAGTTGAATCCGTTGTGGCAAATAAATATTTTTCACCTGTATTATTTTTTGTTAAATAGTTTAGTAGCTTTTGGTTTACTTCTGCGTTCATCCCTCCACTTTTTCGTTTTGAAGATGATGATTTGCTTGAAAAGCTATTTGGCATTTGACTATTATTGGATGAACCGCCTGGCATTTGCATTTGACCACTGTTTGAAGAACCGCTTGGCGGCTGCATTTGACCATTATTGGATGAACCACCCGGCATTTGACCGCCGTTCGATGAACCGCTTGGCGGCTGCATTTGATTGTTCGATGATGAATTTCCGCTAGAGCTTCCTGGAGGCTGCATACCGTTAAAGCCAGATTGTTTGCTATTTGTAGCTGTGCTTGGAGGTCCTCCCATACCGCTTGAAGAATCAGGACCTGCTGATGGAAGCATGCTATTTCCACCATAAATAATTGGTGTCATCGCCCAGTACGCCGGCATCGCAAGTAAGACAACCATCGCTGCGGCTCCCAGGTAGTTTGTCAACGAATTTTTACGCTGTTTACGAACAGCTAAAACAAGAGCTAAAATGACGCCCAGTGCTCCTACACCTGCAATTGGCGCTGCGCCGATTGAGCTGACATAAGGAGACATAATATATACTTGAAGTGCTGCTGTTGTTAAAATACCACCTGGCAGCAGCCATGATTTCCAGCCATTATGCTGTTTGTACATGCTCCATAAAGCTACTGCTCCCGCTCCGGCAAATGCAGCGATTGGAGGTGCCAGCATAATTAAATAATACTGATGGAAAAATCCTGCGATACTAAAGAAGACAGCTACTGGTAGCAGCCACGCTAACCAAAATAAACTTTCTTTTTGTTTTGTCGTGTAAGGCCCTTTAAATTTTACTCCGGCAAATAAACCCACGATTGAAAAGATTACAAATGGTAATAACCAGCTGATTTGATCTGATAACCCTTTTTGGAATAGTCGGAAGGGACCAGGATTCCCCGTGTTGAACATTCCGTTTTGATTCCCTCCGCCTGGAGCCTGCATCTTTTGAGAAGAGCTGCTTTTTTTTTGATTTGAGCTTTGTGAAGAATCAGCACTTGAATTACTACTTTGTTTTGTTTCACTGCTTGCTGTTTGCTGCTCAGTTTGAGCAGGCTGCTTATGACTGCTTCCCGTCACGCTTGTATTTCCAGTTAAACGATTAATACCGTTATATCCAAAAGCAAGCTCTAAAACTGAATTTGTTTGACTGCTTCCCATATAAGGTCGCTTATCAGCAGAAGTGGAATCCACTACAACTGCCCATGAGACAGAAACCGCGAGCATTAGTGTAGTCGCTGTTGTTAAAAAAGCAATTTTCTTTTTCCAAGTGATTTTGGTTGCCACTACATAGAAAACATAAAATGCTGGTAAAACCATGTATGCTTGAAGCATTTTCATATTAAATGCAACACCAATCATCGCAAAAGCTGCTAACACCCAGCCAAATTTAGCCGTACGCACAGCACGAAATAACATCCACGTTGCTACTAATAATGTAAATACAAGCATACTATCGATATTATTTGTTCGGCTTACCGCAGGTACAATTGGCGTCAGAGCCATGGCAAGAGCAGCAAATCTCCCAGCCCATACGCCAAACGTACGTTTTACGAGTACGTATAGTAAAAGGACTGAACCGATGCCTGCTAATGCTTGCGGTAGAATGACGCTCCATCCGTGAAATCCAAATATTTTGGCACTAATTGTCTGAATCCAAAATACAACCGGCGGCTTATCAATCGTTACATAGCCTCCTGGATCAAAAGATGCATAAAAGAAATTATGAAAACTTTGAAGCATACTTTTGACAGCTGCCGTGTAATAAGCGTTGGCGTATTCATCTGTCCAAATTTTAAATAAGTTCAAAAACGCTGCAATTAAAACAATGGGAACTAAAAATAAGTCTATTCTGTTTTTATTTGAAGTTCGTTCTTCTTTCACTTCACTGTTCATGTGTTTCATTTCACTCCTTCTTAATTTCTGACTTTAGTCTAACAAGCATATGTGAACTGATTATGAACAGAAAAAATAATTTTTTATTTTTCAAAAACCCATTTGACCTCTTACGCTCACCAATGAAATATTTTACAATTAAAGAATCAAGCACATGAAATAGAAAGCGTATTTTTGGAATGCTGCAGCTTCTCTGAAACATTATTATCAACATTTCATCCACTTCTTGCTGAGAAAGGAGACAACTTTATGATTCAAGTAAAAGATATATACGGAAATTTACCCACACTAGAAACCGAAAGACTCCGCTTGCGGAAAGTTACAAAAAAAGATGTGCGTGACATGTTTGAATATGCCTCAAATGAAAAGGTGAGCAGATATGTAAATTGGGAAAAGCACCGAAAGCTTCAAGATACAAAAGAGTTTGTTTCCTTCGTTCTAAAGCAGTACAGCAACCAATCCATTTCTCCTTGGGCTATGGAAATCAAAGCCTTAAAAAAATGTATTGGCACCATTGACTTTGTCACTTGGAACCCTACACATCGCATTGCGGAAATTGGCTATGCGATTTCTGAAGCATATTGGAATAAGGGATTTGTTACGGAAGCAGCTGAAAAAGTAATTGCGTTTGGATTTGAAGAAATGGATTTAGTGCGCATTCAGGCGAGGTGCTTTGTTGAAAATGCTGCATCTGAGAAAGTAATGAAAAAAATCGGTATGTCTTATGAAGGAACGATTCGAAAAGCCATGTTTATTAAAGGAGCTCATCAAGACTTAAAGTTATATTCAATCTTGCGAGAAGAATATACACGCAACGCGTAGAAAATGTATAAAATACCTTCCATAACATAGGCTAACTTCAACACTAACTCTTTCTTTTGAGGTGAACAATGTTGGAGCAAGCAATTCAGCATTTAGACTTATCTGCACATGGTTTGTGGTTTCCGATTACCGTTAGTTTATGTTTATTTATTCTTGCCCTTGTTTTATTTAAACGACAGCTAACTTGGCGAGATTTTTATATCACGTTTTGCGTAGTTGGGTTTGTCGGATGGCTTTGTGATGTTATCATTACGCGTGTTTTTAACATGATTGATTTGGGAGATCCAAAAGTTACAGGACTTGGAGATATTCTAAGCTATACATTTATTCCACCTTCCCTTTCCATTTTATTTTTGACTTACTTAACAGCTAAAAATAAATGGGTTTTATCACTTCTCTTTTGCGCTGGTTCACTACTCATAGAATACGGAATGATTAAAAGTGGCTATATGCATTTAAACGGCTGGTTTTTTATCTATTCAATAGTGGTATACTTCCTCGTTTATGCTTTTGTGCTACCATGGCATATGGCATTTATTAAGTAAAAAAGCGGATGTTGATTAACATCCGCTTTTTTACTATGCGCTTACTTTCTATCTGCTGAAATCCATATTTCATACCGACGTTTAGAAGAAGGAATATCTCCATTGCATGTTCATAACCGGTCATTTTATGCGCCGTGATGACACATCCGCGCGGCTATGTTCTTCAGGACGTCTAAACCCAATTTTTAAAAGCGCTGCTTCTAAATTTGCTTCTGTTTTAATTTGATTAAAATCAATTCCCAGTTTCACTACCGTTTGGGCAATTTCCGGTCGTATCCCTGTTATAATAGCTTCCACTCCTACTAATTTGAGAGATCGATGAATTTTGAACAGATTGTCTGCTACCATTGTATCAATAATCACGACACCTGAAATATCCAAAATAAGATAGGATAATTGAAGGCTTGTCCCTTTTTTCAAGCAAGTTTCCATAATAACTTGCGAGCGATGGGTATCAATTTCTCCAATAATCGGCATAATAGCGATACCTTTTGTGACAGGTACGAGCGGAACTGACAGTTCTTCTAGTGACGTGTAAGCTAAATTCATCATGTATCGATTATGCTCATCATAAATTTGACCAAAAACACATGTTACCGTATCTAAAAGTGGATCAATTCGTTCACTGACATGCAGCATGGTAATTGCAGCAAACTGGTGCTCCTCTAGTTCTCTTGTAAATACATCCCAAATAACGCTGCGATAGATTGGAAGGATACCTAGTGCTTTTTCTAAAGGAATATTTTTTTCCACTGCATATTTACCTGTATCAAGTGCCCATTCTTTAACAAGTTTAAGTACAGACTCTTGTTCTTCAAATAGAGCTCTCCCAAAGTATTCCATAATTGACACTCGCCACTTCAGAATTTTCTTTTCTTTCAATTCCTCTAGACTTAGCGTATGTGTAGCATCTAAACGTTCGGCTAATTTTTCTGACAAGCTATATTTATGTTCAAGAATCTTTTTTCCTATATACACGAGCTCCTCTTTCATAAAATACGTTCAGCTCCTCTTTTCTGCTATTTTTACTGCGTATATAACTTTGACTAAGCCTACTTACCCACCCGACAATTGACTAGCCTTCCTAAAAATAACAAAAAAGCGGTTATTTTATGAATTTTCTTTCTTTTTATTATAGTATCAGAGTAAGAGCCGCACAACTTAAAATTTGCTTGGGAAAAATTTATGCTTTTATAAAAAAAACAATCCTGCTCCAATTGGAACGGGATTGTTTTTTATATTCACTTTCTTTTATCTCACCTTACACTTGGAATAGCCAGACAACAATCGGTCCAAAAACCGATCCTAATACAGCACTTAACGTCATTGATACTGAACTCATCGATACCGTTAGCTCACCGTATTCAAATGCTTTAGAAGTTCCTAGGGCATGAGAAGCACTGCCTAGTGCAATGCCTTTTCCTAAAGAACTTTTGATCCTAATCCATTTTAAAAGTAGCGGTCCAAGGATTACCCCTGAAAAGCCTGCAATCATAACAAATACCACGGTCATCGATGGAACGCCCCCTAGTCCTGTGGCAATTTGAATCGCTACCGGGGTAGTAATAGATTTAGGAATAATGGATAAAATCAGGCTTCGATCAACGCCAAATACTTCAGCAAACACAAGTCCGCTGATCATGCCTGCGAATAAACCTACAAATACCCCTCCAATAATAGGAACGCTGTATTTTACTAGCATCTCACGCTGTTTATAGAGTGGATACGCTAATGCAACAACCGCTGGTCCCAGAAGTGAATTAATCCATTTGCCTCCAATCATATACTCGTCATAGGAAATATGAAAAGCAAGCAAAAGAAGAATAACGAATATGGTTGTAGTTAAAACAGGAATAAGAATCGGATAGGAGAACCGTACGTATACTTTTGCCATGACTAGATACAAAGCAACTGTAGCTACGATTATAAAGACCGCGATAAAGAATTCTTGCACTGTTGTTTCTCCTTTCGTTTGTTCGATTTCTTTTCTAAAATTTGGCTGGCAATCCCTGCGGCGGCCATCGTAACAATCGTACTAAGCACAATAATTAAAAATAAAACCGCTCCGCTGCTTGAAAGAAGCGAAGGATAATTCATCACACCTGCCATAGCTGGTATGAATAATAGCGGTAAAAAAGATAACAAAAAACTTGCTCCGTCTTCAATTATTTTGATGGGAACAACTTTGCATGTTAAGCAAATGAGCATTAAAATTAAGCCTATAATACTGCCTGGAATAGGCAGGTGAAGCACATGGTGAACAGCTTCGCCAATCATAGAAAAAGTATAAAGAATCGCAATTTGTAAAATAATTCGTATCACTTTCATTATAGGTCACTGTCCTATAGATAAAGAACAGCTGTCCTCCTCTCTTTATTTTGTCATGTTGTCTAACATTTAACTATATAAACACCTTTACTTTACCTACTTTTACTTGTACTATACAACTATATATACATTTGTATTATACAAGTATATATTTCTTTGTCAATGAATGATTTTGTAAGGGGCGATTATGATGCAAGAAAAGAATTCAATTGAATTGATTGAATATGAACTTACTACCTTTATTAGACGAGCCGTCTATCTTGATAATTCTGAAAATAAAATAGGAAACCTAGAAAGATCAGCTTATTTATTATTGCGGCAATTAGATGAATTTGGACCAGCTCGTGTAAAAGAACTGGCAGAAGCGTTTAAACTAGACATTTCAACTCTTTCTAGACAAGCAGCTGCTCTAGAAAATAAAAAGCTTATTTCTCGCTCCTCTGATCCTTCAGATGGACGAGTCAGCCTATTTGACATCACAACACGCGGGAAACAAATGCTGCAAACTGATAAGCAAATGCGTCTTGAACGCTATCATAGTATGTTAAAAAAATGGTCAAGTGAAGAAAAGGAGCTGTTTGGCAAACTATTAATGCGAATGAATGACGCATTTATCGATTAAATAGAAATTCAGGAAAATTAGGCCGCTGCTGCAAGGTGTTTGTCTCTGTCCTTTTTTTTCTTATTGCATTTACTGTAAAGAGACTATTGAAAAGGATGTATGATTATGTCTGTTCCGAACAAAAGGAAAGCCACGCCCTGCCTTTTCCCAGGCTATAAATGGTGCGGCCCAGGATGCAGTGGTCCAGGATGCCCAGTAAATGATGTAGACTGCTGCTGTAAATACCATGATTTATGCTATGAAGATTACGGTTCATGCCGCTCATGTGATGAGCAATTTCTTAACTGTCTTTGCTCCAAAGCAAATCCATACAGCTTGAAAGGAAGACAGGCATACGCTATGTATACCTATATGCGACTGAAATTAGCTTTAAAACAATATGACTAAGCATAAAAGAGGTGAATTTAAAAATTCACCTCTTTTTTATACTATTTTATCCGTATGAATCCAAAAGCGCTGAACAACAGCTCCGTTTTCTTCTATATAATCCTCGTCTTGTATACCACCGTTTGCCAAAATAGTTTGACGAGAAGCGGTGTTCCAATCATCGCACACTACTAATGCCCGTTGAACTCCTAGCTTTCTGATCTCTTGAAGAGATAACTTTAATAGAAGCTTTGCATACCCTTTTTTTCTTTCGCTTGGCCGAATACCATAACCTATATGCCCCCCGCTGTTTCGGAGCAATTCACTTAGTTCATGACGGATATTAACTACGCCTATCACTCTTTCTTTATACATTAGCCAATAGGTAGAATCCGGTACATATCCTTTTTTTAATCCGATCCCTTTTTCGGCATTTATTAACTCTTGAATCATTCCTTCAAAGTGAGTAGGGTCTTTAGCAATTACCCACGGAATCATTTTTTCTCCGCTTTCTTTCCATTCATTATAAAAACTCATATAAGCATTTCGATAAGCTGCATCTGGTTTCACCAAAACGGGGGTTTCCACGTACCTTCCTCCTTTTTTATTTATTAAGTTTATACTACCTGTTGTCTCCAATAAGCAAAAGAGAATAGTGGAAAATTTTTCACTGAATTTATTTTTTATAGTCTGAAATTCCTGCAGACTGCTGCAAACGACGGGCAATTTCTGCAAATTCATCCGGGCCGATGCCAGGAGCAAACTCTTCTCGTATGTCATCTAAATCAGGAATGCTGCTTCCGTTAGGCGTTCCTTCGATGACTTCTAATAAACTGCCATCTTCGGGATGCGTACCTTTCCATATTTGAGCTATTTTTTTGTAATCGCCGTCGCTGAACGTATAAAGTCGACGATGAACTCCTTGATCTTCAAATTTCCTTGCTGTATCAAATGCCTTGTTGCTCAAATTAGGAATTGGAATAAGCTTTGTCATCTCCACGCCCGTTGCTATTTCGAGTGCTTTTGCGTAGGCAATAACATGGACTCCGCCTCGTACTAATAAATACCCAATCATTTCACGAGCTACGGGATTATCCGTCATTTCGTATACACGCATTTTATGTGTACGTGCTCCGCATTCTAAAAAGAAATTATGAAGTAAATCTAAGATTAAATTTCCGCTGTTAAACACGTTACTCCCTGTCCATGGTCTTCCCATCGAATCAAAAGGGTACGCTGTTTGAGCGGTTTCAATAAAATGAGAAGTATTTCGAAGGTTCTTCGCATTTTGTAGTGGTGCAATGTTTGGGTCCCCTGGAAATGTTGTTCCTTGCAGCATAAGATTGATTGTATTGGACACAAGTTCCACATGTCCAAATTCTTCTGCAGTAATACTTGCTACTAAATCATAAAACGGTCTTAGCTTTTTCTTGGAGCGAAAATTGAATGATTGATACATGTAATTATTCAGCGTTGACATTTCTCCAAACTTGCCGCCCAACAATTCTTGAACGGCAGCAGCCGCATTTGGATCTGGGTTTTTGGATTCGGGTAAATCGATGAGTAACTTATCTATTCGTTTGAACACGGCACATTCCCCCAACCTAGTATAATTAGATACTGACTTATTTCGATACATGTAAATAAAATTAAAACGTAAATCCGTCTATTTACTTGTATGTGTCCAAAAGGTTGTTTCATTCTCTCTATAAGAATTAAGTATGTTTTCCACATAAAAAAACAGCAGAGATAACTCTACTGTTCATTACTTATTCGGGCATAATCCACACAATTTGCTGAATTCGAACAAAAAAGGTAGAGCTTTTAGCTGCAATCACAACATGATCAATTTTCACATCTTTCACTCTGCCTCTTACACTTCCTCTTACCGTCTCAATCACGACATCCTTCCCTTGAACAGACTGCAGTGTAGCATATACATAAGGATCGACGTGTGTCACCATCGACGGCGTTTCATAGTTGCGTTCATCTTCTTCATAAGACATGAAATCACTCCTTTCACTTTAAAGATTCGCTTTAATGTATGCTTTTAACATCGCCTCCTGAACCAAAACTTCTTTCTTCTTAGGATATAATAAAAAAACAGCCAATGAATGTTCATTCATTGGCTGTTTTTTTATTATATCGTCACTCGTTTAAATAAATTCCTTAAAGAACCTCGTTACTTTTGCAAGTGTGTATAGGAAGGTTTGCTTTATAACAGGTTCTTCTTTCTTTTGAATCTCAGAAGATTTAATCCATCGCTTATGGTTAGCAATAAGGATACTTTTATCCATTTTGTTTTCCATCGCCATCGTCAGCTTTTTTGCAAATTCTTGACTATCGATAATGACCATTGATTCGTTATTCAAAAATGTAGAACGGGAATCCAAATTAAAAGAGCCTACGGCGCTGAGTCTTTGATCATAAATCACAGACTTTGCATGGATAGAATAAGGTCCTTGGTATTCGTAAAGCTTTACACCTGTCTTCACAATCGTATCACGCATACTGATATACCCGGAAAAAGCCAACACATTGGGCGTCGATGTAACTGAATTTGTGAGTAGCGTCCATTGAACGTCTGGCTTCTTTTTCATTGCTGTATACTTTCTCATCGCATTGGTGGGCACCACATAAGGACTTTGAATAAGAACAGAGCCGTTAGCTGCTTCTGCCAGGTTAATAAACGTTTTCCACATAAAAGGTCTTTTATTAAAGCGTTCAATTGGATTATGAATAAAAGAAACACGCTTTGTAGGAACGGTGGAATCATTCCAATTAATCTTAGGCGTCGCAAACGTTTCTCCTACTTGCTTAGCTTTATCATATTGCTGCAGCAGCAAAGCTTTCATCCTCTTTCCCTGATCGACCTGGTACTGTGTGAGATGATAAAAAGCTTTTTTAGTGTAAGGATGAGCCCATAATTCATTTATATAATTTTGCATTTGAGTGATGACGCTATCTTGTTTATGTTTGCTGTTTGTAATAAAGACATCACGATCATAGACGAAGTCTGGAGGAGGCTTTTTAGCCAAATATTTGTCCCCTATATTCCGTCCTCCTATTATACCCAGTCTCCCGTCTACAACCATTATTTTGTCATGCATACGATTTTGCCACGCCCAAGGTTTAAACAATTGAAATGGTTCGTAATACTTCACTTCAATATTAGGATGTGAAGCTAATGCATAGAGCACGCCCCTTCGGTTTCCCCGTAAGCCGTTAGCTATCCCATCCAAAAGAACACGAGTATGAACGCCTCGATCAGCTGCTTTAAAAAGAGCGGCTATAATTAAATCAGTTGACTCTCCTTTTCCTATTGAGTAATAAGCAATATCAATCGATTTCTCAGCTTCTTGAATCATTTGAATACGAACTCTTCCTGCCTCATAACCATCTTCAAGAAGTCTCACTCGGTCCGTAGACTCACTGTGACCAAAAAAGCTAGCCGGTTTAATTGAGGTCGTTTCCTCTCCTGTTTTTAAAGGTACATAAAAGAGAACCACCGCCGTTATAACCACATACAGAATATATAAAGATAAAATAATAAGTAATCCTTTGAATGCTATTTTTATCATCACAACTCCAGCTTTTTGTCTTTTTCTGTTATCGTTCACAAATAATGATCATTACATGCAAGAAACTGCTTCCTTGATTGCTTTGCGCTTTGTTCTTTTGACACATTTATTTTTTCTGATTCACTATTTGTATAGTATGCTAGTACATATCATAGAAAAAAGGATGATGGTGATGGAGGAATATTCTTTTCGTTTTCATATTACAGATTCTTACCCTTTGCAAAATGAAAACGATAAAATAGAAGCTGTTGTACGCACCAAAATCAAGCATGCGGAGCGAGGATGCTTGTATGAGGGGTATCTTCGTGTTCATATCACTAAAATCGGGGTATTTCCCGTGGCAAAAGATATTGCTGAAGCGATTAGCGTTCGTTCGCTTCGTCAGCAGTTAGCGGCCGAATTAAAAAGATACGTACGGCCGCACCGCAACTTTTTATAACTTTATCCAAACATTTGTCCAAGTGGACTTTCATCTGCAATAATATCTTGAATAGCATAGATAGAAATTGGAAAGTAAGGAATTCCATAGGCGTAAGGAGCCAGGTCATACAGCTGATAAAATAGCACAAGTGATTTATCCGCGATATAAAAATCTTGATCTGGTTTAATTCCTTTATATTCTCCAAGAACCATAATATCGCGCTCTTTTATTTGCTCTCCTACTATTTTAGAAAGAACACTCACGTAATTACTGTCTTTTTTAAATAAATCTTTTAGTTGATACGTTTTTCCATTCAGCACGTTAAATGTTAACGGAACTACCACGGTCAATCCGTGCGCTCCCCCAGAATAAGCAAAATTGACAAGCGTTAAGCTGAGCACATTTCGCTCGTTTGTTTTCAACTCATAATAACCCGTTTCTTCTGTATCCGGATTTTCTCCATATCCCTGCTGACGAATTAATTCATTCGTACGCTGCAAGATTTTACTGTTAATGCTGTGCTGAACAGCTTGATTAGTCAAATGAACAGCTGGATAGTAAACGTTTAACTTTTTCTTCACCATTTGTTGAGAATATACCGTTGCAGGTAACGTAACCATCGCTTCCTCCTCTTTCTATACAGATTGTTACATTCTATTCTTTTAGCTTTCATTCCATTACTGAAGCAAAAAAATCCCGTGCATATACGCACGGGATTTTTAACTTTCTATTATTTTACGTTGTTAATTGTTTTAGCAGCGTCTACCGTATTTTTTAATAGCATTGTGATGGTCATCGGACCAACGCCGCCTGGTACTGGTGTGATATAACCTGCAACTTCTAAAGCCGCTTCGTAATCAACATCACCAACGAGTTTACCATTTTCCATTGTGTTACCTACATCAATTACAATGGCACCCGGCTTAATATCATCTGCTTTGATAAGTCTAGGTTGTCCTACAGCTGACACAAGAATATCAGCTTGTTTTGTTAAAGCAGATAAATCTTTTGTGCGAGAGTGAGCAATTGTTACCGTTGCACTTTCTTGAAGTAACAGCATGGATACTGGTTTACCAACAATATTGCTTCGTCCAATTACTACCGCATGTTTACCTGAAATTTCTTCACCTGAACGTTTAATTAACTCAACGATACCGTGTGGTGTACATGGTAAATAGCACTCATCGCCAATGACCATATTCCCTACGCTTACTGGGTGGAAGCCATCTACATCTTTTTTAGGAGATACAGCATTTAATACTGCTTTTTCATCAATATGTTTTGGTAATGGAAGTTGAATAAGAATACCATGAACAGATGGATTTCCATTCAAGTGATGGATTTCGTTTAAAAGCTCTTCTTCCGTAATCGTTACGTCACGTTTGATAATTTCAGATGCAACACCGATTTCTTCACAAGCCTTTGCTTTTGCTTTTACATATGATTGGGAAGCAGGATTTTCTCCTACTAAAATTACGGTTAAACCAGGAACGATACCTTTTGTTTTTAATTGAGCTACCTCTTCTTTTAATGCGGCGCGCAGTTCTTGCGCTACTTCTTTTCCTTTAATTACTTTCGCTGTCATGATGTTTTTTGCTCCTTTCAACTGTAGCCATTTAATAAATGTACGAATTATATTTATTAATCTAACACAAAAGTTCGGTTTTGTTCAATGTTTTTATTATTTTTATTTTAAATAGATGAAAATAAATAACAAATAACGTATATTCCATTCTTATCGCACTATAATATTTTGCATTCACCAAAGCTGTTTTTATTCAAACGTTGCTTTTCCAAATTAAAAACCGCACCTTCGGCACGGTTTTCGACGATTTATTTTTCTGTTGATATGCTTTTCTTTGTAGTCAACGGCAGTACGTCTTCCTCTGTTTTTAGATCCTTTACATGCATTTCCTTGAGAGGCACACTTATTTTCTTATTTTTCGGAGGTTCTTCAAAATTCTCCACCCAATCACATAGCAGTTCAAATCCTTGATACACATAAGGCAGAAGAGGCTGAAGCTTTCGATCTGGATCAATTTGATGATTCCACACTAAGCTATCAATGTGGTTTCCATTTTCAATTACATAGTGACGATGAAGGTGCTGTTTACCAGAATCTTTTACTAGTTGTTCATAAGGATAGGCATGAATATCTGGAAAAATAAGAGCATCTAGCGACCCTGTAATGCTTATCAATGGAACGGAAATATCACCTGTATTTTCAATTTCACGGACGCGTTGCTTTACATCTTGCGGTCTTTCTCCATAATCATACTTTTCAAAAATAGAATCTAACGAACGATCCCTAACTCCGTTTTCAAAAAGCGTCAAGTATTTTTGCCACGGAATGCTTCCGGGTGCCTGACTGTCAAACTCATCTCTATATATATTAAGCGTTAAAAACCAATAATACTGGTCATGATATGGCCATAGAAACTCAGATCCTTTTGGCAATCCTGCTTGATACAACCGGTGCAAAGCTTCTTTTTGCGATTCACCTACTGTATACAGTGCTTCTTCGGCATGATTTACAACAGGTGTTAGGGAAGTAATCAAATTATCATGATCAGCTCGCCACATAACCCCTTCCCATTCAACGCCTCCATTAAAAAGCTGCGGCTCTCCATGTTTCCCGTCGTTTTCTAAAGCGTAGCGAACAACGTAACCACCATTAGAAATACCCAACGCATATGTTTTTATATCGAAATATTCTGTCACTTCTTTCTGAAGTTTATGACGATAATTTTCAAATAAAAATTTCTGCGCGATTTTTGTCACTTCGCGATATTGAATATGCCATTTTTTAATGGAGTCTTCTTCTTTGACTAACGCATTCTTTGCTTTAGCAAATGGATCATCTCTTACTTCTTCTCCCTGAGTTCCTTTATCAGAAGCAGCAAACGCAAATCCTTTTGCCAACACATAGTCGCTGAATAGTAAATCCGTTGATTTCTCATCTCGGGTAGCTGGGACTCCTGACATAACTAACTTTCCATTCCAATCATCAGGAATTCGAATGAGAAATTTACCACCGTCAACTTCACCTTCTACTTGAACGCCCGTTATTTCTTCAGGCTGATACATGTAATACCATCCATTTTTTTCTTCTTTTGTTCCCCAATAGATAGGAGCTAGCCCGATGTTTCCATAAGCAGTGGCTGCTTGAAATTGAAGAGGATTTTTAGTCGTTAACCAGTTTCCATACTTACCGTCAAACGTTATGATATTCAAGTGATAACCTCCATTCACATTTTCTTTTGAAGATAATCTGTGGGGACTGTACACGCATCATTTTAGTTAAATATTACCATCAACCTTTTAAAAAGTACATCAAAACGCCTTTCTTACAGAAACAAAATAGACATTTATCACAACTGAGCCCATAGCACCGTATAATATTGAAATTTATTCAAAAAAAGGAGTGTCAATGACTATGAGTTCGTTTAATTCTTCAAAACTTTCTACGACCCTTATTCCACCTGCTACTTCCTCCTATCCGGTTTCCGGACGAAAATATACCCTTACTCATTCCGATACAACCGGTCAGCTTTTTTTAAGCATCGGATGCTCATACAACAAGAAGGCAATAGATGAAAATATGCGGGATGAAGTACTAGCTGCTCTTCATGTAACAGACCGCCAAGCTGTTATTCAAGGCGAAGTTTTTGTTAGCGGAGGTGAATTCAGTCGGGAACAAGCACAGCTTCGTTATCAGATTTTTCGTCGTGAGCTCCCTCTTGCTTTAGAAGCAATAGTTTACGGAGACCAATCGTTCTTTCAACATTATCCAGACTTGCTAAATACACCAATTTACATTTATTTTGTATCGGCTTATCAAGAATTTAGAGGATGGTCCTATTATCAAACTCCTAAATTTTATTTAAAACAAACATGCAGCAGCTAGCACGCTAGTGCATAAACTAATGGGAAATGAACGAGGAAGGTGTGAATGTCTCATGTACAGTCAATGGGTTTACCCATATATGCCGCGCTATTACCACCCAGTGGTTCCTACTACGAATGAAAATTATTTAGAACCTTATAGATACAACGAAGACTTATTTTCTTATATCCCGCATGAAGAAAATGAAGTTAGATCTACACGCGATGTAGATCGAGTGATGAAAATTTTAAAACGACAGTATCAGTCCATCTACAGAGATGCACAAAGAGGCGGAATGGATAGTAAACTAACAGAATATTTATTTCGTTCCATTGTAAGATTTGTTGATGATAACTATAGCAATTACAGCGGGTCTATTAACGAACGCGTTGAAAAAGCCGCGCGACAGCTGAGAAAACGTGATCCATGGATATTTGAACTTTTTAACTTATACAGCGTTTCTCCCGCTTCACAAGCTCGAATTACCAACACGATTTTAACCGTTTCATTTGAAAATTTACGTAGAGGAAATGACGTACCAAATCCTAGATAAACAAAAAACCGCCACAATTGTGACGGTTTTTTGTTATGGTAATACAGTTGCTCCCATTAGATGGCTATCAACTTGTTTAGCTACTTCACGACCTTCATGAATAGCCCATACGATTAGACTTTGCCCACGACGAGCATCACCAGCAGCAAAAACACCTTCAACATTTGTTTTGTAATTTCCATACGCTGCATCTACGCGACGATTTTTCGTTTCAACACCAAACGCTGATAGAACCGGATGCTCTGGACCTTCAAACCCAATCGCAATAAAGACAAGCTGAGCTGGCCATACTTTTTCTGTTCCTGGAATTTCGGTAAAGATGTACTGTCCATTTTCACCTTTTACTTTCTCCATTTGAACCGTATGAAGTTCTTTTAGATTACCTTGCTCATCTGCCACGATTTTTTTCGTTTGAATTGAATATTCACGTGGATCGTCCCCAAATTTTGCTTGTGCTTCTTCATAAGCATATTCAAGATTAAATACATGTGGATATTCAGGCCACATATTATCTGCCGTACGCTCAGCAGGAAGCTGAGGATGTTTACCAAACTGAACAACGCTGCGGCATTTTTGACGAAGAGCAGTAGCTACACAGTCAGCTCCCGTGTCTCCGCCTCCAATAACAATAACGTCTTTTCCTTGTGCATCAATAAATTGACCATCTTTGAAGTTAGAGTCTAAAAGGCTTTTTGTTGAAGTTGTTAAGTAGTCCATTGCAAAGTGAACTCCTTTTGCTTCACGACCTTCTAATACTAGATCTCTTTGCTTCTGAGCCCCTGTACACAAAATTACAGCATCATATTGTTCTTTTAACTCTTCAGCAGTAATGTCTTTTCCAACTTCCGTATTCGTTACAAAATCAATACCTTCTTGCGTCAATAAGCGAACACGTCTTTCCACTACTTCTTTATCTAGCTTCATATTCGGGATTCCATATGTTAATAAACCGCCAGCACGATCTGCTCTTTCATATACCGTTACTGAATGACCCGCTTGGTTCAGCTGATCTGCGCTTGCTAAGCCTGCTGGTCCAGAGCCAATAACAGCAATTTTTTTGCCTGTTCTCTTCTCCGGAATACGCGGAGTAATCCACCCATTCTCAAAGCCTTTATCAATAATAGCGCGTTCGATATTCTTAATCGAAACGGCTGGATCTGAAATAGCAAGCGTACAGGAACCTTCACACGGAGCAGGACAAACTCGTCCTGTAAACTCCGGGAAGTTGTTCGTTTTCATTAAACGCTCTAAAGCTTCTTTCCAGCGTCCTTTATAAACTAAATCATTCCACTCTGGAATTAAGTTATAGATTGGACATCCAGAAGTAAAAGCATTAATATCCATTCCCATGTGGCAAAAAGGTGTGCCACAATCCATACATCGTGCCCCTTGACGGCTTAGCGCTTCATCAGATAAAGGAGCAGCATACTCTTTCCAATCACCTAAACGTTTTAACGGGTCACGTTCCTTCCCTTTTTCACGTTTGATTTCCATAAATCCTGTTGGTTTTCCCATCGTACTCTCCCCTTTCTTACTGAGCTACCGCTTCTTGTTGTTTTGCCGATGCTTTCTTTTCTTGTTTTGCATTTTCCTCAAACGCACTCATAGCTGCTTCTTCTTCCGTTAGTCCAGCTGCTTTTTGCTCTTCAATGCGATTCATCATGCGTTTATAATCATTCGGAATCACTTTTACAAATTTTGAAAGTGATTGTTCCCAATTTTCCAAGACAAATGCTGCTTTATGACTGTTCGTATATTTCAGATGATTTGAAACCATCTCTTTTACTTCTTCTGCTTCTTCGCCTTTTAAGCCCTCAAACCCAATCATGTCTTTATTGCAAAGGTTTTTGAATGCTTCTTGATCATCGGCAAATACGTAAGCAATACCGCCTGACATTCCTGCACCAAAGTTTTTACCTACATCGCCTAATACGACAACGCGTCCGCCAGTCATATATTCACAGCCATGATCGCCAATTCCTTCAACCACTACGTTCACACCGCTGTTACGAACTGCAAAACGTTCCCCTGCTAGCCCGCTAACATAAGCTTCACCGCTTGTTGCACCGTAAAATGCAACGTTCCCAACGATAACATTCTCGCCTGACACAGCTGTTGTTTCCTTAGGTGGAGCAACAATGATTTTACCTCCTGATAAACCTTTTCCGATATAATCATTTGCATCTCCAGTTAGATACATAGACATTCCTTTTGGAACAAACGCACCAAAACTTTGTCCTGCTGAGCCAGTGAATCGAAGAGTAATCGTATCTTCTGGCAGACCTTTCTCACCGTAACGTTTTGTAACTTCACTTCCCACAATTGTTCCAGCTACACGGTTAATATTAGAAATTGGAAGTTCTAACTCGACTTGATACTTATGCTCGATTGCTTGCTGTACCGCAGGCAAAATCTTTTGCATATCAAGAGATTCGTCAATTTTATGATTTTGATGTGTTTTAAAGGTACGTACACCTTCAGCTTGATATAAAAGAGTTGTTAAGTCTAAGTGCTGAGCCTTCCAGTGATTTTTTGCACGTTCGCTAACGCTTAATACGTCTGTACGTCCAACCATTTCATCCACTGTTTTAAATCCAAGTTCAGCCATAATTTCGCGCACTTCTTGTGCAACAAATTTCATATAGTTAACGATGTGGTCCGCTTCTCCCAGGAACTTTTTACGAAGCTCTGGATTTTGCGTCGCCACTCCAACTGGGCATGTATCTAAGTGACACGCACGCATCATGATACAGCCTAAAACAATTAAAGGCGCCGTAGCAAAACCAAACTCTTCTGCTCCTAGAAGTGCTGCCATGACTACATCTTTACCCGTCATTAATTTCCCATCTGTTTCAAGCACTACTTTTTCACGAAGACCGTTTAACATAAGTGTTTGATGAGCTTCTGCTAAGCCAAGTTCCCACGGTAGTCCAGTATGTTTAATACTTGTTTTTGGAGATGCTCCCGTACCTCCGTCGTAACCGCTAATGACAATAACATCCGCTACTCCTTTTGCTACTCCGGCAGCAATCGTTCCTACACCTGCTTTTGAAACGAGCTTGACGCTGATTCGTGCATCACGGTTTATATTTTTCAAGTCATGAATAAGCTGCGCTAAATCTTCAATCGAATAAATATCGTGGTGTGGAGGAGGTGAAATTAAGCCTACTCCTGGCGTTGATCCACGCACATCTGCCACCCATGGATATACTTTGTTTCCTGGAAGCTGACCGCCTTCTCCAGGTTTTGCACCTTGTGCCATTTTAATTTGAAGCTCATCTGCATTCACAAGGTAGTGACTTTTCACCCCAAAACGCCCAGAAGCGATTTGTTTAATCGCACTGCGGCGATTATCTCCATTCTCATCTAGAGTGTAGCGGCTAGGATGCTCGCCGCCTTCTCCACTGTTGCTGCGTGCTCCTAAACGGTTCATCGCAATCGCTAATGTTTCATGAGCTTCTTGACTTAAAGATCCAAACGACATAGCACCTGATTTAAAACGTTTTACAATCGAATCAACTGATTCCACTTCATCAATGGAGATAGATGAACGCGATCCATTAAACGAGAACAGATTGCGCAAGAAACCGATGCGTTCTTCATTAGCCGATTCAGAGAATTTTTTAAATAAGCTGTAATCTCCCTTACGGCAAGCCCACTGCAGCGTGTGAATTGTTTTTGGATTAAACGCATGATGCTCGCCCGTGTGTCTCCACTGGAAGTCACTTCCTGATTCTAACGTTTGCTCAATTGTTTCAACATAAGCATTGTCATGACGCGTTTTTGCTTCTTTTGCAATAACATCTAAACCGACACCGCCAAGCTGCGAGGCAGTACCTGTAAAATATTGCTCGATAACCTCTGCACTGATTCCAACCGCTTCAAAAATTTGTGCGCCCCGATAACTTTGCACCGTTGAAATACCCATTTTAGACATTACTTTTACGACACCTTCAGTAACGGCTTTTACATATTTCTCAACAGCATAATCATACGATACGTTCAACGTACCTGCGTTAATTTCATTTTGATATGTTGCAAAAGTAAGATATGGATTAATTGCGTCTGCGCCGTAACCAATCAGCGCTGCAAAATGGTGCACTTCACGCGCTTCTCCCGTTTCCACTACAATGCTCGCCTTTGTACGGTTTCCTTTTCGCACTAGGTGCTGGTGCAGCCCGCTGACAGCTAATAAAGCTGGAATAGCTACGGATTGAGCTCCCGCTTCACGGTCTGTCAGAACAAGGATGCTAGCACCTGCGTTAATTGCCGCTTCAGCTTCAGCAAATACGCGATCAAGATCTGCTTTTAAATCATTTGTAAATACAGCAGATATAACGGCACTTTTGAAATCCGGATGAATGGCAGACTTCAGCTGATCAGTTTGATCGTTTGTTAAAACCGGCGTCTCAAGCTGAATTCGATGAATGTTTTCTTTGGTTGGATGCAGTAAATTCCCTTCTGCACCAAGCAATGTCATTGTCGATGTAACCAACTGTTCACGAATAGCATCAATCGGTGGATTCGTTACTTGAGCAAATAGCTGCTTAAAGTAATTGAACAGCGATTGAGGAAGATCAGACAACACGGCTAATGGAGTATCGTTACCCATTGAACCAAGCGGATCTTTTCCTTCTGTAATAACTGGAACTAAATATTTATGAATATCTTCATACGTGTAGCCAAATGACTTCTGGCGAATGACCAAATCATCGAAGTATTCAGATTTTTCTTCCTGCACTTCTGGCAACGTTACCAGCTGTTCATCTAACCACTCTTGATAAGGCTCAGCCTGTGCCATTTCAGATTTAATTTCTTCGTCTGAAATAATTCGGCCCTCCTCTAAATCGATTAGAAGCATTTTACCTGGGCTTAAACGATCTTTATATAATACATTTTCATCTTCAACATCAATGACGCCTACTTCTGATGAAAGTATGATGTAATCATCTTTTGTAACATAGTAGCGAGCTGGACGTAGACCGTTACGGTCTAAAATAGCACCGATTTGCTTTCCATCCGTAAACGAAATAGCAGTCGGACCATCCCATGGCTCCATTAATGCGCTATGATACTCATAGAAAGCACGTTTTTCTTTTGACATGTGCGGATTCTCAGACCAAGGCTCTGGAATAAGCATCATCGCTGCATGCGCTGGCTTACGGCCGGCCAATACAAAGAACTCTAGCGCATTATCTAACATGGATGAGTCGCTTCCTTCAGCATCTAAAATTGGAAGAACCTTCGGTAAATCCTTACCAAATGCGTCCGAAACAAACTGTTGTTCACGTGCTCTCATCCAGTTTTGATTACCGCGAAGCGTATTGATTTCACCGTTATGAATTAAATAACGGTTTGGATGTGCTCTTTCCCAGCTTGGGAACGTGTTTGTGCTAAAGCGAGAATGCACTAAAGCGAACGCTGAAGTAAAATCTTCATCTTGTAGGTCAAGATAAAAAGCATCAACTTGCTCAGGCGTTAATAACCCTTTGTACACAATTGTTCTACTTGAAAGACTCGTAAAATAAAAACGGTTTTGACGCGCTTGCGCCCAATTTTCCGCTTGCTTACGAATAACATATAGCTTGCGTTCAAACGCTAAGTCATCTTGAATACTGTCATTTGCCCCAATAAATACTTGTCGTACGTACGGACAGCTTTCTTTTGCAACTTTTCCGATTTTTCCGACATTTACAGGTACAGTTCTCCAACCTAGTAACGTTTGTCCCTCTTCTTCAATTAATTTATTAATATAAGCTTCGATTTCTCGACGCTCGTCTTCGTTATTTGAGAAAAAGATCATTCCAACTCCATAACGACCTTTTTCTGGCAAGTTCAATTCAACGCATGTCTTTTTAAAGAACGCGTGTGGAATTTGTACCATTAATCCAGCTCCATCTCCTGTTAGCGGATCACTTCCCTGTCCGCCGCGATGGTCAAGCTGGCAAAGCATATTTAGTCCTTTTTTAACGATATCATGTGACGCTACGCCTTTCAATTGAGCGTATAGTCCGATTCCACATGCATCGTGCTCAAATTCAGGACGGTAGAGACCTTGAGCTTTTGGCATTTGATTGTATGTCATCTTCTTCTCCCCCGTTCGTTTTCTTTATCTTTTTAAGATCACCTGTTTACATTGTAAGTTTTCAAATCAATATAAACAATATATAATTTAGATAAAACTAATCTAATTTTGATATATATAGATGGAGGATGCCTATGGAACTGCGTCAATTACGCTATTTTATGGAAGTTGCAAAAAGAGAACACGTATCTGAGGCGGCAGAATATCTGCATGTAGCTCAATCAGCGATCAGCCGTCAAATCGCGAACCTGGAGTCTGAGCTAGGTGTTAGTTTATTCAAACGCGAAGGAAGAAATGTCAAGTTAACAGCAATAGGAAAAGTCTTTCTTGAGCATACGGAAACGGCTATGAAAGCTATTGACTATGCAAAAGAACAAATTGATGAATACCTCGATCCCGAAAGAGGAACGATTAAAATCGGATTTCCCACAAGCCTTGCTAGTCACCTTCTTCCTACTATTATATCAGCCTTTAAAGAAGAACACCCAAATGTTGCTTTTCATCTTAGACAAGGTTCGTATAAATTTTTAATTGAATCGGTTAAAAAAAGAGATATTAATATTGCTTTTTTAGGTCCTGTACCTGTAGAGGACCAGAGTATAGAAGGCCATATTCTATTCACTGAAAATCTTTTAGCCCTTGTTCCTTCTCATCATCCGCTCGCTGAACGGGATAACATTCGGCTACGGGATTTAAGAAATGAAGATTTTGTGCTATTTCCAAAAGGATTCATTTTACATAAAATGGCCTTCGACGCTTGCAAACAAGCAGGATTCATGCCCAATATTTCATCTGAAGGAGAAGATTTAGATGCGATTAAAGGTCTTGTATCCGCAGGAATCGGCGTCACGCTTCTTCCTGAAAGCACAGTGTCTGAAACGACTCCTCGTTTTACGACTAAACTCCCTATTCATACGCCGCAGCTTCAGCGTACAGTCGGGATGATTATTCCTCGAAATCGTGATTTAGCACCTTCTGATAAAATTTTTTATAAGTTTGTCAAAACCTTTTTTGAACGGTTGGAGCAGTATAAATAAGAGAGGCCCCCTGCCTCTCTTATTCTTTGCTTTATACACTATTCCTCAGCTGATCAATTGTATAAATAGCTCTTCTTCCCCTAAATCTAACAGGCATTGACGCTTACCGGACTCTTTCTTATACTGAAGTAACTGACTAAAAAGAAACAAGGTGACTGCTATGGATTTTAAAATTAATTTTTTATCATTTTACGTAATACAAGTAGAAGGAAAAGAAGAACAGGCTTCTAAACAATATAAGCATTTTCAAACGCTTGATACAGAAGAATATGACGAAAGTTCCATTAAAGATTTTTTAGACGGTGAATTTAAAAAAATTGTAAAACGCAAAGTAGAGCGACACCCCAAAGCAGAACAAGTGCCTACAAAGCTCGGGTATTTTATAGTTGAACCAGGGCACGCTCTCGACTCAAACCCTAATTATAATTTATTTCACCGCACTCGTTTTGCCACAACCAAAGAAGAATTTGAAGAAAATAGCGAACAGTTTATCAATGCATACCTTGATACTGCAGCCGTTCGAGGAGGAGCATTTTTAGTTGTATCTGCTGTTCCAAGAAAATATTTTGATCATGCTTTTGTGTTTATTTTAAAATGTGACTTCGAACCAAAAGTGGCTTCAATTTCAGATGAATCAACCCTTATTCGTCACGTAGAAATGGCGATTACTACTAAAAACATGAAATCTATTCAATACCCCTACATGCCTGAAGAAGGCATGGTGGAAGAAAGCGAACTCGTTATCCACCAAGCGTCTCACGCCCGTTATTTTGAAGACTTTTTGAAATTCATTGATTACAACGAGCCGATGCCTGAGATTATGAAAACACAAGTGATGGATATGGTGCGTGAACACGTCAGCGAAACGTTTGAAGCAGAAAGCGTAGAGCTTGAACAGTTTGAATCAGACATGGAACTGTGGGCAACAAGTGAAAAGCGTGAGCTTCAAGAACGTTTAGATACCCATCAAGTCATGGAAGCCGCTGCTCATATCGTCGAGCATACCCCTGATGCAGAGCTTAAAATGAAGCTTGGCGAAACAGAGATTAAAGGGCTGCTAGCTGATTTTGGTGAAAATATTCACTTAGCGAAAGTAAACGGACGCTACGTGGCTTTAATTGAAGCAGAATCGATTCTGTTTGAAAAAGGCGCGTCTCCGATTGAGTTTCATAAGCCAGGTGATTTGCACGGAATTATTGAGAAAATCAGCAGTAAGAAATGGGAAGAATAAATAAAAGGTTACTACTAAAGTGTGACCTCGTTATAACTAACATACAGCATAATTAAAGGTTTTGTGACCAATTTAGTGACCGCAAATGTGACCACTCTTTGTAACCAATTATTTAATAAAACATTGCCTTAAAGGCTTGTAATATAAGGTTTCCATTATTTTAAGTAGAGATTACGATTATATTTGAGAAAGAAATTTAGGAATGAGAAAAGATAACATAAAAAGCCATCATAAAAAAAAAGATGGCTTTTTATTATTCCAATATCAACATTTTATGATTCTATTTCAACCGACCATTCCTCTTTTTCTATTTCCAAAACCTCTAATATTGTGAAGCATAATCTATAAATATCCCTTGCACTAAAATCAACATTTATATAAGACTTGTTATCTAGAGTATAATGCCTTCTAAAAGCACTTTTATCTTTTGAAACTAAATTAGGAAATTTATCTAATAAAATATCAAAATAAGACTCATCTTTTTCAATAATTTTGTTTATTGTGGTAGCCCAAACATCTCTCCAAGAATTAACTTCATACCAACGACTAAAAAAGAAAATTAACCTTGGAGAAGTTCCCTTAACGTCTTTTAATTCGTACTCCTCAGAACCAAAATATCCCCAAATTTCCAAAGATTTATCCGCTAATATATTTGCTCTCTCTTTAATATTACGCTCATTCCATTCATTAATACCCGTAAAGTATTTATTCAATTCTAAATGACTGTTACTTAAACGGCTACGTTTTTTAAGGAATGTCGCATTAGACATTTCAGCATTGTAAGCAGTTAGAGTTAAATTACCTAAACTATGCAGGTAATGGTCATGAATTTCCTCCCATGTTGTACCAAGTTCCTGTTTCCAGCTATCATTCAATGTTTGTGGCATTACATGTTCAACTGATAAATTATTGAAATTAATCTTTTCCTTATGGTTATAAGAATCTTCAATAGTCTCTAATATTAACCTAATCTTTCTACTTCTTTCGCCTGCTCCATATAATTTCGTACTTACAAGGTTGTACTTAAACTCTATATCTTTAGGATAACCTTTGTTCTGTAGGGCTGATTTTATTTCTTTTACAACTTCAATACCTTTATAACCATACCCATCTATTTTTTGGCAAACTGAAAGAAAATTTTTATTAAGCTCATTTGTAGGTAATTCACAAACAAATCTTCTTATTAAATAATTTTCTAAAACATCCAGTACTTCATTTAATTCCCTACTATTTATAATGTTTTTATAATGCAAATCATATAGATTTAATAACAAAGGATAAGAAGTGGTAGCTTCTATTCTATTTAATCTAATCATGTGTTCTCTAAGAGATACATCTTTTTCAAGCTCGGGCTTTATGAATGTTTTATAATACGATGAATATGTATGTATATCTTTGATATATTTTAAAGCATCTTCATTTTCAGCGGTATCTTTAAGTGTAACGTAAACATCACTTTTCCGAACTAATTTACCATTTTTCATCAAGAAATGCCTAATAAATTCAGTCAATGATTCACCTAAGTCTTCTTGCATCGGCTTCCAATATTGATTATAAATAAAATTATGTTGTTCTTGGTTTATTCTCATAAAGAAAAAATTCCGAATTAAATCTGATTGAGTCAATGGTCTTCCTTTTGCATTTAAACTTTCAAATACCAAGTAAGGATTATCATTAGAAGCTAATACAATACTAACTAATGATAAACGATTTGTTAATGTTGTTTTAAGTCTTCTTAAATCTATATCACATTTACTAATTTGGTTTTTGAAATAATTATAAGCTTGTATTATTAAGTTATCATTATTATTCTCAATAGTATTAAGGAGTAATTTCTCAAAACTCCGTCTATCCGCTTGAGTTGGTAGTAGTTTTAGTCTGGATTCCCCTTCTTCGTACTTGTTAACTAATAAAGTTTCATGAATTTCATCTGAGAGCCTTATATCATCTTTTCTTGCAAGGTCTCTAATTACCGCTAAAATAATTACAATTGTAGTTAACCTTTGTTGTCCGTCAATTAATAAATATCTTTGTACTTCATGTGGCGCAGATGGTACAGGCATACTAACTATTGAACCAATAAAGTGACCTTTACTGTCTTCATATTCTTCTATATCAAGTATGTCTTCCCACAACTGTTTACATTCGTTTAAAGTCCAACTATAAGTTCTCTGGAACATAGGTACTAAATATTGCTTGGTTCCTTCTATTATTGGCTGTATCTTCGTTTCATGCGCTTGCATACTTTTCATCTCCTGTAATGTCCAAAATAAAATATCTAAACCAGTTCAACCTACTGCTCACATCAACGATATGTATTCAGTAAGGTTTTCTCAGTTTATAACTTATATGTATCAATAGAGAGTTTTCCTCATATACCAAATAATTCAAACCTTTATTTTTTACCCTTTTCGTACATCTTTATCACACTGTTAATATCTAGGTAAATAATAACACGCAAATTGTAAAAAAATTATGAATAAGTTGATGATTTACTGATTTATAAACCCCTCTTTTAATTGTACCGATGTATCTTTATGTCTAGTTTCTAACTAATTTTACCTTATATATTTTATTTTCCCTCTTTACTTCTTTAAGAGCTAAAGATAGGTGTTCTGATAAAAACATAGTTTATTTACCTGCTTCCTCTAGTGTAAGCTCATTTCATAACGGAATTTTGAATTATTAAACGAGCAAATAAAAGATATATGTAGTTCCATATCTATGGATTCGTTACCCTTTAAATGAAATCCAAAACTGTTTAACGTAATTTTTCTCAAGAGCCATTTGTAATTGGTCATATTCTTTAGTGGCGTTCTCCATACGTTCTAGCAAAGCTATATTCCTGTTTTCTAATCTTATAATATCTTCTTCGAATGGGAGACGATTAGATTTTTCGGAGTTTTCCTCTTTATGACAGTAAACTAAATTCCATAAATCATCTGAAAACATGTAAGACCAAGGTATAACATGGTCAACCGACAAATTGCTATCCTCTATTTCTTCACCGCAATAAAAGCATTTACGTTTACTGTCTTCAAACATTAAATCAAGATACTTATGAAACTTTTTTAACGACACACGCTTAATATTGTTTTCATCTATCGCACGTACTTTTCTTGAAATCCGTGGACTATAATTGAACCCCTCTAACATTTGTGTCCATCTGTAATTTATAAAGGTAAATAGTAAGTCACTATTTTGTTTAAGCGTTAATACGTCTTGCCTTTTAAAATATACCTTACCTTTTTTACGGTCTAATTCATATATATCGTATGTGTTAGAATTAAGAATTTTAAATCGCCAGCAAACATCTTTCTTTAGAGTTGTAATTATTCTTTTAACGGTTTCTTCGTACTTATCTATTAATTGAAGTCTGTTAAAATCTATCTTTTCAAATCTAACTGGATGAACAGAATTTTTCGCATCAAAGAAATGGGTAATTAAGGATTTAATATGATTAAGTATTTCTGGAGGTTTCTTTAAGTTAGGACTTTGTATTAAATCAAAGTAAATAGTTTGGTTCCAATAATATTTCAAGCAAAGTTTTGCAATATCGTCAAAATCAAAAATTATTATATCTTTATCAACTTCATCACTAACATTAACCGACAATTCTACTAATGCTTTGCTCCAAACCATTTTATATGTGTTATCAAAGCTGCAATTTAAAATTAAATTATGCCATTGTTTAATATAGTCATTCATTGTGTGCACCGCCTATCAAATAAATTTATTCTTAAATTATTTTATCTTGGTTTTTCGGAGAAGAAAATATGTTGGTGCTATATCTTGGTTACTTCTAATTCAATTTTAACCTTAAGGTGCAGGGCTGGTAGTACTTTAAACTAATTTGTATTACTTACGCTTATGTTTGGTGATAAATAACCGGCATCTCTCTTTTTGCACACGGCAGTTCCAGATAAAAATATATCTATTGAGAGAGCATTACCACCTCTACACACCGCAATTTTTTTAAAATGATTGTGTAGAGTTATCATCTCTAATAAAGTAAGACCTCATATGTTTATGAGGTCTTACTTTACGCTTTAAATATTTGATTTATATTATGTTTTTCCTTTTAAAGAATAGAGAATTGTCCACTGCTCTAAATAAATATTCGTTAATATAGTGTTCTTCATTTTTTTACTAATTATTTTCTTGTTTCTTCCTTAGTTCGTCAATATCTCCTGCTATAACACCAAAATATAATAACCCTTCCATATTTCTTAGTACATATGATACATCATTTAAAACATACTCATTATTAACCGTTTTTAAATCTGTATCTTCTAACCCCAATCCCAAATTATTTATTACTATATCTCCTCTTTCATCCGCAGTTAATTCAGGTTGCAAGACAGATACCAATACACCAGTGGCTAAAATAATATTAGTTGAGATGGTCGTCTGATTTCCTTCTGGCGGTACAGTTACTAAAGATATATCTTTAATTTCTTCATTTATAGGGTCTAATGTTGCTTGTAAATAAATATATTCGTTTATCTGAGATTTAAAAATAATACTATCCTTAGCTTCGAGAAATTTATCATTTGAAAAAGCATGTAAATCTTCCATTCCACTTTTAGTAGTAGCTTGTTCCCACATTGTCTTAAATTCTATAATGTTCATGCCAAATGTTTCTTTTTCAGCTTCTTCTGCTTTCTTTTTAGCCTCTGCTTCTGCTTTCTTTTTAGCTTCTGCTTCTGCTTTCTTCTTAGCCTCTGCTTCTGCTTTCTTTTTAGCCTCTGCTTCTGCTTTCTTTTTAGCTTCTGCTTCTGCTTTCTTTTTAGCTTCTGCTTCTGCTTTCTTTTTAGCTTCTGCTTCTGCTTTCTTTTTAGCCTCTGCTTCTTTTTTAGCTTCTTCCGCTTTCTTCACACCTCGATTTGATTCTTCCTTCTGAGATGAAGTTGAAGTTATTTGAGTTGCAGTATTATCGTCAAATGCCAATGTAAGAATCAAACTCAAAATAGTTACCGCGAAAACTATTCCCGATACTTTAAATATTTTCTTCGCCTTTCCATTTTTCATAAAAAGAGCAATTAACGAACTAACTAATAAAGCTGACATAGAAAGGAATGCTAAAATAAAAGTAGTATACCAAAAACCATTATCACTAGATAAAATAAGACTCGCAATAGCTAACGCAAAAACAATACCTGATGCTTTAAAAATTTTGTTAGCTTTTCTGTTTTTCATAAAAAGAAATACGATTCCAATAATTAATAAAACCAGCGTGACAAGTAACGCTAAAATATAAATAGCACCCCAGACCCCCATAATATCCCCCTAATATTTTTTATTGAAAAATAATTACAAACTAATTTTTATAAAAA
Source organism: Priestia sp. YIM B13486 (assembly GCF_042787865.1). Lineage (NCBI taxonomy): Bacteria > Bacillati > Bacillota > Bacilli > Caryophanales > Bacillaceae > Priestia > Priestia sp. YIM B13486. Next base: position 325,145 of record NZ_JBHZOZ010000002.1, on the reverse strand, counting down.
TTCCATTGCAAAAGTATTAGCTTTGAGTCCATTTTTAAAATACCAATATTTCCAATTTATATAAATATTTATTCCTATAACAATAGACATATGTAAACAGTTCTTTTTTGAGAAGCTTATAACCTCTTTTTTGTCGAAAAAAGCCCATAATAAATTTAATCAAATTAAAAGTACGACGGATATTTTTCGAAGCAAAAGTAACAATTTCCACACGCAAACCACATGTCTAAAGACAGGTGGTTCAATTCATTTACACGTATTCAATATTTAATATGATAGCGGGGACATAGCACCTCTAAATTATACAGACTAGCTTAAACTGTTCAGTATCCACTTGATAAAAATCTTCTTTTATTTATGAAAATATTTAACGCATCTCACCTAGTTTTTATCTTCACTTGCAATACCTGACCGTTTCTGTTACATTTAAGAAGAATTATTTTTGTTCGGCAAGGATTGACAAGTTAACAACTTTCGTCTGAAGATTTGAGCAAGAATAGTAACACAATGTGTGCATAGCACACGAGGAGGCAACAACAATGGAACAAGGTAAAGTAAAATGGTTTAATGCAGAAAAAGGTTTTGGATTTATTGAACGTGAAAATGGGGACGATGTATTCGTACATTTCTCAGCAATCCAAAGCGAAGGCTTCAAATCTTTAGACGAAGGTCAAGCTGTAACTTTTGAAGTAGAACAAGGTCAACGTGGACCTCAAGCTACTAACGTTCAAAAAGCATAATTAATACAAACATATATACACAGACTCTACTTGTAGAGTCTGTTTTTTATTTCCTTGAAAATTTTAAAACAATAATAAAAACCCTACTCACGAATGAATAGGGAATATTGAAACAAAGATAGTAACTGGTAAAGAAAATGGTAAACTCAGTATAGCATAGTATCCTTGTAATACCTAATTTTTTATTATTTAGTGTTTTTCTAAATATAATTCAATTAAAACCATCCTTTCTTGAGGTGCTTTTTACAATAACAAGAGGGTGTTCTAATCAACTATTTATTAAATGAAACATCAATTTTCTCCTTTAAATCTATAAAATAGCTTCTATCTCTGCTCCTTTACCTTCAACTCTTCCAACACACTTTAATACCATCGCACGTACTATATATTTCTAACTGTCCAAATTCGAGTGAGAGTGCAGGAGTAGTAGAGCTTATACAATATTCATCATACAAATTAGTAAAATTGGTTATAAGTCACCCCCCATACACCCTTACTTCACACGCTAGGTACAACTTAAGATTACAAGACAATGAATTAATTAGTTATTTAATTTATAAATGGTTAGTTAAGTCCAAATTTTGTAAATATCATTTTCTAACGAATTAAACGTTCTAATACGTCAATATCATTTTCATTAAGCTTATACAATTCGTAAACAAGTAAGTTCAGTTTATTACTAATTTCCTTTTCTCTCTTTTCAAGAATTGTTAATTTTTCTTTTTGCTCGTTGAATAAAATCATTAATTCAAATTTCACTGTCTCACTTAACTTAACTTTCTGTTTCTTTAGTTCGTTTATGAACTCTTCATAAGTAAGCAAGTAATAGTCGTTCAATTTCTTTGAAATCTTCTTTAGATTGTAGTTACTTTTTAAAAAAATTAAAAATTGCTCAGCTAATATATTAAAATTATTTTTTATATTGATAACCTCATCTACTAGCTCTTCAATACCTAGAGAATTTTTTGGCAGGGAAATTGGAAGTTTTTCTATATATTGAGGCTTCACCTCTATATAACCTCCATTTCTTATTACACATAAATCCTTTAGTACATACCATATTAGAGTAGAGTTTAATATTGCTAGTAGGACCTTTTTATCAGTAGGAATCATAACCGCTGGTGCATTCAAGTAATAACCATAAGTATCAAATGAAAATTTAGGACTAGACTGTAGATTAGGCCAAAATACTTTATCTTTTTTAAACAAATCTAAATAATCACAAGCTCTTAACTCCCACCAAAACTCACCTTTATCATATCTTTTCCTTGCACGTTCTTCATATTGTTTTAAATATTTTGCTATTTCCACAAAATTACTACTTATATATTTCCAAGCTTCTTCTTCTGTAACGTCTTTACCTAATTTCTCTCTTGTCCATCCTTTTGGAAATATTAGCAACCATTTGTCGGCATTCTTAGTGGTCCATTTAATTAAGTCTTTCCCCTCCAAATAAGGTACTATTAAATTTTCAGCTTCTGCATTATCACTAATAAACTTCTCTCTCGTTCTTGTGTCTACTATGAAAGCTTCGTTCAAACCCGTTATTATACCTCTATAACTTTTACCTAAGACAATTTTCAAACTAGGGTAGCTATATATTTTATTCCTTAAATCTGTCTCTTGCGTGGAAATAAAAACCCAATTTTCCCCTTCTAATGTTTCTTGTACAACTTCAAAACCTTTTTCTTTCTTTGCAGCTGACAAGTTCACTAAATCTTCACTATTAACTCGGTAATAACAAAAACTTTCTTTTGCAATGTTATTTCTTAAGATTAAAATTACTGGATAAGTAGTTGCTCCCTCAAATATTTGCAAGTCTAAAAAGTCTGTGTAATTTATAAAACTGGTTTTATTTTGTAAATAATCTCTTAATTCTTTGCTAGAACTGGTTTTAGAAAAGTTATTAGAAATAAACCCTAATATTCCATCCTTTTTGAGCAATTTAATACTTTTTTCATAAAAGTATGCGAATAAATCCGTCCCAGAGTTATAAACATTATAATTTACTTTTAAATAATCCTTAAACTTACTTATTAACTCTTGTCTAACATAAGGTGGATTTCCAATTATTACATCAAACCCTCCCTCATTAAGAACATCTTTAAATTCTTTATTCCAATTAAATGCATCCTTACTTACTAGGGATAAATCATTAATTAGAGAATTTCCACATTTGATATTATCATCTAAGGTAGTCAATGTATTATTTTTATTAGCAGTTTTTAGCCATAAAGAAAGCTTTGTAATTTCTACAGATTCTTTATTTAAGTCAACACCAAATAAATTATTTTTTAAAATATGTTTATCTAAATCAAATAATGTGACTTGTCCACCTTCTAATTCACTAATCACCTCATTTAATTTCTGTCCTTCTTGATACAAAAAGTCAAATGCTTGATTTAAAAATGCTCCAGAACCACAGGCAGGGTCAAGTACTTTGATATTTGCTAGTTTGTCCCTATACGATTCCCAGAACTCTAAGTGGCGTTTTATAGCTTTTGTACGTACAGCTTTTTCAGCGGGCTTTGCATTTTTATTATACTCAGGTATTTCAGGTAATTCCTGCTCACCTAGTTCTCTTCTTCTATCTTCTAACCATCTACCAATTGATTGCTCTACTATATATTTTGTTACATATTCAGGAGTATAAAAAATACCATCTTTCTTTCTTTTTCCTGCTTTCTTTTCAATAATTTCTCCCTTGATTTCTGCCTTGATTTCCTCAATGTCGCTGATACTTTGCTCAAAAATATGGCCAAGTATATTAACGTTTAAGTCACTATCAAAGTCATATTCTGAAATCTTTTCTAACTGTCTAAATATTTCATCTTTAATTATTAGATTATCAAGTACACTATCATCAGCAAACAATCCACCATTAAACTTATTAATATTTAGTGGAGAATTCCCTTTATCAATAGAGTGAAATAATCCTTTTAACTGATTCCATATTCTTGTTTCGGATATATCAAAAGTTTGTTTTGCTGCCTCAATCACTTTACGAAATACGCTTTCTGGTAGTAAACCTGTATCTTCACAGAAACAAATAAAAATAAATCTATCCATTAACTTCTGTGATTTTTCGAATAATACTAATTCGTTCATATCAGGATTATTACTTTTAAGGTGTTCAAACAACGCAATTCTTGATTGTTTATAGTCCTTATAAAATAATTTTGAAATACTTTTTTGTTCCTCTTCACTCTTATTATAAAGAGATTGAATTAGGGAGTCTTCATCTCGATTAATAAGATTTCCAAAGTTTAATAAAAAATAAAACTTTTTAAATTCTTCTTCTTCAACTAAATCCGTAATAGTGAATTTTTCATACTCTGATTGGTCAGAACTATGATATAGACGAATTTCCTTAAAATTTGATACAATTACCCAACTACATCTTTTTCCTGACTTTGAAGCATAGGAAAAAGCCTGTTCAATAGCAGAAAGCTTATTAGCTCTATTTTGCTTCTTATCTAAGTCTGTTTTAGCATCTTTCAACTCAATAACTACTCGAACATCATTAATTGTTGAAGTAAAAAAACCTAGCGCACCATCGGCTTTTGTACCATCTGTCTTAGTCTTTTGTTCTTGAGTTATGTTCCATACTGTATTACCGTACCGCTTCTTATACCCCAAAATCTCAGTGAAAAAATGAGTCAAAAAGTCGCCTTGTACAGATTCCTCTTTTGTTTTGTCTAAATCACTATTTCCAATACTATATTTCCATTTCTTTAAAATCTCCATCTTTGCTTCAACGTCTGGAATATCACTTATATTAAATGTTTGCAAACGAGTGTGTAATAACTTACGATTAAATATATAATTATGTAATTTCATTTTTTCAACCCCATATAATTTTCTTCAAGTAAGCTTATAAATACATTATATTATATATAACACTTAATCTCATAATTATAGTTCTAGTAATATTACTGGAATAATGATTTATTCAATGAAGAAATCATTATTAAAATTGATAAATCTTTAACCGCCTTTCGATACACATGCAGTACGGAGTTTAAAAGTATCTTTCTACAGTTATTTTAATACTCTCCAAACTAGTATGGAACTTAACGCAGTTGAAAGTTTACAAGACTACTATGCGATATATATGATGTTTTTTATAAAAAACAGAGAGCCTTCACCCTCTTTGGTAAACACTAACTTTATATAGAACAAATTTATCAGTTTATTGTAAAACAAATACTAACTAACAAGTTCATACCTAATTCTATTTAATGAAATGGTTATAGACTTTTACTGATGAATTCTATATACATATTTAAATACAATATCATTGTCATACTTTTTCATATTGATTAATATCTTTTTCATACTTGTTCTTATACCATAATTGTTATTGGAAAATAATCAGACATATTTATCCAAAAATTAAGATTTGATTAATAAAAGTCTTCTTTTATTTCCCTTCTTATCACTACTTTGTTCATAAGTTATGTTACAAAAATATAAATATCTTTATAACATAGGAGGGTTTTTAAAAATGTATATGCAAATAGTAAAAACTGATTTTTTATCTTTAGACGGCAGTTTAAACTCATTTACTCTTACTCCAAAAGAAAATATAACAGGAACAAAAAGAGTTCGTGCAGATAGAATTATAGAGTTTAAGAGAACGAGAGAACATGCCAATAAAGAATTTGGTAGCCATATTATTTATAATTTTAGCGACTGTAATTTAGAAACAGCTACCACTTCTCCAAATACGCATTTTAATGTTGACCCAAATAACGGTACTATGTTATTCCAATATAATCACATGAATATTCCCCTAGGACCTTCCAATCAAGGCTATGCAGGTAGATGGAGCTTAATTCTTCCTACAGGATGGAGATTAACTGAAATTTATTTATCTGACCCATATCATAAAGAGGAAAAAATAGAGAAAAAGAAACAGTTTAGCTATAGTGTTTATTGGGATACTATAAATAATGTTCAATTAGTAGAAATGGAATTACGTTCTAGACGCGGCTCATTTTCTTTTATTGTTAAAGGTAAAGCTTCTAAATATATAAGCCAAAGAAATTTTATCCCTTGTAGCGAAATTAATATTGGATTACGCGATAAACTTATTGATTCAAATATTGGACGTTCACAAAACGTAAACATCTTTAAAAAAATTAATAAGTTTTTAGAATTAAAACCAAATATAGGTGGCTTAGGTCTAAATTTAAATGAAATATTAAATCATTTTCTTTCAAATTCAGAGCAACGAAAAAGTAGACATTAAAGAAAAGACTTCTCAATAATCAAGGAGAAATCAAGAAAATCAAGAATTTTATACCTTATCCTTAAATTTACAAATTGAAATTAAAAAACAATACATTGGATAGGTTACTTTTGTATTATATTAAAATAGATTATTAATTAATAAGACCTCCTCAAAACATTAATTTATACACAAAAGGAAAGCAATTTTTTTTGCTTTCCTTTTTACACCCAACTAACCCTTTTATTTTAAGAATAAATTACTTAACTTTCTCCCTTTATGTATGTCACAGTACATATTAGCCTGAATTACTTGTATCTATTTTGGAAGATTTCCTCTCTAAAATTTCTATAATATCTTTAATCTCTGCATTCCAATTCATAAAAGGATTGTTAAATTCTTGTATAAAATCAATAAAAAAATTATAGAGGTTCTTTTCTTGCCAAGGGATTTTTATACCATCTACCACTTTCTTTATTTTTGATATTCTCTGCTTTGTTTCTCTGAATAAAATTTTACATGTATAAAAATCATACAATAAATAAAAATCTTTAGATAGAATTATTTTATTAATATTCTTTTTTATATCTCCATATTCACCTAGTAATTCTTCAACTGTTTTATTTATTTGTAAGTTAATAATACCCCTTACTTTTTTATATTTATATTTCCTTTCTTTTGTACTAACATAAAAAGCAATAGTAGCTAAGGTAAAATAGTCTTTATCTTCATCTAAAAATCTCAGTAACAATTTTTCAGGTAAATCTTTAGGAAAAAATGTCAAACTAAGAAGTAAATTTAAGACTTCTGTCTTTTTTTTAGAATGATATTTGAGAATCTCTAATGATTTTTTATACAGTAAATCTATCACATCTTCACTTCTACCTTTATTATTTAGAAATAAAAACAAAGTTAATTTTATATACTTTAATATGTTAGAAGTATTAACTGAGAAGATAAGTATATACTGAAATAAATCTATTAATTTAAATAATATATATGACCTTATGGAAGCATCTCTGGTATCAATGTAATTTATCATTAATTTTATTTTATTTTCAAAAAATCTCAGTACATATCCTATTATTTTATGTTGCTCATTATCATAATTTATCAATAGTAACTTTATCTCATCTGTTAATTCCTGAATCATATTACTTATAACTTTATAATTGTTACCTTTATATTGAGTTAGGGCATCATAAAATTTGATTAAATTTGCGCGAGCTTTGCTTTCCCAAAAAGTATTTTTTAAAAAAGGTCTAACTTCTAATTTACTCTTAGATTCATTAATAGATAACCTATATCTGAAGGATGCTTCTTCTATTACTTTTTTGATTTCGTTTGCCACACTATCTTCATTACAAAACACGAAAATATCATCCATAAACCTTACAATTTCATAATGGTTTTTATATATTAATTTTTTTCGTTTTAATTCTCTGTATACAATATTGTCAATATTACATAATACAAACTCTGCCATATATCTTGAAAATTCTGGACCAACTACAATACCATTCGTTTCTCCATAATTTGATGCTTGTAAAACTCTATCTATTATAGAAGATATTCTTACTCCATTTCTGGATTCTTTAGCTAGCTTTATATCTCCTAGATATGACCAATCTATAGAATGAGTATAGATATTATAAAAGCAATTTTGAAAATCAATTTTTAGCAGTTTAGAATATTTTATTTCCAATTTTTTTAAAATTGGAGAATTCAAAAAATCATTTATTCTAGTGAATTTTCTTTTCACAAAATAGCTTGCAGGAAATGAATGGGATTCATCACTTTCTTCATCTAGAAGAGCAAGCATGTTTTTAGAAAGTGTATCATTAGCTTGAATATCTTTATTATTTATTTTGGAAGGATATCTAAGTGAAAAAATAGCATTTTGTTTAAAAAAATTTATTATTTCTAAGTCATATTTTTCTATTACTTTTAGCATGTGAAGCTGGGATAAAGGATGGATTAGACTTATACTTCTTGTACTTACATCATTTTTATAAATAAGAAAGTTGAATGGTTCTGTTTCAAGTATACGGTTATTACTGAATAATTTTTCTATATGATAATCTTCCCATATTTTGCATCTAGATTTATCCATATGTTGTATATATGAATATAGATTAGTGTTAGAGAAAATTAAGGGTACTTCATACGGTAAAACATCTGTTAATATAAATCTACTTTTATTAATAATTTTCCCCTCCATCTTTTACATTTAATATGGTATTATTATACTGTATGGTTAGGCGTCAGTATAGTATAATGTGGATTGATATCCACATTATACTATTCTTAACAGCAGCAAGAACTGGCATTATAAATATCTATAACCTAACAGGTCTATAAGAAATAATAACTAGTATATATTTCTGGCTCTGTTGGCTACACACAACTTTAAGTATTCGCCTAACCTCTTCTTTACTGGAGGATGTGATTTTTTGAAATATCAATTAGATAGAAATATGTTAGAGGATTATTATTCAACCCTATACAAGGAACTTAAAACTGGTAATGACAGAATAACCCCTCAAAAGTTTTATACTATTAGAGCGGCTGAGTTTGACTTAATACTTAGAAAAGTCAATGATAAATCTTATAGTTTTACTTCTCTTAAAAAAGTTACGTTGTCAACAAATAGAGAGGTTTATATACCTACAATTAGAGATAGATTAGTTATAGAATATCTAAAAGACAAAATCAAACAGAAATATAGAGTTGTATATCCAAGTAGGAATGAGATTATTAAATCTATCGTATCAAAGTTTAACTTTGATATGGAATATTACGTAATAAGACTTGATATTAAGGATTTCTTCAATTCTTTACCCCAAAATGTTATCTTAAGCAAAATAAAAGAAAAATCACTTTTATCTGCTCACGAATATCACCTTTTAAAAGAACTTTTAAAGAAGGTTGAAAAAGGATTACCTCAAGGATTATCCGTTAGTAACGCCTTAGCTGAAATATACATGGAAAGATTTGACCAAGAGCTTAAAAGAATTCATCCTAGAATGAATTACTATTGCAGATATGTAGATGATATTTTACTCATCTTTAATGGAAACCTTGTTCCCTCTGAAATTTCTACTATAAAAAATAAAATTCACACTATTTTCAAACGTTATTCCTTAGAGATTAATAAGAAGAAAAATAAATTCAAATTCACAAAATTCCCTTTAATTAATAATAATACTAAAGAGGACTTCTATTTTACTTATTTAGGATATAAGTTTTTAATCAAAAAAAATAAATTATTAATCACTATCTCAGAGGAAAAAGTCAATAAATATAAAGATAAAATAGCATATTGTTTTCATGATTTTTTACAAAACCGTAATTTAGATTTGTTAATTAATAGACTTGACTTTCTAACTAAAAAGAATGCCGTAATAAAAAGAGAAAAGTTCTTAAATAAGATGAATCAAAAAAGTTATAGTAAAAAGAAAATATATTTTGGTATTATGGAGAATTATAAATATATACATGAGGATGAAAAAATAAATATTGCTAAGATAATAGACGATTTTTTAATTAGTGAGATTAATAAAGTAAAATATATTTTAAATTCAAACCAATATGGATTTACTAACAAAGAAAAAAAACGATTGTATAGTATCTCACTTTCACATAATATGGATAAACTTAACCCTATCTATCGTTATAAAAAAGTAGATTATATAAAAAAAATACTTGGCATCAAATATACTGAGAGTAGAAAAAGTTTAGATGACTTAACATATGATGAATTGTCTAAGGAATATTTTAAACTTTTAAGATATGATTATTTGCTTAAGTAAATTAAATGTTTCTATACTCCTGTAACCTAAGGTTGCTGCTCTTTGGTAAGGCAAGCGAATATGTATAATAGTGGCATGCTTAAGATGGAAGCTAAAGCTATGCAATGTATTTTTTATTTATAAAGAAGTTTAAAAATTATATCTATTAAAGGAGTGAAAAACCCTTTTCACTGAAAATTTTATTAAAAGTGCGTGGGTAATGGTGCTTATACATTTTCGACTATATAAACTTTGTTAAAATGGTCATATATTCCCCCCACGTGTCTTTTTGCACACGAAAGACGCACGCTAAAAATACGTCTGTTAACCTATTTTCAGTGTGATTTTCCTTTGTGTACACGTACATATAATTTTTTAGATTGTGTGGATAGATGTGCTAATAAAACGAAGCATCACACTTTTATGAGGTCTTGTTTTATATTTGAATGCTCGATTAGCATCATTCTTCCCTTATTTTGCTCTGCTTATATCTACTATTTAAAATGGAGAGAATATGCGGAAGCGGTAGAGCTATTAGAATATGTACTTTATACATAACCAGAAGCAGTTAAAATATCATATACCCTTGCATAGACATTTACACCTACAATTCTTAATAAACAGGTCCAAACGAAAAAATGAAACTTATGATAATTTACATTTTTAGTTTCACCGCTTATGAAAATACAATAGGTTAATTTGATAGGATAGATTTAACTTCCTTATATATTTTTTTTATATTTTTCCTATCAATTACATTAATCCTCCAATCTTTAACACTTGTAGAAGTAATTAAAATTTCAAAAGCTAATGATTTATCAGATTTTTCAATAAAAAAGTAACTAAAAGTAACTTCTCTACCGTCAGGGAGAAATCTTGTTCTTAACTTTATTACAAATTCCGTATCCGCTATATTACGGTCTAATTCTTGGTTATTTTTATACTTTTGTTTAATTTCTTTCTTAATTTCTTTTAAGACTGTTTGGTTTTTCTTGTGTGCTTGGTTCCTTGCAATGATATCATCTATCAGACATGATAGGTTTTCAAAAGGATAACTAATTTCCTCGTCTGAATCTAGTGAAAGGTAGCTAGTAAATATATTTATATTCTCATTATTTAAGTATCTATCTGTTTTTAACCCCTTACAAAGCTCTGTTAACTTAGTAAATGATACTCTTTCTCCACGTCCTAAGTAATCTTCTAAAGTACTCTTCGCTAATTTTTGATTTGAACTTAGGAAATATTTCTCTACTATATCGTCATGCCTTAATATTAATTCTTTTAAAAATGGACCATCTATGTAATGTATTTTAGTTGGAACAACTTTTTGTACTGCTTCTATATAATCCTTAGCATCTGGCGTTAGATGACTAGAAGTTATAATCACAAGTTTATCTGCCTGTTCCGCTGTTGCCCAGCCTACTTTATCAACAATTTGAGCAACAGGAACACCACCTGTGTAAAATTTACATTCAAAAAACCATTTTTCTGTTTTTTTTCCTATCATGGGATAATCAACAAGTAATTCTGCTTGAATATCACGCCCTCTATCAGAGCCACCATCTCTCCAATCTATATTATGAAAACCCATTGATATTAGTAAATCTTTAGTCATATTTTCGAATATGTCCCATTTTTCAAGAACAGAGAAATCAATATCTTCTGATGTAAAAGCCCTACTCATACTAAAAAGCACTCCTTTAGTTGCATCTTTTATAAACCTAACTTTAGTCCTAATCTACAATTTAACAAAAAATAAAAATAATCTCAATATTTTATTATCTAATACGTATAAAATTAATTTATTCTTATCTTTCGAGAAAAATTATTTAACTTATGAAGATAAAAACCTATGTACAAATACTTTGACCCTTGGCAATCTGTAAGAGGAGTAAATAGTAGAAATTTTCGAAGACTATAAACATTTTGTCCTATTTGAAGAAAAAATTACGTTACCTACTAATTTCATCGAAAAATTATGTGAACTAATTAAATACTGCTAACCCATGTGTAAAACTTTTAAGATGAGTGGGTAATCATCCCGTTTTATAAAAACTAACTAGATAATAAAGACCTCGTAATTTACATGAGGTCTTTATTATGCTCTGAAATACTTGATTAACATTATGTTTTCCCTATTTAATTTTGGCTTATACTCTTTGTGTTTTACGTAATGCTAATTAAAGATTTCACATTAAATATCTACTTATTTTCATCTTGTCCTCTAAGAAGGCCTAACCGTGTATATATTATTTAAATTCAAAACTCAGTTAAATTATCAGTTGGGAGTTCATTACTATATCTAGACTTAAGGTAATTCGTTAATTGATTAATTCGTTAATTGGTTAATTCGTAAAATATCAATAATATCTCCCACATAGGAACATATTCCTTTAAAACCTTGCTTTGCTTAACCCGTTCGTGGTCGCTATTATTTTTGCGTTCTTGTCTATTTTTTGCTCTTTTAACTGAATGTTCTCCATAGAGACCTTTGAAATCATTCATCAACATTGTGATATTCATTTCACTTAAACCGTAACAGAATAATAGTTCGTTATTCTCAATTAATTTGTTGAAATATCTTTCAATATCTTTGTCTGCTACTTGTACAGCAGCTCCATGTGCTTCATACACATACTTTAAACTAAGCTCACTTTGAAGACGTTTATTGTATTCTTTCCAGTATTCTTGTACTTTTGAATCATTTTGTTTCCACAAATCTTTTAAGCTAATGTCGTATTTAGTTGCTACCTCACGTTTCAATTTACCAACAGCTACAAATTCTTCATCGGTTAATGGTCTGTGGTTTTCGCTACCTACAACACAGCCATACCATTTAACACTGTGTATGATTATTTTTGCATCTGCTAGTTTTCTAAGCACAGATTTTAAATTTTCTTTTAATGTGCCAAGCTCTGTTTTAATGAAGCAGTCTAGCATAACAATATCTTTATCTATAAACATATCACTATGTTCTTCCTTCAGTGTGTCGAAACAATTCGTTTTAGCTAACGTGTTATAATATGATGTTGTTAACTTTCTGTTCACAAACCCTATCATTACTAACCATTGGCTTAATGACATTGGTTTTGGTTTGTTTTTTAGAATGAAGTCTAAAACGAGTGAATTGATTTCATATTCATAAGGTATTTTTGCTCCATTATTTTTGCGACCGTCTTTCTTGGTTTCCTTTTCCTCACGCTTTTCTGCACAAGTTATTATTCTGTCAGCTCCTTTTCCCTCAATTGTTACAGTTTTATAGTCACATTTCATTTCCTCTAATAATTGCTCTGTCTGATTTGCGTTTAGACTACCTTTCCTCTTCTTACTAGATGCTTTCTTTTTGTAGAAAGCTCTTTTAATAGCGTCATTCCCAAATTTCGTTACTGCTTCTTCTAAATTAAATTTAATCATTTCATTACTCATTTTATATTGTTCCTTTTCTTTTTTATTTTTGAACAAAAATTAATTTACTAATAAATTAATAATATTTAAAATTGATTTTTGTTCATTTTTACCTAAGTATATTTACTATGTACTTTTTATCACCATCCTTTGGAAAACTATCGTTTTCCAAAGCCTAGCCGAAAAAGTACCAAAACGGCTCGTTAAATTATAGATATCTAATTTTTCTTTTCACTTTACTGCATTAACCATTAACATCAATTTCTCTGTATATTCTTGAAAATAAAAAAACACAAATAACCTCATTAATAAAAGAGGAAAATTTGTGTTTGGTTTGTTTATTATACATTTCGTTTCATAATATTATACGTTTGTAGTTATAGTCACTTAAGGCTGACTATAATAGCATTATACCATAAATAATAAAAAAAGTCAAAAAACATACCGTATAACTATTGACATCAAAACAAGGAAGTGTTACGAAAAACAGACAGGACGAAGCCAACCGAACGAAGTGAGGTAGTGTAATCTAGCTATTAAACCTTCTTTTCATCATTTCTGTTCTTCTATCTGCTCTCCTAACTTCACGAGTTATTATAGGTTGAATGTATCTTATAAATTCCCTTGCAAACTTTTTAATTTCTTGATTATTTGTTTTTTCCCATTTTCGAATTTCTTTTTTTATTCGTTCATAGGCTTCAATAAATCCACGTTCCCCAGAGACAATCCCAGTACGCGTTACAGCACTCATTATTTCTTGCATTAATTTTCCATTTCCGCCATGCTTTTTTATAATAGTTTTGCATACTCCATGTATTTTAAATGAACCTTCGTACTCCTTAATTATCTGTATTACTTTATTAGCATCTTCTATATTCCCATTGACTATTAATTTATTTAAGTATTGTTGTAAAAGGTCATCAAAATCCGGATAAATATTCTTTATTAATTGAGACGCTTCCAATTGAAAAAGCCACTCTTCCTTATTAAACCATTTAATTATCAAAGGTAATATAGTATCTGGCTTATCTCTCAAAAATTCACCCAAATCACTAAAGTTATCTGGAACTCCATCATAGTTATCTATTAATTGATTTTCGCTTTTCTTTTGTTTTTCAATTTTAATGTTTACACGTCTTTCAAAAAAACTAATAATTTTATCAGGGGAATTTTTACATAGAGACGTTAGTAATTCTTCTTCATGAAAGTCAATTTTTGTAACCTGTTCTAAACAAGATAACATCAAATCTACATCCGTATCAGTTAAAAAATCCAGTATTGATTTTTCACTAAATCGAATGTGGTGAGTCCAATAGAATTCTCCACGCTTAGAAAGCTCTTGGATAATCTTTATGAATAAATTACTTAATTGTTGATAATATTCTTTATTAGTTAATACAGCACGCAATAGGTTGTAGAAAGCAAGTATATTATTGCTTTTTACAATACACCCATAAATGTCTTTTAACATCTTTACATTAACATTTTCTGTGAGAGTATAGATATTTGCACATTGCTCTAGATATTTCCCATTAGTTATCCAAGCTAATATTAATTGATTTACTGCTTCATCTCTATCTTTAGAAGTTAATATTCCAGCAACTATATTTGAAAGAAATTTTTCTAACCGTATTTCATTTCTAAAAAGTAACTTTGTTGCAGTATCAGGCTGTATTTTCCCTAAATCAAATAAAAAGTTTTTAAAATTTGTGAATTCCCCATCTTTTGTTGGTGAGTAGCATTGAGCAATAGATAGAATTCGTTTTTCCCAAGTGTCGTAACTTTCGAGGGATATATCTCTGAGATATTTATTTTGTTTATTTCTTCTTATCTCTTCTGCTTCACGCCATCCGATTTCCCTTCCGTATGATATATCATAACCAACTAAAGTTTTAAAAATATCATACTCAGGATTAAAATCTATCAGTAATTTTAGGTTTGCTAAATTAGTTGTTTTTTCAGTAAGCCTATAAATATTTTCATCAAGGGCTTTAATTTCTTGTAAATTAAATAATACAAAATTCTGTAAAAACCATTTAACCACATCATCTATATTTCCTAATACTAATTCTTCAATTTCTTTATCAAAGTTTACTCTTCTAGGTAGGCTTGTAACGTGGAATAAAACTTTTATAACATCTACTTTTACTTCATCTTCAGAAGAGTTTATATAAATTTCTTGTAAGATATCAATTACATTCTTTCTCAATTCTTTCAAGTGTTCATTTACTCCAATTGCTCCAAACCTTACACCTATTTGATTATAGTCAGTTAAAGAGTAATCATAAAACTCAAGATTTAGAAGATTTGAAAATAACCGCTCTAAAAATTTCCACAATCTTACTTTATTTTCTATAGACAAGCCTTTTATATTATTTAAGATTGCTAGCTGTGGATAATATCCTACTTTTTCTATAACTCTTGAATTGTACTTGCTGAGATTATTAAGTATTTCTAAAGATTTATTCTGTATCTTCTGTTCTTCATCCTGACTTAAATCCATCAAAATTTTAAAAGTCTCTTCTACATGAAAATATCTAACTTCATTTAAAATATCCAAACTAATTTCAACAACGTGATGATGTTCAAAACCAAATACACTTCCTAAGCCTGTTTTAATATCAGTTGTTTCTAAATGTTTTGATTTCTCAATGACATTAGAAATAAATTCAATTAAATTGAAATTTTCTGGAGTTTTATCTCCAAATTCAATCAAAAATTGATGTACAAGTTTCATCTTTTGATATACTTCGTTTCTTGAATTAGAAAACAAGATACTCTGCAAGAAATCTAAATCAAATATTTGTTTACCTCGCTTTAAATTTTCAAATCGTTCGTTAATAAATTCAAACCTAAAACTTGCAGGTTTAATGTGATTCTTCATTACTTCTCCGAACTCTTTCTTTAGTGCATTGACTGAGCGTTCATCAAATTCTGTAAGTTCTTTAGGGAGTTTATAAATAATATTATGAGACATTTGAGACCAAGAATGAAAAAGAACTGTGGTCAATTGAATTTCACATTTTAAATCACTAAACTTTTCATATTCCATTAATTCTAACCTTTCGGGGTTTAACTTAACTATTAAATGTAAAGCATTGTATCCATCTTCTGAATACCTTAGATTACTTTTCTCTACAGCAAACTCATTATAAATTAAACTTTCAAATTTCTGAATGTCACTTTCTAAGTAAAAAATCACTCTGCATCCAACTATATCATCTATTTCATCAAGCTTTGTTATGTTGTCAGGTAAAGAGCCACTTACTACTTTATTCTCAATAGATTCAAAAGTTTTAACCCGATTTGAAACAATTTGGTATTGAAAAGAATATTTTTTTAATAATGATGTAACTATGTAGGCAACTGTATTACAGTAGTCTTCAAAAGTGTCTTTCCCCACTTTGTAATCTTCATTAAACTCTTTAATTTTTTCTTTCATCTTCATTGGTAATCACCTCTAATTTGCAAGATTATAATAAAGTATCGATGTGAAACAATTATTTCTCTTATGCGCTCTCTTATTTTCCTAAATTTGAAAAATAATTACAAGAAAACGAGATAAAATCAGAGTTTTATCATAGGTAAAAACACATGCAAAACCTTCTCTTCATAGGAAATTTTGAATGATTTTTAGCGAAAATAATTTTACGGGTCAATGTACTATAAAGGGTGTTGAATATATAAAAATACGTTATGATTCAAACGTAATAATTGATAATACAGGAAAAGATTATGATTTTGGTGCCAGTAGGAAACGCCTATTTAGTGTGACCGATATGGATTTTTTGGACTTATAATCATAAAAAACGTTTTCTTTAATCATATTTTTTAATTTTAAAACAACGGGCGTGTATAGTGCTTGCCCGTTGTTTTTATGTTTACTAGTTTAACAACAACTCCCTTAGTCCCTTTACAGACAACCACGGTCTTTTACGGTGTAGCATACGATGGCAATTTGCACAAACAAGAGCTATATCTTCTACCTTCGTTTGTTCATTTTCTGCCATTTCGGAAACTGGTTTCGTGTGATGCCCTTCTATGTAGCCTTCACCTAAGTTGCCATAATGCTCTTTAAAATCAAATTCGCATACCTCACAAAATAACTTACCGTGTAGTTGTAAAAAACGTTCTTTTGCTAGTTTAATAACTTCTGGGGTCCGTTCCCTTACTAAGTGTTGTTTTAACTTTAGTTTACCTTCGGGAAATCCTTCGTCATCTTCTGTAAAGCCAATACGTTCAACCTCCTTAACTTTACGTATAACATCACCAACGTTACTAAAACCGTATTCTAATATTGCATTTAATTCTGTTTCTGTTATACCCTTTCCAGATACCACGCTATTTTTAAACTTAATATCTATGTCGCTTAAATACACGGGATTATCAAATGTTTGAAAGTCCGATAGTATAATACACCCTATCTCAGCTATATATGTATCCGTACCAAACATGTCATTCATTCGTTTTATAAACCTTTCCCTATCCTCATCACCGTTAGCATTACGATACTTATTCCATGCTTCGGCTACAGTTAACACCTCATATCTTTCAAATGTGGCTTTCCCTAATACCAACCTTTCGCCTTGTATACCCTTATCGTTTTTTACTAGAAAAAAGAACGGTTCCCCTTTTGTTAAAACATTAAAATTAGCGGTATTTTTACGCCAAAAGTTAATTTCGTCAATATTATCTTTCTTTGCTAAATATGCAAACCACTCTCTAGAAGTAACTCCAATATAGCCTTTCATAACTCAACCCCCTGTGTTAATTCGAAATGTAAAAAGTTTTATTTCATTTTCATCCTTTGCTTAAAAACAATTTGCCTATTTGAAGGAGCCAAAGGGCTTAGACAAGAAAATAATATCCTGAGTAAATATAACATGCTAAAATATGTTTAGGAAACCTTTTACAGCCTTTAAGACTTAAAATGGAGGTCTTAAAGCTATGAAAGGAAGTATTCGTAAAAATAATAAAACAGGTAATTGGGACTTTGTCTTCAATGTTGGAATTGACCCTCTAACTGGTAAACGTAAACAGATTCGAAGAAGAGGTTTTGAAACCAAACGTCACGCTATGGATGCTATGACGAAGATGAAAGCTGAAATTCTATCAAATGATTTTCTTGATTTAACGACAATGACCTATTCAACATATATGGATGAATGGTTCGAAGAACGACAGAATCATTTACAAAAAACTACTTTTGAAATCCATTCTATTTATTATCGAAGTGTGATAAAACCTAAACTAGGTCATTTCAAAATTCAACAAATAACTCCTCTTCATATTCAAAAATTCATTAATGAGTTAGTTAATCAAAACTCTTATTCAGAACATACTATTCATTTGATTTATCGTATCATCAGTGCATCTTTAAAAAAGGCTAAAATTATTAAGCTTTTAAAAGATAACCCTGCAAGTGGCATAACTCTACCTAAGATACGCAAAAAAGAAATGAACGTATGGTCATTAGAACAAGTTAATTATTTCATTAATGAATCCAAAAAAATAAAACGTCTAACACGTTGTTATATCGGATTCCTAATTGCTCTTCTCACCGGTATGCGTCAAGGAGAAATCATGGGTCTACGCTGGAAAGACATTGATATGGAGTCCCAAATCATCTATATCCGACAAACTTTAACCCAAGATGCAGAAATTAAGTACGGGGCGAAAAATGTTTCTAGTATTCGGTCTATTCACATTTCAAACAAGTTAATTGCCGAGTTGAAAGTACATCGAAAACGTGTGTTAGCGGAAAAACTCTCGCTTGGTCAAGACTACAATGATTTTGATTTAGTTATCTGTACGCAAAAGGGAAAGCCCATGATACCAAGAAACTTTCGTAAAGAGTTCTACAATCTAACAGAGAAAATCCGCTTACCTAAAATACGCTTCCATGACTTGAGACACACTCATGCTACAATTCTTATTCAACAAAATGTTAATGTAAAACTAATCTCTGAAAGATTAGGACATGCTGAAATAGGAACAACTCTTGACACATATAGTCATGTATTACCTAATATGCAAAAAACCGTATCGGATGAATTAGATAAAATCATTAAAATGTGACCAAACTAGTGACCATTTAAAACTTTAACGCATCAAGTCCATGTGGCTCTAAGGCTCATCTATTCAATACCCCTACATGCCTGAAGAAGGCATGGTCGAAGAAAGTGAACTCGTTATACACCAAGCGTCTCATGCCCGGTACTTTGAAGACTTCTTGAAATTTATTGACTACAACGAACCGATGCCTGAGATTATGAAAACACAAGTGATGGATATGGTGCGTGAACACGTCAGCGAAACGTTTGAAGCAGAAAGCGTAGAGCTTGAACAGTTTGAGTCCGACATGGAACTGTGGGCAACAAGTGAAAAGCGTGAGCTTCAAGAACGTTTAGATACGCATCAAGTCATGGAAGCTGCTGCTCATATCGTCGAGCATACACCTGATGCCGAGCTTAAAATGAAGCTTGGTGAAACAGAGATTAAAGGACTGTTAGCTGATTTCGGTGAAAATATTCACTTAGCGAAAGTGAACGGACGCTACGTAGCTGTAATTGAAGCCGAATCGATTCTGTTTGAAAAAGGCGCTTCTCCCATTGAGTTTCATAAACCCGATGATTTGCACGGGATTATTGAGAAAATCAGCAGTAAGAAATGGGAAGAATAAATAAAAGCTAGAGAGCTATGTAGCTCTCTAGCTTTTATTTAACTGAAAAACCAGCTCTATTTATCCACCTTAATTCTCTAATAATTGGCTCACGGAAACATTTTGTTCATTTTCCGGCTGACCTAGCGGATAAATTCTTACCGTATCATTTTCTTCGCTTACATGTTGAATATAAACGGCCGTATCGTTATACGTAACGTTAGCCATAACGGGCGAATCAGCAATTTGTTTTGCTCGCTGCTTGTCCACGTTTCTTCCCCCCTCTATGCTGATATACATATAAGGTTTGCTCAAAGAATAGATGCTATTCGCCCCCTAGAGCAGTTCTACCGTTTTTTAGCGGTGCGGTAGCCAAGGTAAAAAACGAAAGAAGTATAGGTCATGAATGCAGCTGCAGCCAGCAAGAGCATTTTGTGATGATGCCAAAGGGCCGCATATGTTTTGATGAAGATTCCCTTTGTAAGTAAAATATATTGATACACAATAAAAGCAACCACTAAAGCAAGAAACAGCACTCGAAACAAACGAATGAAATCAATGTTAGATAAAATGGAAGCAGCTTTTACCCAGGGCGATGTAGGAGGCTCCGCTTTTTTAGTGCTTCGGCTCTTCGACTTTTGTTTCTTTGCAGGCGGAGCTTTTGATTCTTCTATTTTAGGTGCTGGTTTTTGTTTTCCTTGAGCCATCGGTCACTTTCCCTCTTTCTTAAATAAAGTGTCTAAAAAAGAAGCTTTTCTATTTTGCATATTCAAGAAAGGACCGGCTATCTCCTTTTGACTTTTAAAAATACTTTCCTTTTTTAAATACAGAATGTCTTTAGGTATGTGCCTATAGCATTTTTCTTATCTTCGCATACGTTATATCGTGTTTGATTTGAAATTACTATTTAAAAGGAGCGGTGCCCTAATGAACCCTTATTATTTCAACCCTGGATACAGTCCTCAGCAAGTTGATTACTCAGTTCAACAATACTATCCCCCTTACGTACCACAGCATGAAGAATACGATGAAAGACAGCAGCTTCAAAATCTTGGAGGATTTGAACGAAGAATTCGTGCCCTTGAGAGACAAAATGAGGAGCAAGTCAGAGAAATTACTCGTTTAAATCGCGTTGTGGAGCGACATACTGATCGTATAAACAGATTAAATCAGCGCTTACGCAATGTAGAAAGAAGACTTAACATTCCATTTACAGCAAGCCAGGACGGATTTTAAACTAACCTTAAGCATTCCCGTTTCTTTTGAGCGAGAATGCTTTTTTACATGTCTTCTGTCATTTTTGATAGCACACAGGATATTTGATTAAACTTTACATAAAATAAAATTTGACTATGAAAAAGAAAAGGAGAAAATCACATGAAATCCCCTGTTGTTATTTGTCCTAACTGTCATTCTCAAAAAGAGCTTGCTACCGTTTTAACTGCTCAGTCCAATCAAAACGTTATCTATACATGCTCAGCTTGCGGCTATAAGCTGACAAACATTAAAACAAGCAAAGGATAATCAGTATCTCTCACCTCACTTAGTACCTATACTCAATACGTTCTTCTGTCCATATACAAAAATTAACGTTTACGTAAATGTTATTATTTTTGTATACTGATAGTATTATGGGAAAGGGAGTTGAAGAAGTTGAAGTTTAAAATGAAGGAACGCGGGCAGCTGCATTTGAGTCCGGAAGGAAAACAATTAATTTTAGACTTGTACGAATCAAATATGATGGAATCTGTAAATGAAGCTTTGGATGCTGAAACAAGAAGCTTTCACAATGGAAAAGCCGATGGAATACAGGCTATTTTACTTCTTTTAGGGGTACAGCTAGAAGAAAACACTTCACAATCATAAATGAATGCCCTATAAAAACCGTAAAAGCAGACGCACTCTTCTGGTGAATGCGCCTGCTTTTTATGATTCTTCCTGCTCAAATTTTACAATTGCAGTCTTAGCACGATCTCTCAATGACAGAAGGTCAGACTCTACTTTTAAGATATTTTTCTTTTTCTGTTCAATCAGTTTGAGCTGCTCTTCTACCGTATGTAACACTTGCTCTAACTTTTCTTTTTGTTGACTTGTTCCTTTCACTTGCCTATAATCCATCTTTTGTATTTCAAGAGTATCACTTAAAGCAAGAAATTCCTGTAATTCTTGAAGTGAAAAACCCATGACTTCTTTGGCATTCGTAATTTTCTTTAAAAATTCTACATGTTCTTCAGTGTACAGACGAAATCCACCTTCACTTCTTGGAGGTGCTGGCATCAGTCCAATTTGTTCATAATAACGAATCGTACGTTTTGTTAAACCGCTTTGCTTCGCTACATCATCTATTTTTAGTTCACTCATTTTTAAATCCCCTTTAATCAATTCACAATGTCAACTTTTCATACTTGTTACTATTATACACTAACGCTAGATATCTCAAAACAAATCTGAACAGCTGTGCACTTATTTAAAAATAAATAAGCAATTTCTTTACCCTTTTTTAGAGTAAAAAAATTGCTTATACAGTATATGCTGGATTCTTTTCTCTAAAACCTTATCATAAGTGCCGTTTTTGTTAATTTACGATTTAGCATACAAATTAATAAATTTGTTTTTGAGAGTTCTTATTTCTATCCACTAAATGTTTATTAACTTGTATGTAGCCTTCTCTTTCTGTACTAGCCCCGCCTGCGCTGAGTACACCGATAGCCACGCATGCTATCCAACCTAACTTCATTATAACAGAAAGCGCTTACATAATAAAGTGTTATGCTTTAATTTCTAAAAAGTTATAAATACAATCAGCAGGTCTTTTTCCACCTCCTGCTGATTTGTTAAATAGAACCGGCAAGATCCAGCATTATCAAACAGTAAATAGATCGTCTTAATAAGCTACTTTATAAATCAAAAACCGTTCATATGGGTTTTTACGATCCAACTCTGGCAGCATTACCTCTTCTTTTAAAATGAAAGAAGGATGTTTTTCGAGGTGATGAAGATAATCCTCCGAACTATAATATAAAATCAAATCAATCTCGCGTTTATTCTCTTCCCACGAAAGCAAAATATTGTTCACTACTTGGATAAAGATTTGAACTGAAAAAGGATTAAAAAAATAAAAGCAGTTGTCTAATGGATGAATCTTATATTCCTGGGCTAAACAACACTGAAAATGAATAGGATGTTTGCGGCCCTTGGCTTTTTTCAAATAGCGCCTCTGGTTATCTATGGCCTGCTCATAAAAGTGTTCATTCATTTCTATCCCCACGGCGGTGGCATTGCACAGGTAGTTCACATAAAAATTCAGCCTTCCTTTTCCACATCCGAAGTCGACAATTCTATCGCTGCTTGTTAGCTCATACTGAGTGAAAAGTGTTTCTAATGCACTATAAGGCGTGGGTTCATAACGATGGTAATGAAATGAATCATTAAATCCCTTTTGTTCTCCCGTTGTTTTTATATTTAATAAAGCGTCATAATATTGCTCGTTCATGGCCAATCTCCTGTTTATAGTTGTTGAAAAAGAGAAAGAAGGACAGATGCCCTTCTTTCTCACTCTACTTTCACACGCATTTCTGATATTTTAAGACCAATCTCTTCGATTAACTGCACAGCTTCCGCTCGCTTTTGATCATCTAGTGTGCTGATTCCCCGTACGTCTACGCTTTTTAAATATCGATAAGAGGCTTTAAGACGTTCTAAGGTATCTTCTTGGTCAAATGTTTTCATGATTATCTCCTCCAGTATATGTAGTTACTATATGTATACCACAAACATGTCCGTAATAAATCTAACCTGTTTAATAAATACTAAACGTATCTGATTTATCTAAGAGGAAATGCACTTCTAATAGCTGATATATACTCAAAAAATTCTTGGGTTTTCGAATTTTTACGTTCATTTCTCGTGTTAGTTGCAAAAAAAGCTTCTCTTTGCGCTTTACTTATCTCAATTTGCACACCCATCCGCCTAGCTGTTTTATTGGTTATATTTCTAGGGCTTGTACCGGAAAAAGGGTCTTGATCTGATAAAATTTCTGTACTAAAACCTTTGGAAACAAGCGCTTCATACACTTTGGATCTTAATGCCTTGTCAGCACCGCCGATTTTAGTGTGTTTTTCACTTTTATCATTGTATCCATGAAAAGATACGGCATAGTCTTCTTTCGATATAATAGTTAGCGCATGAGGTTCATCAAAATGAGTGGATGTGATATGAAGATCGGCATTTCCTGCTTTCTTTAACCCTTCAAATATATAGTACGAGTATTCGTTTCCTGCTAGCCCAACAGCAAGTTCGGATGTTCCAGTTTCGATACCTCCGCCGTGTATCGCAAGCATAATAATGTTAGAAGGTCTGATTTCGAATTGAATTTTGTAGTCTTGATTGTATACTTCATGAGAGGCAAGTTCAGAGAAGCTAGCATATTTATCTGGCATCATATATCCTCCTTGTGAATAAGACATAGTAAACAAACTTATTAGTTCTTTCTTTAATGTACCACATCTTTTCTTTCATCACATACTATGTGATTGCAATTACCAATAAATATGGTACGATTAAGTTCGAGTTTCTTGCTCGTTAAAAGTTCACCAGATAGTCAAAATTTTCATTTTTAAGCATTCCATTTTTATCTTATAATAAAGGATGTACTTATTTTTAATTGGTAATTCGACATTATTCTTTGTTTTTTTAAAAAGTTCAAGGAATGTTAACAAATTTTACGAGCAACCTTGATGTAATTACGATATTTTTTTGTTAAAATAGTTTAGTTGATTAATAAAGATTAGGTTTATTCATGTAGGAATAAGCTCAAAAAGGAGAATTGCTGTGAAAAATACCGAAGTTATCACAAAGGAATCACTTCCTATCAATCAGTATTTTTCCCGGGAAGTAATCAGTGCTATTATAAAAACTGGGATTATTAAATCGAACTCACTAGGAATGGTTGCTGGGCTTTGTCTCGCAATTGCTGTTAATGACTTAAGCTTTGTGACACAAATTCCTATCATTATTTTGGCTTTAATTGGGACATCCTTTGTCGTAGGAGGAGCTGGGGCAGTTAATAACTTCTATGACCGTGATATTGATGCGATCATGAAACGTACGAAAGACAGACCCACGGTAACAGGAGCGGTCAACCCTAAATTTGCTCTATGGTTAGGACTGGCTTTATTTGTTATCGGTGTAGGCATTTTATTTTTAGTTTCTAACATGGCCGCCATTATGGGTATTTTAGGATTTTTCTTTTATGTAGTGCCTTACACTATGCTCACAAAACGTACAACTATCTATAATACCGAAGTTGGAAGTATTTCTGGAGCTATGCCTCCAATCATTGGCTGGGCCGCTATTTCACCAGACTTATTTCATCCGGTAGCCATTGGATTGTTTGTATTTATGTTTTTATGGCAGCCTCCTCACTTCTACGCTATTGCCATTAGAAGACTTGAGGAATATAAAGCCGCAGGTGTACCAATGCTTCCTGTAGTAAAAGGGATCCGTCGTTCCAAAGTCCAAACGCTTGTATACCTAGTTATTTTGCTAGCGGCATCTTTCTTATTTTTATCGTTTAGTAAAATTATCGCATTTACAATGTTTGGTTTAACACTAGTGTGGATGCTTCTTGGGATTGTTGGATTTAAAAAATTAGAAGATACAAAATGGGCTACTTTAATGTTTGTGTTCTCATTGAACCATCTTACGATTATTTTTGCCCTTATGATTATACTGTCATTTTTTAAATAATAAACGTTCAAAAGCAGGTAGCTATCAGCTACCTGCTTTTATACTAGATACATCTTTTGCTTTAAGCGAAATCATTCCTCCGTACCTTGCCGAAACTGCTCCACCTAACGCGTTAGCAAACATTGTGTACTGCTTCTGTGCCTCCTCACTTTCAGGTAATCCTTTTTCGTGAACACACCATAAAATTCCTGCCATAAATGCATCACCCGCTCCCGTCGTGTCTATCACCTGCACTTTTTTTGCACTCACATGAAGCGTTTGATTTGCAGTAACGGCTGCTGCGCCATTTTCTCCCTGAGTGACCCATACGTACGGAATATGATACGCTCTCAGTTTTTCTAGGCTTTCTGTCAGGTCTGCGGAATTCATCAAAAATAGGAGCTCATCTTGAGAGATTTTCAAAATGTCTGTTTCGGACAAAAACGGTGTCACGATATTTCTACATGCTGCTTCACTTTCCCATCTTTTCATTCGAATATTTGGATCAAACGCTACAAGCATACGATGTTTTTTTGCGAGCTTCACAGCTTCTTTTGTAGTTTCCTGGGAAATCGGATGAAACAACGTACCTGATCCAAAATAAAAAATCGCTGCCTGCTCAAATAAAGCTTCCTGTAGCTCATGTTTGTACACTTGCTCATGAGGTGTAGAATCTATGTAGGAATGAAAGTAACGATCTCCTTCTTTACTTTTATGTACATACACTTCACAAATTTTTTTAGTCTCCGATATTACACAGCCGCTTTGATTCACTCCTTCAATTAAAAGGTTCTTTCTTACAAAATCACTTGTTTCATCACTGCCCAACTTGCAGATATAATATGCTTTTGCTCCTAACTTCTGAACGCCGACTGCTATATTAACGGTTGTGCCTCCTAAAAAAGGGGCAAAGCTAGTGTTAAATTCGTTTTTAGCAATATAATCAATAAATGCCTCACCGTATGAAATAATTCCTTTTTTCAAGTTAATCCTCACCTTCTTTCTTCTGTCTCCCAACGCATTTGACACATACACACGCTTTTCCTCTGCTTTCTAAAGGAATTTGTTTAAACAGATCAGGAGTAAAAACTTTCTGCATGCACCAACACTTTTCTATTTCTCTGCCTTGTACAGAAGCACAGTTATTTTTTTCTCCGCAGATAGGACATCTGCTATCATCGCCTGAAAATGGCATGAATTCCTCTCCTTTTTTTCTATGCAGTTGTATAGATTATCTTTATTAGTATACAAGAGGTGGTTAAAATGTGCGTTCTGCTTTTTGATATTTTCGTTTTCAACTTCTTCTATTCTTGGTACTATACATATAAAGGAAATAACATATTGCGAAAGGAGCTTTTATGACAACTCATTTATTTCACCAAAAACCCCTTGCTACATGGATGCATGAATATCCTTTATTAACACCTTTAATCAATAAACAGGAAATACTTTGGATAAATCCTTATATAAAACCTGCTCAAAAAGCACTTTCTTCTCTTTCTTTACATACCAAAGATATAAAAGATGCAAAAGAACGACTTTCTCGCTTTTCTTCTTTTCTTCAAATCGCTTTTCCGGAGCTGAAAGCATCAAAAGGAATCATTGAATCACCTCTTCAAGAAGTTGCATACATGAAAGACTATTTAAATCAACAAATGAATAACATGCTGCAAGGAAAATTACTGATGAAATGCGATCATGATCTTCCCATATCAGGTTCTATTAAAGCAAGAGGCGGCATTTATGAAGTATTAAAATTTGCTGAAAGTCTTGCTATCAAAGAAGGACTGCTTACCGAGGAAGACAGCTACGCTCTTCTAGCTGAAGAACGATGTAAAAAGTTATTTTCTTCTTATTCTATTGCAGTAGGATCTACCGGTAATTTAGGTTTAAGCATTGGTATTATGAGCGCTACTCTCGGCTTTAACGTCACCGTCCATATGTCAGCGGACGCTAAAAAGTGGAAAAAAGATCTGCTTCGTTCTAAAGGTGTAACCGTTATTGAATATCAGTCTGACTACGGAAAAGCCGTGGAGGAAGGACGAAAGCAAGCCGAAGCAGACCCCGCATGTCATTTTATTGACGATGAGCAGTCTAGAGATTTATTTCTCGGTTATTCCGTTGCGGCTTTACGTTTGAAAAAGCAGCTAGCCGAGCAGCGGATTCAAGTAGACGCCGAACACCCTTTATTTGTCTATTTACCTTGCGGAGTAGGCGGAGGTCCTGGCGGTATTACGTTTGGACTAAAAGCAATATACGGTGATCACGTTCACTGCTTTTTTGCTGAACCTACTCACTCTCCTTGCATGCTGCTTGGATTAATGACCAAGCTGCATGACGGCATTTCCGTTACGGATATTGGACTTGACAATGTAACAGCTGCCGATGGACTAGCTGTAGGAAGGCCATCTAGCTTTGTAGGTGAAACGATAAAATCGCTTATTAGCGGAATTTATACCGTAGAAGATGATCAGCTTTTCCGATTTATTTATGAGCTAGCCAATCGTGAAAATATGTATATAGAACCTTCAGCAGCGGCTGGTTTACAAGGACCTCTCCACCTGATGGAAAGCGGGTCTTCCTATATACAAGCGCAAGGACTAGAAAACGATATGTCAAAAGCTACTCACCTTGTATGGTCAACTGGAGGCAGTATGGTGCCAATTGAAGTGATGAACAGCTATTACGAGCAAGGAAAAAATTTAATGAATAGATAACGTCAAAAGGCATGGAGAACAATGATGTTCTTCATGCCTTTTTAGCCGAAGTAGCTTGCAGAAAGATAGGATGCCAAATCTCAAATGGAAAATATCCGGACTTATAGCTGCCGCTTGTACCCATAGTTGCAATTTTTATTTTCCTGTATCCTTTTTTCCATAAAAAAGTGCCTGCAAACACCTCAATTTCTTCTATTTTCTTCCTTCTAATAATCGTTGTTTTTCGTGTTAAAAACTGCGATCGAATACTGACAAATACATCGTTCATCATCAAGCCGCCTTGACGATAACCTAACCAGTGAATAAGTACGTATATAAGGCATAGCACAGCAATAATCCACACAAACATTGATTTCCAAAAGCTAATGCCAATCCCTGCTGCCGCAAATAACAAGACCGGTAATAGTAATGGATACCACGCATATTGAATCGCTGTATTTCTTGGACACTTTATATATTCATAGTGCGGCACATATACGTTCATTAATGTTGAAATCTCTTTTTGCTGGATAAACGGGTGTAAATAGACCTTTTCTTTTAAATCAGAGGTTACGACGTTTAACGAAACGGAAGACCATCCAAATAAGCGCCGGACCAACCCTTCCTCTATCGTAACAGCCTGTATTTTATGAAAAGGAATCGTAAGGGATTTCTTATTTAACAATCCGTATTTAATATGTAGATAATGATCGTAGCGCTCTACTGTAAAACCGCCAAATCGTATTACATATAAAACAATAGACAGCAAATAAGCAAGCACCACAATTACAGCCACTAATACAAATAAACCAAGCATCGATTGATGAATCACTTCTTCGTAAGCTGTCTTCACCCAGCGGTTGATATACGTATCAATATACTGATAGAGAAAACCAAGAGCAGCAAATATATAGCCAAAATTCCCGGAAAACGCAGCAGCTAACGCCAGCTGTTTCACCGACACTTTCATCGTACGTTCAGGACTTTTTTCCCTTATTTCCGGCTGACTCCCCGACAGCTTTAACGTATCTTTAAGATGGTGCGCTTCTTTTAGTGAAATACCAGATAAATCAATTTCAGCATCCGTACCGCTGCTGGCCGTGTCAATACGAAGCCGGGCTAAGCGAAGAATTCTAAAAACAAACGGCTGATCTAACTGAATCGATTGAATGCGATTGCGTTGAATAAATCGTTTTTCTTTTTTAAAAATCCCTTTATACAGACGCACTTCCGTTTCTGTTACCTCGTAACGAAATTCCTTCCAAGTAAAAAAAGCAAATAAAGCGACTACGCCTCCCGCTAATAGCGTTGCCCACCAATATGTAAACAATAGGTGCCGATTGACAATAAATACAAACACAAAAGGCAGGATATTATTTTTTATATGTTCAATAAATGCTATTGCAATATATAGCGGATGCAGCCGCTTACTCATCTTCATCATCTACCTCTGCTAGTCTAGCAATATACTCTCGCAGTGCTTCAGCATCTCCTTGTACAAGTGCAGGAATTTCGACGCTTCCAGCTGCTGTGATGATTTTAACAGATGCCAAGTCAAATTTTCGAAAAATCGGCCCTGTCAACGTTTCAACGTGCTGCACTTTCACAAGCGGAATTTTCGTATGATACCAGACGAATAGCCCTCTTTGTACATCAATTTGAGTATCTGTAACTTCATATGAATATACATTCATATATACATTTGGAGCTATAATTGTATATATGATAAAGCTCACGACTAATAGTCCAGCTGATATCCATCCAATAATTGACCACCAATCAAAAAAATAAACGAGTAGAAAATAACCCGCTGTTGCAAGAAGCCACAGACTATGCGTAAAAATGGATTGCCAGCGCATTGCTTTTTTAGCCTCGAGGGGCAATTTGCCTTTTAAATGTTCAAACTCCATAAAAACTCCTTTCTCTACCTTTTTTACTATTTCTATTACTATATTACGTTAAAAAAGGAAAAAAGTTTCATAGTTTGCTATTTTCTTATTATTTTTTGATAAAAACAAACAAGGCTGCCTATTTCGAGGCAGCCTTGTTTGTTATCGATAAACGCCGTCTTTCTCTCCGTGTACAACAGCCGCTCTTTCAACTGCTTCAGATACTGCTTCATGTACAGCTAGATTAAGAGGGTGAGGAACTAAATCGCCTGGACGCGTTGAATTCGCAATGGCTTCAGCTGCAGCTACAAGCATCGTATGCGTAATATCGCGCACACCTGCATTTAACACTCCTCTGAAAATACCTGGGAAGCCAAGTACATTATTCACTGACCTTCCGTCAGTAGCGTAAATAGCTCCTGCTTCAAGAGCATCTTCAGGTTCAATTTCTGGCTTTGGATTAGAAAGTGCTAGAATGATTTGCCCTTTTCGGATCCATTCTTTTTGTATTAAGTCAGGTACACCTGTTGTTGCGATAACAATATCACAGTTCTCCATAAGCTCTTCTAATGAATCCGCTACTTTTCCACCATAGCTGACTAAGCGCTCATTCGCTTCAGGAGACTTATCAGCTCCTATCACCTGTTTGACACCGTAAGCCATGAACATTCTGCAAGTAGCGATACCGGCAGCTCCTAAGCCAATCTGCCCTACTTTTGCTTCTTTCAAATTCACACCTGTGCTGCGACAAGCTGAGATAGCTGCTGCTAGCGTCACAACTGCTGTTCCGTGTTGATCATCATGCATAACTGGAATATCGAGCTCTTCTTTTAAACGTTCTTCAATTTCAAAGCAGTGAGGCGACCCTATATCTTCTAGTAAAATTCCGCCAAATCCCGGTGAAATATTTTTAACCGTTTGAATGATTTCTTCCGGCTCATTTACATTCAACAAAATGGGGATAGCGTTCACATTGGCAAGCTGATCAAATAACGCAGCTTTTCCTTCCATAACGGGCATTCCTGCAACTGGACCAATATTTCCTAACCCTAATATAGCGGTGCCATCCGTTACAATCGCAACCGTGTTTCCAATGCTCGTATAAATTTTAGCTTTGTCGGGCTGTTCCTGAATAGCACGGCAAACGTTTGCTACACCTGGTGTATACACTCTTCTTAAGTCAGCGATCGACTCAATTTTCATTTTGCTTTTCATTTGAATTTTACCGCCTTCATGCGCATGAAGAACTTCATCTGATACTGTATGTAAAGTAATGCCTTCTAAACTGCGAACCGCTTCAAGCAATTCCTCAAGCTGGTCTTCACTTTCTACTTGAACCGTAATGCTTCTCATGGTGTAGTTATGTCCTACTTTAACGGTTTCAACCTCGCCAATGTCCCCTCCAACATTTCCAATAGCTGTTGCTACTCTTCCTAAGTTTCCCGGTACAGTCGGTGTTTGTACCATTAATGTGCGTATTAAATTATTCATCATATCCCCATATCCCCCTTGTCCTAATCTTGCAAGTACGTCTGCTTACTAAATGAAGCGTTTAAAACGCTCAAATTCCCCATAAGTTCATGTTATCTACTTATCTTACAAGTAGATCTATGCGTACTGTCTTTTCCATAAAAAAAAGAAGTAGATAACGCTTTCAAAAAGCTGTTTCGCTTTGATTATAAGCAAAGTTTTTAGAATAATCAAGCGATGACATTGTGAAAATTCATAAATTATTAAGAAGGAATTTGTTCTTCATAAACAGAAAAGACTTATATAGAGAAGAAACAAAGGAGTGAAGCAATTGAAATCAATTTGTGTATTTGCAGGATCGAGCGCTGGAATAAAAACAGAATATAAAGAGGCCGCCGTCTCACTAGGACGCTACATGGCCCAAAAAAACTACCGGCTGATTTACGGAGGCTCACGAATGGGACTGATGGGAGAAGTCGCAAATGAAATGCTTCAGCATGGAGGCGAAGTCATCGGCATTATGCCCCGCGGTTTGTTTAGCGGTGAAATTGTTCATACCGCGCTGACAGAACTCATCGAAGTAGAAAGCATGCATGAGCGAAAGGCAACTATGCACGAGCTAGCTGATGGTTACATTGCACTTCCTGGAGGTTTTGGGACGTTTGAAGAATTGTTTGAAGCTCTTTGCTGGGCTCAAATTGGCATACATAAAAAACCAGTGGGGTTATTAAATGTGAACGGCTACTACAACCCGCTTATGCAAATGGTTCAGCATGCCGTAGATGAAGGGTTTTCTACGGATTCTGCTATCCGTCTCATCAACATTTCTGATACTCCCAAACAGCTTATCTCTTCAATGGACACCTACACGTCTCCTTTAGAAGAACAAAAATGGAACACTGAACACTAAAAAGCAAGCGCATCATTTGCGCTCGCTTTTTAAGCATTATTAAAAGCAATTTCATATTTTTTTACGCCAAAAACAAAAGGGCTGTCTATTGGCTTTAAAGACTGATTCTGAACTTTGGAAAATTCCCCTTTTTCTAGTAGCTTAGTAAAGGCAATTTTCCCTTCCATTCTGGCTAGCGGTGCTCCTAAGCAAAAATGGATGCCGAATCCAAAGCTCACGTGAGGATTTGTTTTACGATGCACGACAAAAGTGTCAGGACGTTCAAACTTAACTGAATCTCTATTTGCACTTGCTGCCCAGCTAATTACCTGCTGCCCTTTTTTAATTTTACACTCTCCAAGTTCTACATCTTCAGCGGCTATGCGTCCAATCGCTTGAATAGGAGGATAATAGCGAAGCGTTTCTTCCACCAGGTTCGGAACTAGCGATATGTCTTGACGAACTTCATTCTGCACGTCTAAGTCTTCTGTCATATATCGGACTCCGTTCGTAATTAAGTTTGTCGTTGTCTCATTACCTGCTACTAGCAATAAAATACAAAATCCCAGTACTTCCTCTTCTGTTAATTGCTCGCCGTCAATTTCTGCTTCTAAAAGCAGCGAAATCAGATCTTCTTGTTTCTTTCTCTGACGCTCGGCGATAATTTCTTTAAAATACCCTTGCAAAAAAAGCACGCCTTCATTACGCTTTTGCATCATTTTCGCAAAAGCTTCGTCTGAATTATTTTCGGCACCGCTCACTAAGTCATCGGAGTACTTTTTAAACAGTGCTCGGTCTTGTATTGGTACTCCTAGCAGCTCTGCTATTACAATAATCGGCAGTGGTCCAGCAAAGTCTTCTACTATATCAAACTTTTTTTTGCTGCTTACTTCATCTAATAAATAATCTGCAATCTCTTCAATATGACCCTCCAAGTGCTGAATAGCTCTTGGCGTAAAAGCTTTGTTTACTAAATTTCGTAACTTTGTATGTTTTGGAGGGTCCATCATTAGAATACTTTCTTGGCGTTCTTCCATTGCTCGTTTGGATGAAAAAAGCGACGGGTTTTTTAAAATATACTTTACTGTTTCATAATCAAATACATCCCAGCAGTTTCGGCTTTCATCGTAACGAATGGGTGCCTCTTGACGCAGACTGTTATAAACGTCAAATGGGTAAAGCTGCTGTTCGACGGATGTGATTTCTTGCATAGGAATTAAGTTAGCATAACGATTTTCTCTTTTCACTGCTTTTGGGTTCATCTCGTCTTCCTTCTTTCGTTTAAAAGTAACCTCGTTAAGTTTTTTAATCTTCTACAGATGAAAGAATTTTTTTCCATCTTTATATCTTTTGATCAGACTATCACAAGGTTTTTTCACTTTCAACGGACATAATCAGAAAATTTTGTCAATTATACAGAAGACTTATTTTATTTAAGGTCTAAATCAGTGATTCTTTTCCATTTTTTAGTTCTTTTATCTTATTTCATAATAATCACATAGATGGTTACACTACAAATAAGTACGCAAGAAAGTAGGGATCTCATGTGATAGATGCCCTTATGTGGGGTGGTGTCTCAGGCTCAGCTGTATTAATTGGAGCTATTATAGCCATTTTTGTACCTTTAAAAAAACAGTTGACTGCTTATATTATGGCTTTTGGCACGGGCGTTTTGTTAGGAGCTGCTGCTTACGAGCTCATTCAAGATTCGGTAAAAGAAGCAGGAATTATTGCTTCTTCTTTAGGATTCTTAACAGGCGCAGCACTTTTTACTCTTCTTGACATGTCCTTAGCTAAAAAAGGCGCTCACAAAAGAAAACGTTCAGACCATCTAGTCCCCGCTAGCTCAGGACTAGCCATTTTTATTGGTACCATTATGGATGCTATACCTGAGTCACTGATGATTGGCGCAAGTTTGATTGAACAGCACCACGTTAGCTGGCTGCTTGTTGTTTCTATTTTTATCAGCAATATACCGGAAGGAATCTCCGGGACAAGCGGACTACTAAAAAGCCAATACAAGCGAAAGAAAATTTTTTCATTATGGCTTTCTGTCTTCTTTATATCAGCTCTTTGTTCTTGGATTGGATATCTATTTCTTCAAGACGCTACCCCAAACATGATGGGCTTTATTGCCTCATTCGCCGGTGGTGGAATTGTGGCAATGGTTGCTTCTACAATGTTGCCAGAAGCTTTTGAAGAAGGTGGTCCTGTTATTGGTTTTATTGCTTCATTAGGGTTATTAACTTCTATTATTTTGGATTATATGTCTTTTTAATGAATAAACTTATATTTTGTATGAAACAAAATATATAGGTCTTTCGTCTTTACAAGTAGATATAAACAAAAGGAGTTACCATTATGAAAAAAATATATGCTTCTCTTACACTTTGCACAGTGCTCACTTGCCTATCAGGGTGTGCCTATGCACCTCATAATAATCTGTCTGCCGAAAGAGTCTCTGCTTCTTCTATTCAACATACTTCTTCTTCAAAACATGAGGCTTCAGTAGAGGAAATTACAAATAAGCTTCCAGGACACGTTTATTTAAAAGGTATAACCTTTCAAGATGCGCAAAAACCTTACTACTTAGCAATTAATTACGCTGCAATAAATAATCAGCATACGTTTGAAAAAAGCTGGACGTCTGTGAAAACTAAACGCATACTTTTACATAACGCAACCATCTTACTTTCTGCCGTACAAAATGCTGACAGCGTTCACTTTACTATTAATACGACTGTTCCTCAGACAATCACCATTACTCGAAAAGAGTTAACCGACTTCTACGGAAGAGATCTGGGGAATTATAACGACGCGAAACAAGTATGGAAAGAAAAATTCGAAGGACAGCAAGAAAAAATCGAGGAATTTTATGATGCACATCCAATTACGGAAATGCAGTAAAAGCGGCCCATGGCCGCTTTTTAAAGTTGTTTTTTCATAAACACCTGCTCAAGTTTGATTCTTTCATCTGTATATAAATCTTGGAAACCAAATGATTTTAACATTTTCACGAGTAAGCTATTTCTTTTTTCAGGTACATTATATGTATTGTAAGCAATTGGTCCATACATATTAAAAATGGTTGCTAATAAAAAGCCCAGAATGTCCTCTGAATTTGAGATATGTTCCTTAACGCTTCCTTGATAAAAAGTAACGGAATTCACGATGCCTATGGAAGAAAAATTCTTTTGAAATAACAGATAGCCCACTTCTTCGTTTTTTTCATTCAACGCAATAAACGATTCTCCATCACGAATACAGTCGAATTGATTTTTCCACGGAACGTCGTATGTATAAAAGGGTAGGTTCTGAATATCTTTTGCAAGTTTTCTCTTTATCGAATACGCAAGCTGATTTTTCTTTTTAAGTAAAGAAGCGGGAAAACTACCTCTATGCTTTAGAAATAAAAGCGTATCTACGATTTCATATCCGTATTTCTGATAAAGGTGAATGGCTTTTTCATTCACTTTAAATGCTTCCAGACTGGCTTCTACTACTCCTTGCTGTTGATATCTCTCAAGTGTAGCTTTTAGCAAGGCTTCTCCAATTCCCATTTTTCGGTAGGGTAAGGCTACGCTTGTACCTCCATTCCAAGCATGTTTTTTTCCTTTGACTCTTTTTATTCCATTTAACATAATTCCAGCTGGTGTTTCATTATAAAAAGCGACAAAAGAATGATCGACAGATAACTGATCCAAACCAAATCTATAAGTGAATTGATCTAGTGACAGCTCAAGGGGAAGATAATAATCTTCAAAACCTTTATTAAATGCTTGTAGCGCATCAGAAAAAGAACACTGGCTTAGAGGCTTAATTATAATCACAGGACATTCCTTCCTTTTTTAAAAAGATAATAAGCTAAAAAAGCATCAATAACATTCTGAATTTTTGTGGCTTTTGAAAGAAAAGAAAGAGACATACCGTTTAAACACCCTGTCTCTTCCTTTCTTTTAACAGTCTATTCTATTGTTTTTTAACCTCTACATCCGAAGCTTTCACAAACGCATAGCGGTGATTAAAATAAATTTGATAATATTCGTCTTTTCCAGCAATCATTTTGTGATCGTTTGGATTTGTTGTAAAAGTTGGTGCATAGTAATAGTCACTCCTTACTTTTTCTACCCCCACGTACACCTGGTCTGGAGAGATTGTGTACTGAAGTGGCACCATGTCTTTAACTGGTATATTAGAGGGATAGGCCGAAGCTTCAGGAAAAGCTCCTCCATACACTTGAATGCTTTCTTTTCCTGGTTTTGGCGTTAATAATATGCCTGTACCTTTACTTGTATTTTTATTATGCGGATTGTAAAACCAGGCTTTTTGCCC
Organism: Priestia sp. YIM B13486; assembly: GCF_042787865.1. NCBI lineage: Bacteria > Bacillati > Bacillota > Bacilli > Caryophanales > Bacillaceae > Priestia > Priestia sp. YIM B13486. The sequence continues at coordinate 288,312 of NZ_JBHZOZ010000002.1, read as the reverse complement.
TCCGTACCAAATCGCTGTCCATTCTCCTTTTGTCTCAGCTACTGCATACGTTTGTCCAGTTACTGCTTTGCTTCCCCAGTCTAACGTTTGTTTCGTTCCAGGCCCTGAAGCTGCAGGCTCATTCAGCAGCGGTGAATCATTGCTGGGAGCTTGATGCAAATACACAAAGTTGGCCGGCTGCTTTGGTGCATCTGATACTTCTGGCTGATTGTTTTGAAAGACTGGATTAATCGTAACGGCTAGTTTGTTTGTATGCTGGCGCTCGACTGGGCTTCCTACTAAATCCATGTAGTGCCCCCAATCCCAAAACGGCCCGGGATCTGAATGCATACCTGATTGAGCCTTAGGAGACAAACCCGGCACCTCATCATGACCAATAATATGAGCTCGGTCTAATGGAATATTATATTCTTTGGCAAGGTGGCGTACGAGTCTTGCCGAAGAACGATACATTTCTTCCGTAAACCAAGTAGATCCTTCAAGGGCGAATCCTTCATGTTCAATTCCAATACTGTGTGTATTAAAATACCAGTTTCCTGCATGCCATGCTACGTCTTTGTTATGGATCATCTGTGCGATGTGACCATCACTTGAACGGATTACATAGTTTGCAGCGGCTCTATTAGGGTTAGCAAACAAATCAATCGTTCCATCATAACTTACTTCTGTATCATGAATAACAATATAGCGAACATCTGATTTTTGACGGTTTGCAATATCATAGTTTCCGTAATCTGAAGCACTTTCGCTGAATTTCCCGTAAAATGCAGGGATGTATTCACATTTTAAAGATACCGGACAATCCGCTTTATTCGTATTGGAATTTTCAGCACGAGGAATCGACATATCTATATTTTGAGGGGAAATTTTAAGATGCTGTCCGTCTGATGTTGTATGCTCTGCTCCTTTTTCCAACGTTTCATATACATCATCGGCAAATACTTGAGCGTTTTCCTTATCCTGAGAAGCACTGTAAGCGGCGACTGCATCGTACCATTTTTGATCAGTGGACGGTATGTTTCCATTTTTGTCTTTTGCGATAAAAGCCAGCACAGCAGCGCCACCGCGAATATTTTGCACAGGATCTTTTTTTAATCTTTCTTTATCTGAGTTAAGCAGCTTAGCAGCTAAGGAGAGAGTTTGCTGTTTATCATATGCTGGTTTTGAAGGCACAGCTCCGTTTCCTTTTCCATCTTCTAAAGAAGGGATGTCTGTTAAATGCATAAGACCGTATCCCCCGGCTGCACTAGGTTTTCCATTATGACTTTCCCAGCGCGACTTGTTGTAGGAAATTGCTTTTAAAAGCGAAGCTGGCACACCAAATTCTTTAGATGCTTGTGCAAATGCTCGCTCTAAAGAATCTGACTGATTCTCTGCCGCCAAAGCGACTACAGGCTTTTGCAGCGTATGAAGGGGCATATAAGCTGTACATATGACACCAGCCGTAAGCATGGCTACCCCTATCTTATTTAGTTTTAATCTTTTTTTTAGTTTCAAACGTATTCCTCCCCCGTAAAGTATGTAAATGAGGTCAATAAAGACATAATATGACTTTACCTCGTTCTCAACCATTTCGTCTTCTTTCTTTCTATTCCCTTGAGACAATAGTCTAGAAGATTCGACAGAGTTACTAGGAGGAAAGATGTGGTATGAGGAAAAAATCATAAAAATCATCCCTCTTCTTTAAAGCTGCGCTCTCAAAAATGGTTGAGTACAACAGCGGTCCATTCATCCCTTTTGCTGCCTTTTTAATAAAGCAGCAATATTGTAGATAATGACATTCCTTCTATAATTCAACTATTACTAAACCAAATTTCTTAATTTACCAGTTTTTTAACAGACTGTACGTTCGACATTTTAGTAACTTTTCACCATAGTTAACCATGGAAAAGGTTGCTATTATTAAAGACAAGAGAATGTTTACATATGATTGAACGCAGCAAGAACTGCTCTTGAAAGGAGATACCTTATGAGAGGACACAGCATTCCAGCAATTAAGTTGAATGAAGAAGAAAAAGAAAAATTAGAGGAACTTATTGAACACTATAATTTAAAACGAACGTCTCTCATTCGAAAATTTATTATGGATGGAAAAGTTAAGCCTCCTTTAATCGGCAAAGAAGCAGGTGTGGAACTATTGGTTAACCTGCGAAAGATTGAGTCTGAACTAAGCCGGCTAAGCAATAATATGCATCAAATTGCAAAGTACTTACATAAACCAAAAGATAAGCAAAACCATTCACAGAATCTTGAAGAAATCCTACTAGAAATGATGAAAAAACAAAAACATGTACAAGAAGATGTAGAGACTATTTCAGAGCAGCTTAGCGATCATTTATACGTTAAATAGAGAAAAAACGCTCTTTTCATTTCAGAAAAGAGCGTTTTTTATAAAGAAGTAGGGATTTAAATGCTTTTTTTCATGCCGCACTTTGCGCATGTACGGATAAAAATAAAGTCTTTTACTAAGCTTTTAAATTTCACATGTCCACAGTTATCGCATCTGCCTGCAACTTTATCCGGAAACTCCTCATATACATATATTTTTGTTAAATCAATCGCTTCTTGTTGCTCTTCCATTTCCATCACACCTTTATGCATCTTTACGATTCAGCTCTTTATATTCTATCAAAAATAAGTAAAATTACTAGGGTGAAAGCTTCAAAAAACAAGCAGGTTTTTTCACTATTTTTTTATCCGTTCAGCTTTGTACCACCAATTTTCTCTATCTAAAAATGCTTTTACATTCAGTATTTTTTTATCGCGAAGGGTAATGATGGCTGCCGCGGCTCCTTCTTTGGAAAAGGTTACGGCTGTTTCTAATTTCTCTTTTGTCACAAACACTTTTAATGTTTCCATATTCTCTTTTGTTAATTCCGCAGTTGTGATGGTTTCTCCTTCAATGATTGTATCTTTTTTTTCAATAAAATGTTGTCCATCCATCACCCAAGCTGCACGTGTTTCACCATAAACTTGAAAGAAGGTATTCTTTTTTAAATAACCTGTTCTCTCTGACATATTTGCATCCTTATACGTCTCCGTATCCTCGGTTGTTTTTATCCATAAAGGTTTATATAAAAAAGTAGGCTTTAGAAAACCTTCCTCGTCAGAATCTCCCACAGAATTTGTAGATTTAGACTCCAAGTTTAAAAACTGCGCAATCCCTTGTGCATATGCCACCCCCATATCTTTTAGAAATTGAGGATTTTTTAAGAGCTTTGCATCGTGTTCTGTATCAATAAACCCGATTTCAGTTAGTACAGACGGCATATAGGAACGTCTTAACACACTATGATTAGCCAATTTCCTGCCTCGGTTAAAGTGATTGTATTTAGTGAGAACAAATTTCACATGATCGTGAATATCGTTTCGTAACACAATGGTTTGGTTATTTATATTTTTGCTATAAATAAAATCTTCATATCCCGTTTCGCCGCCTAAATTTATATGAATAGATAAGTATACATCAGCACCCCACGCATTGGCTTTGTTGACCCGTTCATTTAATGACAAAAACACATCGGTTGTACGCGTTGTACAAAGAGAAAATCCTTCATAGTGAGTAGAAAGAAAAGAGATGATGTACTGTTGAACAGCTAACACTAAGTCTTTTTCATATAACCCGCTGGCGACAGCCCCTAGATCTGCCCCTCCGTGACCTGCATCTAAATAAATTTTTTTCATATAACCTGTCTCCTCCTTATCCGTAGCATATGCATGAATAAGCGAAGACGTTTGTTATATAAAACTACTTTTATGTATAAAGCTTTTTACTATGACTCATTTAGAAGTCTTTACAACTGATTTACCATAGCTGGTAACATCAAAATATGTATTTGATCCATCGTCTTCATTGATCACAACATCTAAGTCATGAAAATAACGATGAAGCTTTTTTAACAGTGCTTGATCTTTCGTCTGCTCTAGCTGTCCAGCGAGCTTCTCCATATGCTGAAAGTCTTTCTTTAAAACAGAATCTTTTACTTCAATCGTGCCAATTGTATTATTAATGGCTGTGGCTTCTTCTTGTACGGCAGGCCAGTCTGGATGCTCAATGGCACTCCACCCCGTCAAATCATTTAGTACGTCATGATGTTCAGCAATAAAGTCTTTTGCCTGCTGATCGCTGCTTTCCAGCTTATCAACTTTTTGTTGATCCACTTTAATGGCACTTGCCTTTATACTTTGCTGTGATAAAAAAGGAATTTTTCCGTTTTGGTACAATATCCATCCTGTCGCTCCTCCCCCGACTAAAAAAACGGATAAAGATACCGAAATGATCATACGCTTCTTCTTACTTTTATGTCTTTTTTCCATTTGACTCCTTTCCGGGTATTCAAAACCCTTTAGGCCTTATGAACTGAAACGAATAACCTACAAAAAGAATTTTACCATATTTTTAATATTAAAAATATTAAAAAAGAGACTCCTTCGAGTCTCTTTGAATCCACTTCAGTTAACTTTTACCTGTGTGTAGCGATTTTTAGGAACATTCAACTGCAAGTTACTTCTTAACGTACTCCCTTCGTATTCTGTACGATACAGGCCTCTTTCTTGCAGTATCGGTACAACATGTTCAACAAAGTCATCTAAGCCATGCGGAACGCTTGAATGGATAATAAAGCCGTCAGCTCCTTTTTCTTCGAACCACTGTTCCATCAAATTAGCGATATGCTCTGGCGTCCCAATAAATTGTGTTTTAGGTGTAGCAATTCGCAGCGCTGCTTCTCGCAGTGTCCACTTATATTTTTTGGCGTTTTCTTTAATTTTGTCGGTTGTACTGCGGAAACTATTATTCCCTATATCCCCCAAGTCAGGAAATGCATCATCTAATGGAAACTGTGAAAAATCAAAATGATCGAAAAAGCGTCCTAAGTAGTTTAGCGCATGTTCAATCGTCACCAATTGAGAAAGTTCTTCATATTTTCTTTCGGCTTCTTCGTTTGTACTACCAATTATAGGACCAATTCCCGGAAAAATTAAAAGTTCGTTTTCATTGCGTCCTTGCGCTGCAGCTCTCAATTTTACATCTTGGTAAAAAGCTTTTGCTTCTTCTAAATTGTCTTGTCCCGTAAACACTGCGTCAGCCGTTTTTGCTGCTAAATCTTTTCCGCTTTCAGAAGATCCTGCTTGAAACACTACGGGCTGCCCCTGAGCTGAGCGCCCAATGTTTAACGGACCTTCTACAGAGAAAAATTCGCCTTTATGATGCAATCGGTGCAGCTTTTTCTCCTCAAAAAATTGTCCGGTTTCTTTATTTCGAATAAATGCATCATCTTCCCAAGAATCCCATAATCCCTTTGTTACTTCTAGAAACTCTTCAGCTATTCTATAGCGTTTGTCATGAGTGGGGTGCTCTTTTCCATAGTTAAGCGCAGATCCTTCTAATGGAGATGTTACAACATTCCATCCCGCTCGGCCGCTGCTAATATGATCAAGTGAAGCGAATTGTCTAGCCACCGTAAACGGCTCGCTATACGAAGTCGATAGAGTGCCGACTAAACCAATATGAGAAGTGACAGAAGCAAGTGCTGATAGAATAGTAAGAGGTTCAAAACGATTCAAAAAATGCGGAAGCGATTTTTCATTGATATATAACCCATCGGCAATGAACACTAAATCAAATTTTCCTTCCTCCGCTTTTTGAGCCTGCTGCTTGTAAAAACCGAAATTAACGCTGGCATCTGACAAAATTTCAGAATGTCTCCACGCCCCCATATTACCTCCGACTCCATGAATAATAGCCCCTAGCTTTAATTGTCCTTGATGTGTCATATTACCATTCTCCTTTTTCATACCCATTCATAAATTCTCGTAATTGATTGGTTAAACCGCCTGCTCCAAAGCGAAGGACTCCTTCTTTTTCTGTCTTTCTTCCATTTCCTTCTTGTGCAAATTGCAAAAAAGCGATAACGTGAACTCTTCTAGGATGAATATTTTCAATTCCTTCGTCATAAAACCATTGATCAATTGTATTGTAAATCCCTTTATTGACTCTGAATTGACTGTGGCACCAATTAAAAAACTGGAGATCAGGCAGATTTAAATATCTCGCTTGCCCTAGCTTGGAAGCTGTAGCTTCACTAGATACATAGCCCATATGTTGAAATCTTTCCTTTGCTTGTAGCGTATCAGCTTTAATTTGATGCTTTAAAAATTCAATAGAAGGGAATTTTTTCTCTCCTCTCACCCGAAAGATCACGTCGCATTGAACTGTCTCTCCATAAATAACGTCGTTAAAATCCAGAATATGAACCTCAAATGTTTTAGATAGTTCCGATCCAAATGTCGGCTTAACCCCTACATTCATAACTCCTATATGTTCAAGTCCCCGCAGATGAACGAGGACACCATACACGCCATTTTTTAATTCCTCATGCTGAGTATCTATATTAGCTGTTGGAAACCCTAAGTGTCTTCCTTGCTGCCTTCCAGGTACAACCTGCCCTTTTATAATAAGTTTTTTACTTGTTTTAGCTTTTAATGCTCCTCTATTCACTACGTTCACCCTTCTTCCCTTAAGTCTAGTAAAAAATAAAAGGTTCTTTGCACAATGTCACACATTGTGCAAAGAACCTCTAGTGATCTAGTCGGTTTGTTTAATTTGATGATTTCATCATATACTTATTATTCCTATGAGTCAAGTTGGTTTTCGATTAAAATATTAGATTGTTTTTTCATAAATATAAGAGTAAGGAGAATGCGTTGGGTTAATACGCTTGAAAAATTGCTTTGTTCGATCTTCTTTTGGATTTAAAAATATGTCTTCAGGATGACCTTGTTCGACAATCTTTCCTCCATCCATAAATACCACGTGATTAGAAACTTCACGGGCAAAACTCATTTCGTGCGTAACAATGATCATTGTAATTCCTTCTTCAGCAATTTTACGAATAACAGACAGTACTTCACCCACCAGTTCAGGGTCCAAAGCAGACGTCGGCTCATCAAATAAAATGACTTCAGGATTTAAAGCAAGCGCTCTAGCAATGCCCACTCGCTGCTGTTGACCTCCTGATAACTGACTTGGATAAGCATTTGCTTTTTCAGCAAGCCCCACTTTTTCAAGGACGTCTAAACTGCGTTGTTTCGCTTCTTCCTTTGGCAGCTTTTGAACAATAACTAGCCCCTCCATAATATTTTCAATAACGGTTTTATGTTTGAACAAATTGTATTGCTGAAAAACCATCGTTGTTTTTTGTCGAAGAGTTAAAATGTCTTTGCGGTTTGGCTTTTGGCACTGAACCGTAAATTGATCAATCGAAACTTCTCCTTCATCTGCTTTTTCTAAGAAATTAATGCAGCGTAAAAACGTAGTCTTTCCAGAACCACTCGGTCCTAAAATGGTCACAACGTCGCCTTTTTTAACAATTAAATCAATACCGTCCAATACTGTATTATCACCAAATGTTTTTCTTATATTTGTTAGTACAATCATACAACCCCTCCTCGATTATACACAGTTAATTTTCGTTCAAGCAGCGCTGTTATCCCCTCTATTAACATCGTCAGCATCCAATAAATAAGAGCAGCAGCAATATAGGCTTCTAAAAACTTGAGATTATTCGAAGCTACGATATTAGCAGCACCGTTTAGCTCTTTTTGCGATACGATGAATGCGATAGAAGACGTATGCAAAAAGCCGATGAAAATATTACATAAATTCGGTAAAGACAAAGCAAACGCCTGTGGAAAAACAATTCGTTTCATTGATTGAAAACGATTCATCCCAATGGCATACGCGGCCTCAATTTGTCCTTTTTCTACAGCTAACAAACCAGAGCGAATAATCTCTGACATATAAGCTCCCGCTGTAAAAGACAAAGCGATTAATACAAATACGACAATAGGAATGCTGTTTGCATTGAAGCCCCATCCATAGTAACTCGATAGTTTATTAATAAATAGCGGGAAGCCTAGGTAAATAACCATAATATGAAGAATAGCAGGCGTTCCTCGGAAAAATGATACGTATACGTTGGCAATTGGCGTTATTATTTTTACTGAATTGATTCTCACAGCCGCAACAGCAATACCAATAAGCAACCCGCCTAGTAACGGACCGGTGGTAATAAGGAGTGTTAAAGGTAATGCCTTTAAAATTTCTACAAATGCTGTCCATATAAACGGTACATCAATAATCATGTTTACACCTCTTTTAGTAAGCTCGTTTTATACATGAACAGGCTGATCATGTTTTTGCAGCTTCTGTTCTGATTTCACAAAAAATTTCTCTAATATAATCGCCACCAAATAATAAATAATGGCAAGTGCGATATATACCTCCACTGCATGAGCCGTTGCAGCGATAATGGTATCTCCTCTTCCCATCATATCCATCACACCAATGGTAAAGGCTAAAGACGTATCTTTTAAGGACCCAATCACAAGATTTCCAAAGTTAGGAAAGGCTACAACGAGAGCTTGCGGCAGCACAATTCGAGTGAACGTTTGTTTTCCGCTCATTCCTATACTATAAGCTGCTTCGGTTTGCCCTTTATCTACACTATTAATGGCACCGCGCATCATTTCAGAAAAAGACGCCGCCGTGCTCAGTGAATACGTGATAATAACAAATACAAGCGGAGCCATTCTTGAAACGTCAATATGAATCAATTGTAAAAGGGCAGGTATCCCGTAAAAAACTAAAAATAATTGAATTAAAATAGGGGTTCCCCTCATAAAAGAAATATAAACTGCTGCTATTTGACTTAACACCGGTACTTTATAAATACGAGGCAGGGCAATAAACAACCCCAAGGTACTGCCAATCACAAGTGAAGCAATCAAAATCCAAATTGTAATATGCAAATAAGATAATACTTGAGGAATAGAGGTGAAAATCAGCTCTATATCAAATGCTTTTCCCATCTTTTTCTCTCCTTTGTTTCCCTCTACAGGTAGCGAAAGGACCCAAGTTCAAGGCTTGGGTCACAGTAAGTGCTTTAGTTATTTCCAGCTGCTTTTGTATAATCTTCTCCCAGCCTTTTTTTACTTAATTTTGTCAATGTTCCGTCTTCTTTTATTTCTTTTAGCGCTTTATCCACATCTTTTTGTAAACCTGTTTCATCTTTGCGAAGCATAAAATATACTTTTGAATTTGAAATAGCAGGCCCTACAACTTTTTGCTCTGCGTCCGCTTGTTTATTGACAAAGTCAACTGCAAACGGCGTACTAATCGTGGCATCCGCACGCCCTGTTTTCAGCTGCGTTTTTGTATCATCAGATCCTTGGCCTGAATAGACGATATTAATTTTATTTCCATGTTCTTTGTTATACTTATCGATTAAGTTAGCAGAATTACTCGTTGCTCCTACAATTACCTTTTTACCGCTCAAATCTTTAATTGATTTAATAGACGTATTTTTTTCGTTTACAACTACATGTAGCGGAAAGATATTATAAGGTTCTTTGTTAAAAAGGAACTTTTGTTTTCTCTCTTCATTTACTTCCATCTGATGGGCTACTAAATCAATTTTGTTCGATTCTAAGCTCAAAAGTAAATTAGAAAAATCCATTGTCTTAAATTCGAACTTATAGTTTGGAAGACGTTTGTCTATTTCTTTAACAAGTTCTACGTCATACCCTGTTAGATTTCCTTTATCGTCAAGAAAGCAAATGTTCGGAAATTGCGTACCTGTTCCTACAATAATTTTTTGTACTTTGTCTTTGCTTGCGTTAGCCGCTGTTTCTTTATTTGGTGTTCCGCAAGCGGCTAGTAATAAAAGAAGTGATAAAAAGATAGCTGTCAGCTGTAGTTTTTTCATGTGTTTTGTCCCTCACTATGTCTCAAAATAATTTATTGTTTTAATGAATGAATAAAATAGATGTTCCAGCTATTTAACAATTGGTGAATAGTCTTCAATCAATTTTTCTATTTGTTCATAATCTTTTTCAATTACTCCTTTAAACTGCCCCTCGTCTCCAATTTCAACGACCGGTACATGGCGAATACCGTATTTAATTTCAAGTAAATCCCGCAAATAATCTTTTCCTTCTACATCGATACTTTCATATTGATATCCTTTCTCATGAAAATATGCTTTTAGTTCCTCGCAATGATGACAACCTTTTCGATTCCATAATAAAATCTTTGCTGACATGGTTTTTCCTCTTTTCTTTTAAATGATTAATTAGCTTTTTGTAACTCCTTGTGCTTTTCTAACTCGTATCTTTCAGGATGTAAGATTTTTCTTAAGAATACACCTTTTCCTTCTTCTCCTTGATCGACTTCAAAAAAACGTTCATACCCTTTCCTTTCATACATAGGAATCAACCACGGATGTCGATCAGAAGTAGCCAATGTAACGGCAGGTTCCCCCAATTGATCCCGAATAATTGTTTCTTCAACCCATGTTAAGAGTTTAGAACCTACTCCTTTCTTTTTAACCAAAGGATCTACGGCAAACCACCATAAGAAAGGCCAGTTCGTTATTTCTTTATACGTTCTTGCTGTAATCGTAGCTACGATTTTTTTATCACTTTCCAGCACGTAGCAACGGCTGTTTTGAATGTTTTCTTTTACAAGTTCAATCGTTGCCGTTGCGGCTGGAAACTTAATTCCTAGCTCTCGAATCGGCTCGTATGCTCGAAGTGTTAAATTCAACAGTTCTTCAGCATCTTCTACGGTTGCTAATCGAAATAATTCACTCATTTTCTTCACCTCATTTTATAAATGTTTGAAGAGATAGATCGGCTTTATAAATCAGCTCATCCACAGCTTCCTTTAAACGACTTTTGGCATTCGCATTGTTGATGCCTGTAAAAGAGACGTATTCATGCAGCAGAAAAAGAGTGCTGAGCCAATAAGGCCTACCTAAAAAAGACGCTAAAAGTTTTAAATCATACTTAGCTTTTAGTAAAGAATTCACATTTTCACCAATAAGAATTGGCAGAAGTATTTTTTCATGCAATAAATCTTTTGGCAATATTTTTGTTAGCCGGTCAAAAGACTGTACGTATATTTCATTTACTCCAGATAACAGAACGATAATACTTTTAGCTTGGTTCAATTTTGAAATAAATCCCTTTACTTCCTTCTGCGCTTCCTGCTTCAAAGCGTGTACATCATGATACAAAATAGTTTCTGCATGCACTCCTTTTGAGGTTAAGCAAGCTTCTAGCTCATCTTTCACTAAGGCTATTTGTTGATAATTATGAGAGCTTCCGTTATATAAAATACATACATCGCTCACTTTCTTCCCCTCCTTTTTATAGCAAAAAGGCTCCTGGAGTTTCCTCAGGAGCCTTTGGTAGACCAATCAGCTTTAATTGTTGTTTCTTTGATAAAACCGGAGAATGAAGTGAAGTGTCTTTGAAACATACTCACTTAATTCTTATTTATCCAAGTTGTTTTATCGGCTTTTCTGTTTGATGATTCAACTATATAGCCTCAAAATGGCAAAGTCAACTTATTTTTCAAAAAATATTTTTCTTTAAAAAAACTCTTTTCATCTGGAAAATCCTTTGCTAAAATTAATCCCAATTATTCTTACCTTTTTTATCAACTTTAAGGAGTGTTTTCAGTGAAATTAAGTATTTTAGATCAAAGCCCACGTTGTGAAGGTGAGCGTGCTGAAGATGCATTTCAGCATACTATACAATTAGCTCAGCTAGCAGAAGAACTTGGCTACCACCGCTTTTGGGTAGCGGAGCATCATGATTCTGCACATGTTGTAGGATCATCACCTGAAGTGTTAATTTCTCACCTGCTCGCTAAAACGCATCATATCCGTATCGGCTCAGGTGGTGTTATGCTTCAGCACTACAGCCCTTATAAAGTAGCAGAAAATTTTAATGTTTTAGCCTCATTATCTCCAAATCGCATCGATCTTGGAATCGGTAGAGCACCAGGAGGACTACCTCATTCTACTCAAGCCTTGCAACAAAACTCTCAGCCCACTAAGTCCTTAACAGACAAACTGATAGAACTTAAACAATACCTAAACGATACGCTGCCGGAAGATCACCCTCTTTACGGTTTAAAAGCCTATCCAAGGCCCGAAAAATCGGCAGATATATTTTTACTGGGAGCAAGTGCTTCAAGCGCAGAGCTTGCGGGTTCATTAAACCTTCCTTATGTATTTGCTCAATTTATTAATGGCGATCAAAAAGTGCTGGAAGAAGCGATTTCTGTCTATAATCAGCACGTTTCATCTCGCGCACGCTCGCTTGTCGTTGCCCTTTCCGTCATCGTAGCGGATACCTTAGAAGAAGCAAAAGCATTAGCATCCAGCACAAAAATATTTAAAGTATACTTACAAAATGGGAAGTCCGCTACATTAGGGTCCAAAGAAAAAGCTGAAGAATTTGGTCAGCAGTCCAAAGAAAGCTATCGAATTGAAGAAAAAGAAGCAAACGTTATATACGGTACAAAAGAAACCATTCGTCAAAAGCTTCAAGCTTTGAAACAGGAATTTTCTATTGATGAATTTATCATACTTACCGCTATTCAGAATTTCGAACAAAAAAAGCAATCTTATACGCTCTTAAAAGAAGCATTCAATGAAGGAGATGTGCAGAAAATTAATCAAACTCTAGCTGCTTACTAATCCAGAAGCTGAGATAAAAGTATTTTAGCAGAAATAAAACACGAACCAATAATCAAAATTATCGATTATTAGTTCGTGTTTTTCATTGTTTTATCTACTTCCGAGGAGTTCAAACAAAGTATACGCATACCTCTCATTTTTTCAAAAAATCATTAAATTGAATCAAACGTTTTTTTATAGTACCATATGAAGATATGAGTCTAGTAGAAGAAGGGAATTTAAAAATATGCCTTACAAAATGATTGTTTTAGATTTGGATGATACACTATTATGCGATGATCACACTATTTCTCCGCGCACAAAAGAAGCATTAATGAAGGCGCAAGAATCGGGAGTGAAAGTTGTACTTGCTTCTGGACGACCAACTTACGGAATGGTTCACATTGCGAAAGAGCTCGAATTAGAAAAGTACGGAAGCTTTATTTTATCGTTTAATGGGGCAAAAATCATTAATTGCCTAACAAATGAAGAGCTATTTAGCAGTACATTGTCTCCGAGAACTGTTGCACGTCTCGACGATATTAGCCGCGAAGAAGGCGTTTTAATTCATACATACGTGGGAGATGAAATTATAACCGAAGTAGAAAATAAATTTACGGATATTGAAAGTGACATTACAGGTCTGCCGATCCGTGTTGTTTCATCTTTTACTGATGCCGTTACAGAACCTGTTGTAAAAGTACTCATGCTTGCAGAACCGGAAATGCTGGTTCACGTTGAAAAGAAACTTCAAAAGCAGCTTCAAGGAGAGCTAAGCGTAATGCGCTCTAAACCATACTTCCTTGAATTTACAGAAGAAGGCGTCACAAAAGGGACAAGTCTCCACTTATTAATTCAACAGCTTGGCATTACACGCGATGAAGTGATTGCCATTGGCGACAGTTATAATGATCTTGCCATGATTGAATTTGCAGGACTTGGCGTAGCAATGGGAAATGCTCCTGAAGATATTAAAGAAAAAGCCAACCATGTAACAGATACAAACATGAACGACGGTGTGGCAAAAGTTGTGGAAGAATTTATCTTAAAACCTGTTAGCGTTTCATAAGACAAAAAAGCAGCTCATACGAACCGAGCTGCTTTTTTGTTTTGATTTTATACTCCTAAAAGTTTCATAAGAAGCGTAGCTAAAATAACAGTGGAAGCGCCTCCAAGTCTTGTTGCTACTTGAGCAAATGGCATAAGTGACATACGGTTGGAAGCTGATAAAATCGCTACGTCTCCCGTACCTCCTAAACCACTGTGACAACCTGTTACAATTGCAGCATCCACTGGATGCATTTTCATCATTTTACCTACAAAATAACCCGTTGCTACCATAGCAATAACAACTGCTGCACATACGACCACATAACCTGGTGTAACAATTTTCACTACATCTTCAAGAGGAATATACAAAATCCCTAGCCCCACCATTAACGGCCATGTTAAGCTCGTAGAAATGAATTTGTACATATGGTAAGCACCTTGCTCCATCTTAGCAGGCATTACTTGTAAACATTTGACTAGCGTTGCCGCTACGATCATTAAAACTGGACCTGGAATTCCTAAAAACTTATGTGCTAAGCCCCCGAAAATAAAGAAACTACATGCAATTAAAAGACCTGCGCCCATTAACGAAAAATCTACTGGTTTCTTGATATTTGTATCTTCTGAGATGCCATCTCCGCCTTTTGTCTTCACAAGAACTCCATTACCTGTTAATTCTGGCTTTTTCTCTCCTAGACGCTTCATTAAGCCAGCACATACGATAGCAACGATGTTTCCGATAACAGCAGCTGGAATCATTTGCGACACAAAAGATTCTGCTGAACTACCTAAAATTTGAGAATAAGCAAGTGAAAGTGGTAAAATACCTTCACCAATCCCTCCTCCAATAATTGGTACAACAATATAGAAAAATGTATGTTTTGCTCCGTAACCAAATAACATCCCAACAGCTACGCCTGCAGCTACAGCGGCTAACGTACCTAATACAAGCGGTACGAACATACGTGTAAAGCCTTGAATTAAAACTTTACGGTTCATACCAAGAATACTTCCGGCTACTAAACAAGAAATATAAAGGTATAAAAAGTTTGATGTTTTCATCAAAGTTGTTACCGCTTCCATAGATGCGGGATTTAAAACATTATAAAAAACTAATACGGAAGGTACAAGCAGTGATAAAATAGCTGGTCCGCCAATATCTTTTAAAATCGGAATTTTTAATCCTAAATCACCAAGCAGCATTCCCATTACCATAATAATCGCAAATCCGCCAATCATATCTGGAGGAAGCTCGTTGTAAACGGCCGCGCCATATACAATTAATGCAAGTAAAAGGTATAGCGGCAGAGGAATAACTCCTACTTTAATATTGTTGATTCGGTTCCAAAAACCCTTATTTTCAGGCTGTGAATCTTTAGTAAACGTTTCCAATTTACGTGCTGTATTCATCTCATAACCCCCTGTGGTTCTAATATAGAGAATCATACACAAATTCCAAAAAACTATATACGTTATGTAACTTAAGAATTCTTTTTGTAACTAAAAAAAGCACAGCTTCTTTTTTCAGAAGCTGTGCTTTTTCTATCTAAAAATTAAGCATTTACTGTTTCTAAAGCTTTAATTTCTTTGTATGTTGGTTCCCACATTGCTGCTTTTACTGCCGCTTTAACATCTGTTGGAATTTCTTTTGCAACGCCATCTTTAATTGCTGCGTTAGCAACCGCTAAAGCAACGTTATAGGATACTTCACGTAATTCTTCTACGCGTGGTAGTAATGAAGCACCCGGCTTGCTGCTGTCTACCATTTGAGCTACAGCGTGTGCACATGCTGCAAACATGCTGTCTGTAATAACTTCTGCTTTTACCACGATTGATCCAAGACCAAGACCAGGGAAAACAAAAGCATTATTAGATTGACCAATTTCATATTCCACACCATCGTAGTTAACTGGTTCAAACGGACTTCCAGTCGCTACAAGCGCTTTTCCTTCTGTCCAATTTAATAGGTTTTCAGGAGTAGCTTCCGCAAGCGGAGTTGGATTTGACATTGGTAAAATAGCTGGGCGTTCCACATGCTTCGCCATTTCTTTTACGATTTCTTCTGAGAACGCGCCTGCTACACCAGACGTACCAATTAAGATTGTTGGCTTCACTTGTCTGACAACTTCTAGAAGAGAAATTTTGTCTTCTTCACGGTTCCAGTCCTTCACTTCTTCTGCTTTTCGTGCATAAGGCGTTTGGAAACCTAATAAGTCGTCCATGTCATCTGTTAAAAGGCCTCGGAAATCAACTGCCCAGAAGTTTTTGTATGCTTCTTCTTCTGTAATACCGTCTAATACCATTGCGTCACGAACTTGATCTGCAATACCGATACCTGCTGTACCCGGTCCAAAGATTAAAACGCGGTGGTCACGAAGTGGCATTTTAGACACTTGAACTGCTGAGAAAATAGCGGCAAGCGTTACAGCACCTGTTCCTTGGATATCATCATTAAACGTTAGAATTTCTTTTCCGTACTTGTTAATAATGTTACGAGCATTTACATTACCGAAATCTTCCCAGTGTAACAGTGCATTAGGGAATATTTCAAGAGATTTTGAAATGAATTGATCTACGAAATGATCATAGCGCTCACCGCGGATACGTTCATGACGGTTTCCGATATATAAAGGATCATTTAATAATTTTTCGTTGTTTGTTCCTACGTCAAGAACAACTGGAAGTACTCTGCTTGGATCGATTCCTGCTGCAGCTGTGTATACGGCTAATTTACCGATAGCAATATTAATACCGCCAACGCCCCAGTCACCAATTCCTAAAATACTTTCTGAATCTGTAATAACCATTAAATCAATGTCTTTACTATTTGCATCGATATTTTTAAGAGCTTCTTCAATGCCTTCTACATTATCGATTGACAAGTATACGCCACCCGGACGGCGATATTCGTGGCTGTATTCTTGGATTGCTTGTCCAACTGTTGGTGTATAAACAACTGGAAGCATTTCTTTTAAGTGATCTTGCAATAAACGATAGAATAATACAGCATTACGGTTCTGTAAATCGTTTAAATACACATTCTTACCAAGATTATCTGCCTGAGCTAAAAATTGCTCATATGCACGTTTTGCCTGCTCATCTAAAGTTAAAGTCATTGGAGGAAGTAAACCTTCTAATCCTAACGTTTTACGCTCTTCTTTTGTAAAAGCTACTCCTTTGTTTAGCATTGGAGCTCCTAAAATTTCTTTCCCACGTAAAGTCGTTTCAATTGTTTCATTATCTGCAAAAAATACGTTGCGCATACGACTATCTTCCTTTCTGTAGACTTGTATGACAAGCATACAAGTTGGTTAGATTTAAGTAAATACCTTATATGAATATTACTCATATTATTCAAATGTCCGTTAACTTTTTATGAATAGCTTGCTAATTCATTTGACAATAGTATATTTTATGCCTATCTATTTCTGCTGTCAACTATTTTAGTAGAGCAATTTTTTAGTTATAAAGCGGTAGAAATTTCTGAATTTAATATCTTTTATCAATTTTCTTTTTATATAGGTACTAAGAACCCTCTTTATTCTATTCATCTCTTCTTGAAAGTCAAAATAATCCTTTAATATGGAAAAAATGTTTAATTATAAAAAATTTATTTTGAAATAATTTTAGTTTACCTATAAAGAATATTTTTTATTTTTTTGTCTATGCTGATTAATGAATTACTATGAATATTTCTTCCTTTCTATCTATACATATTAACTACATAGTTCTTTTTTATAATAATGGAGGTTATTGTATGTTAAAACCAGATACGGCTATTATTTTTGGATTTCTTATCGAAGAAGCGGCCAGTCGATTAGACGATCAAGAGATTAAAGAAATTGCGGCTAAAGAGCTAGAAAATGGAGAATTGGTGTTTGAAGAAGCGAGTTATTTTTATAAACGCTTTTTTATCCCTGCTTCCTCTGAATTAAGACAAGCTCTTCGCCGAGAGGTCTTATCGCTTCATTTAACATTAAATCAAATCAAAAATGCTCATGGCAACGGATCTATGTCTAAAATTGCTCATATGCATCAAATTATTGCAGAAACTGAAAAATCAACAAACGAACTTAACAGACTTTTAAATCTTGCGTTCTATGAGGGTGAGGACGATCAGACCTACGCCTCCTTCATGAATATTTTTTCAAATAAATCATAAAAAAACCGTCCTTAAGGACGGTTTTTCTTATTGAACACCTTTCATTAAACGCTGAATTTTTGGCGAAATCATTAGCACAATTACACCTAAAATGACCGACACTCCGCCCAATGCAGCAAAATAAACAACTTGCGAAATGTTTTCATAGTATTGAACAAGCTGAGCATTGATTGCCTGCGCCGCTGCGCTTGTTAGGAACCATAAACTCATCGTCTGAGCAGAAAACGCTGCAGGTGCTAGTTTTGTTGTAGTTGATAGCCCTACTGGTGATAAACAAAGCTCTCCAACTACAACTAAGAAGAAGCTTAGCACTAGCCATAGCGGGCTCGCTAACGTTTCATTTCCATGAATGCTAGCCGGGATAACCATGACAAGGAAAGAAAGCCCTGCAAATAAAAGTCCTAACGAAAACTTCTTTGGTGTAGAAGGCTGTCTGTTTCCTAATTTTACCCAAACCGCTGCAAAAACTGGCGCAAATATAATAATGAATAGCGGATTTAACGATTGGAACCAGCCAACTGGAATTTTAAAACCACCATACGTTAGCTGCGTATGATCTTTTGCATATGTTGCTAAAATTGTTGATCCCTGCTCTTGAATCGCCCAGAACATTACTCCAGAGATAAAAAGAGGAATGTACGCTAATACGCGTGAACGCTCATCAGCTGTTGTCTTGGGGCTCTTATACATAACAACAAAGTAAATAATAGGAATAACAATCGCTAAAATACTTACAAATAAAATAACGCCTTCAACAGTTAAAATGCCCGCTAAAGAAGTCAGTACAATAAAGATTGCCAGTACAACTACAGCAAGTGCAATGGTACCAAAAACTTTTTTACGTTCTTCTGGTTTTAAAGGGTTTGGAACTTGTCTGCCTGCACGACCTAGGTTTTTGCCTCGTGTAGCCATAAATACGATTAGACCTAAAAGCATTCCTACTGCCGCGATTCCAAAACCTAAGTGGTAGTTATACTTTTCACCTACTGTTGAAACAACTAGCGGCGCGATAAATGCTCCAGCATTTACACCCATATAGAAGATACTAAATCCAGCATCTCGACGGTTATCAGTAGGGCTATACATATCGCCCACAACGCTTGAAACGTTTGGTTTTAATAAACCTGTTCCGATAATAATTAAGAACATTGAAATAAACAGCGCGGTTACACCTGCTGGCAACGCAAGCACTAGATGGCCGAGCATAATAAATATACCACCGTAAAACACCGTATTAGACGTACCTAAAATGCGGTCTGCAATCCAACCGCCAATAATTCCAGACATATAAACAAGGGAACCATAAATAGAAAAGATCGCTAAAGCGGTTCCTTGTTCCATTCCTAATCCACCGTTTGCAATTGTATCGTACATGTACAATACAAGTAGCGCACGCATTCCATAGTATGAAAAACGCTCCCAGAATTCTGTAAAGAACAAGGTAAATAACCCTTTAGGATGTCCGAAGAATCCTTTTTGAGGAACTGTTTCATACACTTTTTCTCTCTCTACCGACATATTCCTTAACCTCTCTTTCAACCGTAAACCACCATAGACAAAACTGTCAAAAAATTATGATGATATAAAAAAATAGAAACAAGAAAATTTTATTCTTATAAAATGATTCTGTCAATATCAGAATTTTACAATGAGTGCATAAAATACGGTTTTTCATTATAAAATTGCACCTATAAAAAGCTTCAAATCAAGATTTCTTTTCTTGAAATATCTTTTTGAAATTTTTTTTATACAAAACCCTTGATTACAAAGCATCTGATTATCTACTTTTCATACAACCAGATAATATTTTTCTTTTCGGGAATTTTTTCTCTATATTAAAAAAGAAGCTTTATTATTTTTTCGTTATGCTTCCCTCAATCAAAAATATACTTTTTCAGAATAATAAAAACCTCTTTAAAAATATCTGTTTTGTTATAGTAGATACTCATTTTCCCCCTATGTATTACCTTTAATATAAGTCATCCTCATTTTTTTATGTAAAAAAAGAGATAAAAGGTTTATTTTTCATCTCTTTTTTCACTGTACCTACAATTTTACGTATTCACCGTTTACCATTTGTCCTTTGTGAAGAGGAAACACACCTTCTTCTTTATTGTATACAATCGTTCCTCTATTAATGGTAGTTAAAATAACGCTATTAAATACCGTTCCTTCATATATACTGTGCTTATGTTTGAAAATCATTCCTTCTTTTGTCACTTTTTCAGTTTGATCCAGATCAACGATAACCAAATCCGCATCGGATCCCAGCAAGATGCTTCCTTTTTTAGGGTATAAACCGAATCGTTTAGCTGGATTCGTTGATACAAGCTTTGAAATGCGAGAAAGAGAAATCCCTCTATTGATGGCTCCCTCACTAATCATTGCTTGCAAAGAGTACTGACCGCCTGATATTCCGCCCCAAACTTTAAATAAATCATTCTGATGAGCTGTTTTTAACTCAATCGGACAAGGAGAATGATCCGAAGAAATCATATCTACTTCCTCTGATTGAATACAAGCCCATAATTTTTCTTTTTGACTCCTGCTGCGAAGAGGAGGTGCACACTTAGCCGTTACGCCAATTTCTTCAAAGTCTTCCTCTGTAAAAAGTAAATAATGCGGACAAGTTTCAAGCGTAACGTTCATTCCATTCTTCTTTGCTTCCGTAATAAGCTGCACTGCTTCAGAGCTGCTAATGTGTACAAAGTGAAGCGGACATCCCGTTTCTTCACCGTACTCAAGCGCTTGCTTTACTGCGTTTACTTCTGCTACAACCGGTCGCGTTTCTAAATAATCTTTAATAGCAGTTTGCTTTTGCTTCTGTTTAGCCTGTTCAAGCTTTTGTATTAAGTCATTTCTTTCAGCATGCAGGGCAAGCACTTTATTTAGTTTTGCAATCTCTTTCATTCCTTCATATAATGTGAGGTCATCTGAGAAATCAAATTCAGAACCGGCTTCTGACATAAATGCTTTAAAACCTATTACACCCGAATGAGCCATTTTGGCTAATTCTTCTTTATTACCAGGAACCAACCCTCCCCATAGACCATAATCTACTACTGACTTTTGATCAGCCAGCTTTTTCTTTTCCCACAGCGCTGCTTCTGTTACGGTAGGAGGAACGCCGTTTAAAGGCATATCAAAATATGTAGTGCAGCCTCCTGCGGCCATAGATGCTGAACCGTAGTCAAACCCTTCCCAATGGTCTCGGCTCGGTTCATCAAAATGCACGTGAATATCAATCATTCCAGGCAGAACATATTTGCCTTTAGCATCTACGTATTTTTTTGCTGGTATGCTAACACCTTGCGCTATTTCTGCAATCTTTCCTTTTTTAATCCCTATATCCGCTTTTACTATTTCGTCTTCTAATACGACCGAACCATCCCGAATAATTAAATCGTACATGTTATCAAACTCCCCTTTATTTAACTACTCCATTTTCTTATTAAACGAAGCAGTCTGCTATTGTTCTATCATGCATTGTTTCCTTCAAAAAGTCTTTATCCTTGTAAAGAAACCTGACACATAGACTGGTTATTACGCTAGTAAATCTAACTGAATTATCTGATTTTTACACTCGCTATTTTGTCTAAACTTTTCTTTTTTATTTGGTCACTTTCACTAACTAAAAAGAGATTGAGACATAAATAAATGAATGGACGAACAAATTGGATAAAGGGACAAGTATAGATCGCTTGTGACACTGCTGTTGATTTCCGTGCAAGCCTTTCGTTTCTGCGGGCTCTCACCTCCTATTTCGCTTTTCCCGCAGGAGTCTTCGCCTTGCCTACCAATCAACAGCTAGAAGCAACTATATACATGAAATCTACGTTCACCCTAAACATAAAAAAACCGAACAAGTTTGATTCCTCATCAAGAATCAAACTCGTTCGGATCTTCCTTCAACTAATTTTGTCACAGCCTCTTTTAACTCTTTTTCACTTTTTGTGACATTGGCAACCTTACTGTAAATGTACTTCCTTTTTCTTGTTCACTTTCTACGTCAATTTTCCCTTTATGTGTTTCTACGATCCATTTAGCGATTGCTAAGCCTAGCCCATGACCTCCCATTTGACGAGATCGCGATTTGTCAGCACGATAAAAGCGGTCAAAGATTCGATCCTTTTCATCTGGATGAATCCCAACGCCAGTATCACGTACTTTTAATATACATTCACTTCCATGCTGAACTACTTGAATGTTGACATTCCCATGAGGAGTCGTATATTTAATCGCATTATCTAACAAAATGTAAATCAGCTGAGTTAGACGCTCTTGATCTCCAGTTACCACTAATTTTTCCGGTGTATCCAGCTGCAAATCAATATGTTTAGAAACCGCTAGAGTTTCAACGGATTCCATTACCTTTTGCACCGCATCTGTAATATCAAAGGGCATCATTGCTTTTTCTACTTTATTAGAGTCTGAACGTGCAAGCGTAAGCAAATCACTGACGAGACTCGTCATGCGCTTCACTTCAGCTTTCATATTATTGATTAATTTTTTAGAAAAAGGATCTTCTGTTACTTCCTCCTGCATTTCTAAAGCATTGATAGAAGAAAGCATAACGCTAAGCGGCGTTCTTAACTCATGGGATGCATCCGCCACAAACTCTTTTTGCTTTTGAAAAGCTGTTTCAATTGGGACCATGGCCCGTTTTGACATTAAGCGGCTGATATAAATGGCTACTCCTACAAACAGTACGGTAAGGCTCAGCATAATAATAAGGAGCCACTTTAACAGCTGATAAAGAAATGAAACGTCTTTTCCAATATAAAGCATCCCTAAAAATTGACCCTTATAAAAAATAGGTTCACCCGCCATCATCAAATCAATATCTATTTTGCCTTCCCCGTTTTGCCCTTTTACTCCTTCAATATGTTCGAAACTAGGGCGCGGGGCTTTTATTCGTTCTTTCCTCACTTCATTTTCAATAGGGATCCAGCCATCAATTAAATTTAATAAGTTAGAGCGAAGCCGCTCGCTCGCTTCGTTTCCCATAATAAGGTCCCCTTCAGGACTGATTACGTAATAAAAAAATTGATCTTCACCGGCTACGACAATGTTTTTGTACTCTTCTTTTGACTGTTGATTCGAGCTGTTTATCGCTTGTTTAATTAAGATGCTTTGGACAATTCGGGACTCTTGCTTTAGCATGCTATTTAAGTTTTGTTGCTGACTGTTGGATACAACCACATATACCAATGCATAAACAATAAACACGAATAATAGCAAAAACAGCATTAGTAATGCGCTATATCGGAATGTTAAACGATTTTGCGTCTGGCTGAATAAATCTTGCTTTACTTTTTGTTTTACTTTCTGTTTTGCTCTTGTAAGGAGTTTAGCTTTCAATTTTGTAGCCTACTCCGCGAATGCTTTGAATAAGATCCTGTTTGTTAAATTTCTCTAGTTTTTTTCGCAAAAGTTTAACCGTCGCATCAATCGTTTTAATTGAAACATCTGATTCATATCCCCATACCCGGTCTAAAATAATATCTCGAGAAAGAACTTGTCCTTTGTTTTTCACTAAAAAATCTAGAAGTTGAAATTCACGAGGACTTAATTGAATAAACTCCTCGTCAAACTGTACGGTTTGACTTGCTCTTTTTAATATCATGCTGGCAATCTCTACTTCTTCTTCTAAAATCGGTGCATAATTACGACGAGACAAAGCACGAAGCCTTGCAAGCAGCTCGTCAATTTCAAATGGCTTAATAACGTAATCATCCGCTCCCGCATCTAAACCTTGTATACGATCTTGAACCGCATCTTTTGCTGTTAACATAAGAATAGCTCCGGCGTATCCTTCTTTTCTTAGACGTTTACATACATCGATTCCGTCTCCATTGGGCATCATCCAGTCAAGAATTAACACATCATAATGCGCTTCAGATGCATAATCATATGCATCATTCCCTTCCGTCACCCATTCGACGTTATAGCCTCCTTTTTTCTTTAGCATATAACTAACTAATTCACCTAGCTGCAAATCATCTTCTGCTAGCAGTACATTCATTCCGCGTAACTCCTTCCTTCGATACATGTCGCTGCATCCTTTTGTTTACTTTATTATACAAAAAGAATCAGCAGAAACAAGCTGCCTCTACTGATCTCTTTTCATTTTAAATTCCCTTAGCTATACTCAGCACGGGCGCAAACCGCTGTCCAGCAGTTTGCGTCTTTTGTACTCTTTATGAATGCCTAACGATTTGATTTGAATATGAAGGATTTGATCCATTAACAGTTTCTGTGACCTTTACAACACGCCGGCATATCTCAGCTCGTACACCTCTGTGCTTCAATTGCTCGACGATTTTTTCTAACTTACTATAAGACGCTGTTTGTTTCATATCCATCCCCTCATTTCGTTAAGGTATTATTTATGAATCAAGTTTGTTTGTAATATCATACTTTTTCTTTAGCTTTTGTAACCATGTTGGATACTCTGTTTGGTATTTTTGATCAAGCAGCGTTTGCTTGATTTTTGCTTTGCTATTTTCATATGTTGCTTTTTGCGCTTCTTTTTTGCCTGTTACTTTAATAATGTGATAACCGTATTCTGTTTTAACAGGATCACTTACTTCATTTACCTTCATTGAAAATGCTTTGTTGGCAAAAGCTTCGACCATATCACCTTTTTTGAAGTATCCAAGGTTTCCGCCATCTGATTTAGAAGCTGTATCTGTTGAATATTCTTTTGCTAGCTTCGCAAAATCTTCTCCTTTATCAAGCTTTGCCTTTACTTCTTTCGCTGTCTTTTCGTCTGCTACTAAGATGTGGCTAGCTTTCACCTGTGCTTCTGTAGCTAGTGAATCTTTATTTTGATCAAAGTACGATTTCATTTCACTATCTTTAATATTAATAGTCGACTCGACCATTTTTTTTGCCTCAATATTCGTCTTTAAATCTTTTTTCAGCTCTGACAATTTTACACCGCTAGATGCTAATGCTTGATTTAATGCATCTTCTCCCCCGTACTGACTTTTAAGCTTTTCTAATTCAGCATTAATTTCTTTATCGGTTACTTTAATATTTTGTTTAGCTGCTTCTTTTGAAATGACTTTTTGTTCAATCAGTGAGTCAAGGACACTTGATCCTCCTTGAGCAAGAAGAGCATCGTACAGCTGATCTTTTGTGATTTTTTCATCACCAACGGTAGCAACCACCTTTGATTTATTCATTGCTACGGCACCGATAGCTACTGCAGCAATAACCACAACGGCTGCAATAATCATAATTATTTTGTTTTTAGACATCGTTAAACTCCTTTTCCATTTCTCATTACTTACCTAAACTTAAACTTTTGCGCGTTGGTAACGGTTTAAGCTCAATTAAAGGTCTTGCAATAGTAGATACGTATTTACTCGACAACAACCACGCCACTCCACAAGCTCCAATTAGAAGAATACTGTATCCTTGTACACTTTCTATCCAGTCTCCAAAAGAAGATAGGCGTATATATTTAATCAGAAACCCATGTAGCACATATACATAAAAGGTTTGAGCACCTCGAGATGTAAAGGACATTGTTTGTGTAGGGATCAAAGCTAGAAAGGAAATCGTCATTGCTAAGCTGATGCTATAAAATAGCATACGAATGGTCATTCCCTCTAATTGATTTACACCTAAAGAGGCATAAGATTTTGAACCAAATAACCACTCTTTCTCAAAGTCCGGTGCTATATACTGGATCCATAGAGCAATAATCAGCAAAGTGCCTCCAGCTACTTTTTTGCAAGAAACCGACGTCAACTTTTTAAAATGTTCTTTTTTCATATAAAATCCTGCTAAGAAGAAGGGAAAGAACACAAAGGTTCTAGAAAGGCTTAACGTTGTTTCCAGCGGTTCGTATAAGCCAATCATAATCCCTAAAACTGCCGCAACGGCTAAAGGATATTTGATTTTTGTAAAAATGAACAACATGGCGTTCCAACAAAATAAACTCAATAAAAACCATAGCGACCAAGCTGGCTGAAACACTGAAACTTTGAATGTGGATTCATCATACAGTTTATAGTCGTATACCGCATAGATAAGTTGAAAAATAATATAAGGAAGTAATACTTTCTTCGCCATCTTCCACATATATCCTTTTTTTCGATATCCCTTTGCAAAATAGCCGCTTATTAAAATGAACGCTGGCATATGAAAGGTGTAAATAAATATGTAGAGCGTCCGTAGCCACTGTTCATCATTAATGAAGGGAGTTAACAAATGGCCAAATACTACTAATACAATTAAGATAAATTTTACGTTATCAAAATACGCATCCCGCTTAGCCATTTGATCTCCTCCTTTCTTTCGCCTTCTACGAATTTGTACGACGTGCTGCTGCGAATATCTTTTCTTTACATTCCTTACTATACATAGTGAAAATGAAAAAACAGTGAAAACCTTGCTTAGTTCTATTTTTAAATAAGGCGCGGCTAAATAAGTTTGACAAACGGCGCCTCTTTCTCTACTATATAGATACGCACCCTATCCAATTCAATTTCGCTTGTTGCGGGACACTTAACCAGTACGGATGGATAGGGTGTTTTTGTATGCAAAAAAAGCAGAAGACCTAGGTCTTCTGCTTTTTATTTTGCTATAGGCTGACTTTCGTTTTTTCTGTTTCCTTTTTTATTTTTCAAATAATAAAACAAGTAACAAAAAAGGACAAAGGGGATACCGCAGTATAATGCGATACGCTGACTCTCATCAAAAGCCAGTCCTACACAAGCAGCAAAGCATAAAACAAACGCTAAAATAGGTACAATAGGATATAAAGGAGCTTTGTAAACAAGCTTCGATACATCATTCCCTTCTTTAATACAGCGTCTTCTGAACATAAAGTGAGAAGCCGCAATAGCCATCCATACAGCTACAACCGCAAATCCAGAAATAGAAACTAATACTAAGTAAACAGTTGTTGGTGCAACTACGCTTGACAGCAAGGACAGACATGCCACTCCCATGCTGATAAGCAACGAATTAAATGGAACTCCTTTAGACGTTACTTTTCCTAACCAAGTGCTGACCATTTTTTGATCAGATAATGACCATAGCATTCTCGAACATGCATATAATCCTGCATTAGCGTTTGATAATAAAGCTGTTAAAATAACCAAGTTCATGATATCTGCTGCGTAAGGAATACCTATTTGATCGAATACCGTTACAAAAGGACTTTCTAACACTCCTGCTTGTTTCCATGAAATCAATCCAGATAGTACAAACATGGCGCCAATAAAAAAGAAGAACGTACGCCAAATGATATTTTTAATTGCGCGAGGTATGTTCTTTTCCGGATCCTCTGTTTCCCCAGCCGTAATACCAATTAATTCTGTTCCCGAAAAAGCAAAGCTAACAGAAACCATCGTAATTAATACAGGCATAAGTCCATTTGGAAATAAACCGCCCTCTCCTGTAAAGTGAGAAAGCATCGGCGCTTTTTCATGACCGCTAAGGGGAATGAATCCAAACATCGCTGCTGCGCCTAAAATAATAAATACAATAATGGTTAATACTTTAATACTTGAAAACCAAAATTCTGTTTCACCGAAAAAACGTACAGATGTTGCATTTAAACCAAATAATAAAAGGGCAAACAGCGCGCTCCATATCCAAACCGAAACGTCAGGAAACCATCTTTGCATAAGCAATCCAGACGCTGTAAACTCCGAACCGACAGACACCACCCAAGTCAGCCAGTAAAGCCAGCCAACCGCAAAACCAGTTCCCGGCCCGATAAACTTCGTAGCGTATACTTGAAATGATCCTGACACAGGCATTGCTACGCTTAGTTCTCCTAGACATATCATGACTAAATACATAATTAATCCACCGATTAAATAAGCAAGGAGTGTTCCCCCAGGACCTGCTGCATTAATTGTGTAGCCTGAATTAAGAAACAGCCCCGTACCGATAACACCGCCAAGAGAAATCATAAATAAATGACGGCTTTTCATTTTTCTTTGTAACTGATTCATAGATGTTGTATTCTCTCCCATTATGTACCTCCTTTTTATAGTAAACCCATCTAAAAACTTGGTTTATTTACATATTCTCTATAGTCTCTTCTCTGAAAAAGTAGGCTCTATTTCTTCGATATGTACAAATTTTGTATATTGTATACAATATACACTTCTTAAATCTTTTTTCGATTATATCATTTTTCAGATTTTTTACAACAATCAATAGTAAAAAATATTTCAATAATTCTATTTTTTATATTCTAACTAAGATTAGACGAAGTGATATGATATGATTATTTTTACACATGTACGTTCTTTCACGCTATTTTTATACTCTCTCATCACCATGACATGATGAGAAAGAACGGCTGATGCGATATTTATTTTAGGGGGAAACAATGAACAAGGGGCCTATGATTTATCATTCATTAAAAGATCATGTATATAACTACATAGCAAGTCAAATTCAAGACGGTACACTGCTGCCTAACGACAAAATAAATGAAGCCAGCATTTGTTCTCAGCTGAATGTCAGCCGAACGCCTGTGAGAGAAGCGCTTATTAAACTGGCATCAGACAACCTATTAGAATACAGACCGCGCAGAGGATTTACCGTAAAGGAAATTGATACACCAAAAAAACTAGAAGTATTTGAAATCGTCGGTGCTTTAGATGGTCTTGCAGCTTCCCTGTCGATTGATCACTTAACGGAAGACGATTTTACGAAGATGGATGAGCTTATTAAAAAAATTGATGTTTCGATTGAATTAGAAAATTATCAGGATTATCAAAAATACCAAACGTATTTTCATCGAGTATATTTGAACCGATGCGGTAATGTGACCTTAAAAGAACAGCTTATATCTTTACAAGACGGATTCATCAGACAAACGTACTTTAGCGATGACAATAAAGAGCTATACGCCATTTTACATGTGATGAATGAACATCACCGCCATATTCTAAAACTTCTGAAGCAGAAAAAAAAGGCGGATGTTCAGCTTTACCTTCAAAATGTCCACTGGAAAATCGAATATCCAGAAATGATTTGATCAAAAAGAGGTTAAGGCATAACTAAATCAATCCAGTCAACAGCTAGAAGCAACAAAATACATGAAACCTACGTTTATCATACCAATAAAAAAATCCGAACGAAGTTGATTCTCCATCAAGAATCTTAATTCATCGTTCGGATCTTCTTTTAACTAACATACTGTTGTCGCAGCCTCTTTTATTTTGCTATAGCAGAACGCTGTTTTTCCTCTTTTACGTACCAAATGAATTTCCCAGTATATCCGTAAATAATCGCCAAAATAATAGAGACAAAGCTGAGCCACATAAACGGCAGATAAGCGAATGTAGAAATCCCAAGCGTTGTAGCTAAAAATACACCGTTGTCCGTCCACGGAACCATCCCTGAAGTTAAGGTTCCCCCTACTTCTGAGTTACGGGCAAGCACTAGACGCTGTATTCTTAACTTGTCATAACTTTTCTCCATAATTTTCGGTGTTAAAATTAATGAAACATACATTGCACAACCAAATATATTCCCTAATAATCCAACGAAAATAGTAGAAGCCGTAACGTTTCCTGAATTGACAAGAATTTTTTCGAATTTAGATAGCAGGACTTCTAAGACACCGAGCTCATCTAATAACCCGCCAAAGCCTAGTCCAAAAATAATGACAATAATGGAACCGACCATGCTTAAAATTCCGCCACGATTTAACAGCTCACTTAAAAATGTGTTGTCGGTATTAATTTTAAATCCTTCATAAGCCGTATTAAATGCGCTCGCCACATCCATATGTTGAAAGACAACTGCCCATATAATTCCTAATAACGAGCCAATCGCAATTGATGGAAGAGAAGGTTTCTTTAATGCTAAAAGGACAATAACAGCCAAAGCCGGAATCAGCATCCACCCGCTGATATGGAATGTATCCAACAGCGAAGATTTTAATCCGTCTACCCGTCCGGCATCAAAATCTTTTCCTCCATACATAAATCCTGTTACCGTAAATAATACTGCCGTAATGACGTAAGCAGGAATATCCAACACTAACATTGCTTTTACATGATCAATAACGTTCACTCGAGCCATTGACGCAGATAAAATGGTACTGTCAGAAAGAGGAGAAAGCTTGTCTCCAAAATAAGCTCCTGAAATCACAGCTCCAGCTACTAAAGGAAGCGGCATGCCTAAGCCTTGTCCGATTCCCATCATCGCGATTCCGGCTGTACCAACCGTTCCCCAAGATGTTCCTGTTGAAATCGAGGTAATAGAGCAAATGATAAGTGTAGCAAGTAAAAAGAATGTTGGATTAATAAACTCTAGTCCAAAATAAATAAGAGAAGGAACAACTCCTCCGGCAATCCATGTTCCAATTAACGTACCGACGGCTAATAAAATTAAAATAGCTTCTAAGCCGTTTGATATTCCTCTTGTAATGGCTCCTTGCAGCTGATTATACGTATACCCAAGTCGTACTCCTAGCGCCATAACAATAAACCATGAAATAAATAAAGCGAGCTGAATAGGTAAATCCAAAACAGTTGCAAATGAAATAACAACTGCTAAAAATAAAGCAAGCACAATCATTATCTCCCACATAGATGGTAAACGGGTTGTGTTCAAACTAGCTCCTCCTAAACTGGTATGTAGATTCTGGAATGTGGTATCGTTTAAGAGTAAAACGTCCTTATTCTATTCTTTAATTGTTCCTCTTACTGCTTGAACCTATGTACTTCTTTGAATGCTTAAACAATAAACTGCATCTTTTTAAGAACATAAAATAAGGATACTCGTATAAACAATAAGCCATTTTTCTTTCATCCAGTGGTCATAATACCACAAGAGCGTGCTTTCTTACAAGACTAGTTATAAAGCGCTTTCTGATTTTTTATACATTTTAATGCATAAATATATTTTTATTTATTTCATTCAACGAAAAGAGGTAAGTAACGTGAAAGAATATGCAACATTTGCGGGAGGATGCTTTTGGTGCATGGTCGCTCCTTTTGATCAGCTTCCAGGAATCAGCAGTATCCGCTCAGGCTACGCTAAAGATAAACAAATCACTTCTGAAGCTAAACAGGAAAGCGAATACGTAGAAGCAGTACAAATTTTATGGGATCCTTCTTATATTACGTTTGAAGAACTGCTTAACCTGTATTGGCAGCAAATTGACCCTACGGATTCCGGAGGACAGTTTTCAGACCGCGGACCGTCATACCGAGCCATTATTTTTTATCACGACGAAAAACAAAAAGAAGCGGCTTTCGATTCTAAAAAAAATTTAGCCCAAAGCGGACGCTTTAAGCGTCCTATCGTCACACCTATTTTACCTTTTTCTTCTTTTTATGAAGCAGAAGAGCAGCAGCAGGATTATTATCGAAAAAACACATTTCACTATAAATTATACAAAGAAGGCTCGGGGCGAACTGATTTTTTGACACAGCATTGGCCAACGGACCGCTCCTATCTAAAAAAGGTTCTAACGCCCATGCAATATTTTGTTACGCAGGAAAACGGAACCGAACCTCCTTTTACAAATTTATATTGGAATAACAAAAAACAAGGAATTTACGTTGATCTTCTAACGGGAGAAGCACTGTTTAAAACGTCAGATCAACTCCCTTCCCATACAGGGTGGCCGGTTTTCAAACGCCCTATTTTATACGGAAATATAAAAAAAGTTCCGATGCAGCATGAAACAACACTAAAAAGCAAAGAAGGAAATAACTATTTGGGTTTACTATTAACCGAAGAAAACAGCGAATACTATCAAGTAAATTCCGCGGCTTTGCGCTTCATTCCAAAAGAGAAGCTTAAAGAAGAAGGGTATGAAGACTTTTTAATTTTGTTTTGATATTTATACTTTTTTAAAAGGATAAAAATAAGCCGTGACTTGATTGGCATAGTGCACAATTAAATCGCGATTGTCCGCCGGACGCAAAAAAGGCTGAGTAATAGAATCATCTCTTATTTCACACTCCCCTTTTTGCAGCTCCCAAGGATCATGATAAAGATCTCCTCTGTAGACATTTCCTTGATGAGTGGTAAATAAGCAGTAGCGCTCTGTAAGCCAATGAGCTAATTCTCCTTCTCTACTGCGATAGGACGGAGAAATACCTCTATATGTAAGCTTTACTCGCTCTTTTTGTGAGTCTCTGTGCGTTCGAACTGACTGAAAAGAAATATGGTTCTGAGTTTTGTTGAATGTCATAGCAGCGTGGTAATAAGGCAAATGAAAAAACTGACGAGCAATCCATACCCCTAGTGGATTGCTTGCGTCTAAACTAAAAAAATAAACGCCTTTTTCCCCTTTATATGTAACATATGTACGCACATTCAGCTCATATAGCCGTGAAAAGATAGGAACTGCGGGCGTTCCTTTAAATCGAATGTCTGTCATCGTAAAAGGCACAAGTGCAATCCATCCTTGACCATCATAGGTGTCAGGCTCTAACTGACTAGGCAATAAAGAAGCCAAAAATGCCGGATCTACAGGCCAATGAATAAACAGTAAATCTTTCCACGTTTGTTTCATTATCCAATTATTTTTCACTTCTTGGTCCCTCCTTTTTCTAGATGTTCTTTCCCATTAATTCAGCGGCTGCCGATTTCCCTGACAAATATGCGCTCTCTAACCGTGAGTGATTTGTTTCGTCTTCCCTTCTTAAAAAAGCATCTCCTGCCACCAGTAGCGACGGCATAATTTTAGCAAAGGGCTGATGAAGAACTTGTTCAGCCTCTGCATAGCGCCATTTCTTTAACTGAATGCTTTTAATATGATTTGCACCTATCCATTCTTTTATTTCATTTTTTATCGCCCGCAGCAGCTCATGTTCATGTTCATCAAAATGTTTTTCTGACCAGTCTTTATTCATATATATGCTAAGAACGGGCGTCTTTGATATTCCTTTTTGCTCATGATTAACGATTCTTTGGATTGTGCCAGAAGGATTCGTGATTTGACCATGATCACCATACAGCATCTCTGTGTAAAGCTCCACGATAGCAACCAAGCAAGGACTAAATTTCAGTGTATTAAGAATTGATTGGTCCGCTTGCAGCTTACTATTATTAAGTACCTCAACAACCTGAGGAGACGGAGCTGTAAGAATGATATCAGTCGCTTCAAAAATCTCATTTTCTTCTGTATACAGCTGATACCTTCCGTTTCGAAAATCAATAGCTTGAACTTTTCGATTCACGTATACGCGTAAATCTTCAGCTAAATATTTAGCTAGCGCATTCATCCCATTCATACTTTGATACCGAGGGTGATGGTCACCAAACCACTTCTTAACCTTTCTATCAGCTATCCATTTATTTACGTCTTGTTGAAATTCATCGGATCTCACTGTAAAAAATTGAGCTCCGTGATCTGCTTTTCCCTCTCCTACTCTTCGGGTAGCCATTCGTCCCCCTACACTTTTACCCTTATCAAGAAGAAAGACCTCTATTCCTTCTTTTTGTAATTCAGCCGCTGCTGTAAGGCCCGCCATTCCAGCACCTACTATTCCTACTCGTCTCATTTTTTCCTCCTTATTTAACGCATTTACTTACAGTATAAAAAAAGCGGAATGATTGAGCTAATTTAAACTGTCTTTTTCATTTAACTGCATTTCTGCTTGTCTCAAAAAAGTAGTCTACGATTCCTTTCAGCTGAGTATACTTGTTGTATGCAAATATATCTTTACCTGCTAGCACGTCTATAGATAGGAGGACTGTCATATGATGCTCTATGATATTAAGCACCAAGTATATTACGAAGTATTTAATACAGCTCGCCCTAAAATGAAGGACTCTCACCAAGGCCGAAGCTGGGGATATGTTTATAAAAATCTCAATGGACAACCTACAAAGTTTTGGATTGACTTTACGCATGGACGTTTTATGTATTTTCAAGTTGAAGACAAGTGGTATCGCGTGCAATATTTGCAGTCCAATGATAAGAAAAAAACAGCGGATGTCTTTAAAGGAGCTCTCATTGACTTGATTTTAGATGGAATGGATCTCAAGTTAGTACGAGGAAACTTTGAAAAGAGAAGACTCTTAGCTTTATAACACATAGAAAAACAGCCGTAAAAGCAGTCCTGCTTTTACGGCTGTTTAATTGTACGAGGAGTAATCAATATTTCAACCCTCCTATTTTTCGCTTGTCCCTCTGCTGTATTATTAGATGTCACCGGTTTGAACTCTCCAAATCCTTTTGCACTGAACATGCTTGGATTAAGCTTATCGTTTTTCAAGATAACTTTCATAAAGTTAACTGCTCTCATCACGCTTAACTCCCAGTTGGATTCAAAACCAGCGTTGCGAATAGGTACGTTATCAGTGTGACCGCTAATAATGATATTACGAGGAGGGTCAATCACCAAAAGCTCTGAAATATCATTGGCGATTTTTGTATCTTCACTTCGAACTTGTGCTCTTCCTGAATCAAACAATACATTGTCTCGAATGGAAATTAAGAGACCTTCATCAGTTAGCGAAGTCTGTAATTGATTTGTTAGGTTTTTCTTTTGAATATACGCATTAATTTTAGATTGAATTTGCTGAAGCTCTTCTTGATCAGCTTCTCGAATGGTTTGCTCCTTTTGTTCGCTCGTTAACGATTGTGAAGAAGCAGGAGACTGATTAGGAGCTGTCTCCACTTCATTTGTTTTTTCCGTACTTTTAGCTGCAGGGGTATTTGAAGGCTGAACCGCTTCTTCAGATTCCTCCAGAGATTGAAATTCCATCACACCCGTTCCTCCAACGAACGCTTCATTAAATGCGCGAGAAAGGTTCTTAAATTTCTGCGCATCCACTGAACTCATTGCAAACAATACAATGAATAAAGCAAGTAAAAGTGTAAGCAAATCTGAGTAAGGAAGCAGCCAGCTTTCGTCAACATGGTCCTCTTCATGCTTTCGTTTTCTGCGTCTACTCATTTATGCCCACTTCACTTTCTTGAAGAAGCTTTTTACGTTCCGCTGTTGGCAAATAAGAAGCCAGCTTTTGCTCTATTACTTTGGATGTTTCTCCTTCTAAAAGTGAAAGCACTCCTTCGATCATCATATACTTTACCTTTACTTCATGTTTCGATTTACGCTTTAGTTTATTTGCAAACGGATGCCATAGTACATACCCAGTAAAAATACCAAGAAGCGTAGCAACAAACGCCGCGCTGATCGCATGTCCTAGCGTATCTGTATCTTCCATGTTCCCAAGCGCAGCAATTAACCCTATAACAGCTCCAAGTACACCCAGAGTTGGAGCATATGTACCTGCTAAAGCGAAAATACTTGCACCCGTTTGATGTCTTTCTTCCATAGCATCAATTTCTTCAGACAACACGTCTCGTATATAATCCGCACTTTGACCATCAATAGCTAAATTCAAACCATTTTTTAAGAAAGGGTCATCTACATCAATAATTTGGGCTTCAAGTGATAGTAACCCTTCTTTTCGAACAACTTGTCCCCATTCAGAAAACATGGATACTAAATCAACGGGCTGCAGCATTTTTTGTTCTTTAAACAGGACACCAAACAGTTTTGGGACTCTTTTGATTTCATTTGAAGGAAATGCAATCACTACTGCTCCGACGGTTCCGACAATAATAATTAAAATAGCAGCGGGATTTCCTAACACAGATGGATTAACCCCTTTGAAAAACATACCTACAATAAGAGAGGCTATTCCTAAAATCAGTCCAATAAAAGATGTTTTATCCATATGTAATTCTCCTATCCTTAACTTCCTGTTCTTTCTTTTTGTGTATTTTATCCTCACCTTTTATTTCGACTATTTCATAGAATTTTTAAGCCTTTTATGAATCATATTTATAATTACAGCTTTTCTCTATTATAAAAACACTTTTTTCAACTTTTCATACAGAATATCTGAAGGTCCAGCTATAATCGCTACAATTTGATTTTCCACATAAATAGCAGCCGTCATCTTATTATCAATATCAGCTAAAATGGCAAATCCGACGTTAATGTTCAAGTTTATTCACCTCTGTCACGTTCTTGTTTATTCAACATATAAAAAGAACAGTCTTACCATTTATTTTTCCGTGTCTTATTGACATTTGTAAATTTTATATTAAGATTATGTAAATGAGTTGACAAAATGGAGGTGATATCATGCTACTAGAAAAATACTGTAAAGACACTGATTTATTGATTATCCAGTTTACAATCGAACTAACAAAAGACATTCACGCTAAAATCTCCGCACGTACTTTATTTTATGAAGAACAGGTGATACGTTATGCTGAAAAAAGAATACGTTCTTTCTTACATCCTCTTTCCCTTAAACATACGCTAAAATTTGTCTATCAATCTGAAATACTACAAACCATTCTATTCAAATTAAAACCAACTTTTGAGCAGCAGCATGTATTGCGCTGTATTTCATCTTAAAAAGGAGTTCCCTTTAGCGGAAACTCCTTTTTGATTTGATTCTACGATATAGACGATATGCTTTTCTGATAACGTTTAAAAGCGGGTACGGCAAGCGGATATGGTACTTATCAATAAACGGATAAAAGGTGTAATAAGCTTTTACAAGGTCTGTCCATTTTTTATCAATACCTTCTTTATAAAAGTCAGAGATATCCACCACATACCCTCTTCCATCTTTCATCATGACATTTTTACCATGCACATCATACGGGTTTAAACCCTGGCTTCTTGCATAGTCCAAAGCTGCGTTCACATCTTTTATGACTTGTTCTGGAATCTTTATTCCCCGCTGGACGGCATCATACAAGGTAACGCCTGTAAGTCTTTTTAAAATCAAATACGTCTTTCCCTCATGAAAAAGTTGAGAATAAGCTGGGTGAACGCCCAGCTGTCTATACACTTGCGCTTCTTTCTTTACACCATAAATTTCTCTTCCGTATACTTTCACGACAAATTCAGGATAATTTTCGTGCGTAAACACACCGGCATAGTTTCCTTTACCAATAAGTACCCACTCTTTTGTTTTGTTCGTAACTTCAACTGGATCATAGTCACTTTCACTTTGAATCGTAACTTGCGTTAGTAATGATGTTTCAACTAGCGACACTAACTGTTTAATTGTTTTATCCATAGTCCCCTCTAAAAATCCTTCAGTAATCTCTATCAAATATTACCCTATGATAAATCTCAATGCAGGATGTGTCAATAAATTGACAACCTGATATAAAGAGGGAAAGTATTCCCGTTCATTCAAGACTGCGCGTGAACTTTGTGAACATTCACCCTCAGTTCTTCTTTCATATTCAGCATTACGCCCGCCATCGGAGCAATAGATTCGGGCTCAGTCAGCTGAAATAAAAAGCGCTTTGTCATTTCTGACAGAAAAATGGTTACTATTTCAGTGATATAGTCCATGCCCCTTTCCGCTTGATGCTCAATCCCAAGCGGCATATACATATAGCTTGGGACATCAATGGACCCTCCTTTTTCAAAACGGTCAGGTAAAAATTCACTTGGCTCTAAAAAATAATCTTCATGGCGATGCATCATATAAGGGCTGATTAACATAATCTCCCCTTTTTTGATACTGTAGCCATCTATTTGTATATCTTCACGTGCTTGACGCCCAAATAGCCAAAGAGGCGGATACAACCTCATGCTTTCAGCAATTATTTTGCGCATATAGGTCAGATTTTTGGTTGAAAGTGATTCGCCGCTAGCATAGGCTTGAATTTCTTTATGCAGCTGAAGGTGCTCCCTAGTATTTTGAGACAGTAAATGAATAGACCAGCTGCATACGTGCGTAATCATTTCATACATCGAAAGGAATATAGAATTTAGCTGTTCATATATTTCTCTTTCATCGCTGTCTTCTCCGTAAGAATTCAATATATAATGCAGTAAATCATTTCCTTCGGTTTTGTTTTGAACACGCATTTGAACGCGTTCAAAAAGGAGTTGTTCTAGCTGCTCATCTGAGTCAAGCTGGTGCAAAGGTAGACGAATATAAATTTTGCCTAACTTTTCTTTTTTTCTCATAAGCGCTTGAACATAGTGAATTTTATCTTTCTCCTCAATCGAAATGCCAAATACAAGTTGAAGGAGTACAGCTACGACTATCTGTCTTATGTCTTTTACTATCGTTCGAAGCTGCCCTTCTTCCCACGTTTCCGTATGCTTTTCAATTATTTTTGCGATTGCTTCCTTATTATAAGTTAGATGTTGTTTTAGTTGTGAGGGTTGAATGGGGCTCATATATAATGCTTCATCTGTCCATAACATTTCTTCGCCTAGCAGCGTTTTAAACATATGCGTTAGTTTAATTTTTTGAAACGCCTTGCTGTTTGTAATGACTACATCTTTAATAAGTTGAGGGTCTCTCGTTACATAAAAGCGTTTGTGCGCAACTCTAAATGTTGCAATTTCTCCATACTGAGTCAAGTTTTCCAAAAAACCCAGTGGGTTCTCTCTAAACTTTTGCAGGTGACCGGTAAGCTTATACGACGAGGGGCCCTGTATAACCGGCAATGTTATCACTCCTTTTCTAAAAATGCGGGACTTAAACAAATAAAAGAGTAGTCCACTAAAGACTACTCTTTTTCACACAAAGATATGCTATTGATTTTCACAAAAATTCTCACTTATTATTCCATATTGATCCATACGCTTTTCACTTCAGTGTAGTTATCAAGCGCATAGCTTCCCATTTCACGACCAATTCCCGACTGTTTATAGCCTCCAAACGGGCTTGCTGCATCAAATACGTTGTAACAGTTCACCCAAACTGTACCTGCTTTAATACCATGAGCAATATAGTGTGCTTTCTTTAAATCCTGTGTCCAGACGCCCGCTGCTAGACCATATGCTGTATCATTTGCTTTGGCAATTAAATCATCGAGATCGTCAAACGGCATAGCAGCTACAACCGGACCAAAGATTTCTTCACGAGCAATCGTCATTGAATGATCGACATCTGCAAAGATAGTCGGTTCTACGAAATAGCCTTGATCAAATGGAATGTTTCCTCCTGCGAGTACTTCCGCTCCTTCTTCAATTCCTTTATCAATATAGGTTTTCACTCGTTTTTGCTGCTGCGCAGATACAAGCGGACCCATTGTCGTCTCATCTGCTAATCCATTTCCTTGTTTAATAGATTTCGTTTGAGAAACTAAATCAGCTACGACATTATCATATAAGCTTTTTTGGACATACAGACGACTTCCAGCACAACATACTTGTCCTTGATTAAACATAATACCTGAAAGCGCACCAGGAACTGCTTTTGTTAAGTCTGCATCCGGGAGGATAATGTTTGGTGATTTACCTCCAAGCTCTAACGTCACACGTTTTAAGGAGTCGCTAGCTTGCTTCATAATTGCTTTTCCGACAGCAGTAGATCCTGTAAAAGCAATTTTATCGACAAGATCATGATGAACGAGCGGTTCACCTGCTGTTTTCCCGTAGCCTGGCACAATGTTTAGCACGCCTTTTGGGAACCCTGCTTCATCGGCTAGTCGAGCCAAGTAAAGTGCAGAAAGCGGCGTTTGCTCTGCTGGTTTAAGCACAATTGTACATCCAGTTGCCAAAGCAGCTCCGAGCTTCCAAGCGGCCATTAAAAGCGGGAAGTTCCACGGAATAATTTGGCCAACAACTCCTACTGGTTCATATCTTGTATAGTTAAAATACGCTCCTTGCACAGGAATAGTTTGTCCAACCATTTTAGTTGACCATCCAGCAAAGTAGCGGAAATGTTCAATTGCTAATGGAATGTCTGCATTTGATGTTTCACGAATTGGTTTTCCGTTATCAAGCGTTTCAAGCTGCGCAAGCTCCAATTGATGTGTTTCCATTAAATCAGCTAATTTATAAATAAGCCGACTTCTTTCAGCTGCTGACATCTTTGTCCAAGGTCCATGATCAAAGGCTTCTCTAGCCGCTCTGACGGCACGATCAATATCCTCTGGATTTGCTTCAGCTACATCTGCCAACTTTTCACCCGTTGCTGGGTTTACTGTTTCAAACGTTTTTCCTGAAACAGAGTCTACCCATTCGCCGTTAATGTATAGCTGTTTAACTCCTTTTAAAAACTCCACTACTTTCGGACTCATTTCAACTTTTTTCGCTCCAAGATTTTGCATCAAATACATACCTCCCCACGAATTTTGAAAACGCTAACAATGAATATTTTACCATGTTATCTAGTAAAATCAACAATTTCGCATACAATATTCTGAATTTTTCTACATGTATTCTAGTTATCTAAAATTTATCTTACTAGCACAAATGTCGAAAGAGGCGAAACGTTTACTGTATTTCCTTTCACCGTACGGAGCGTTTTTGTTCCTGCCTGCTCGCCGTCAACAAGTAATCTCCACGTTCTGTTAGAAGGCAGATGAACCGTTTGAGCTTGTTTATTTGCATTATGAATCACCATTATTTCGTTTGCTTTATCTTTATTGGCTTTAGCATTTAACGTATAACCTACTACGTTTGCTGGTGCATCAACAAAGCGTAAATTTTGATGAATAGCCTGTGCACTCGTCATTCTAAATGAGGAATATTGCTTTCGAAGCGCAATAAGTCCCTTCATATAATCTACTTCTTGGCTGAAAGCTGCTCGGCGCTTCCAATCTAGCTGATTGACAGAATCGGGTGACTGATAGCTATTATGATCTCCGCCTTTTGTTCTCATAAACTCTTGACCTGCATGTATAAAGTTCATTCCTTGAGATGTTAAAATAATAGAAGAAGCAAGCTTATGCATTTGCTTTTTCGTTTGCTCGGTGTCAGCAGGGTTCGTCAGCTGAAGCTTATCCCATAACGTATGGTTATCGTGAGCTTCTACATACGTCACAACTTGATCCGGGTCTTCATACGTGGCAGTGGAATGATCATAATCTATTCCAGCTGCTATACTTTGCTGTATGAGCTTTTCTTGCCCCTGTTTTCCATTAACAAATCCGTTGTCATGATCAAAAAACACGCTGCCTTTAAGACCATCTCGCATACCGTCATTAAAATGAGCGATGCGCTTCATATCCTGAGCGTTTTTCTGATTAGCTTTTAGCTTAGCATCAAGCTCGGTTCCTAGATCCCAGCCCTCTCCTAAGACGATAATGGAAGGGTCAATTTCATCTAACTTCTTTCTCACTTCATTCATTGTCTTTGTATCGTGAATCCCCATTAAATCAAATCGAAACCCATCAATGTGGTACTCTTTTGCCCAATACGCAATAGACTCTACAATAAACTTCCGAACCATCTTCCGTTCAGACGCCGTGTCGTTTCCAACACCTGTTCCGTTGGATAAAGTTCCATCTTCTTTATAACGGAAGTAGTAGCCTGGAACTAATTTATCAAAGCTATGCTCACTCACTGCATACACATGATTATAAACCACGTCCATTACCATACGAAGCTGCTTATCATGAAGCGTTTGAATCATTTGTTTAAGCTCAATGATTCTCGTCTTAGGGTTATATGGGTTTGTTGAATAGGAACCTTCTGGGACGTTGTAATTTTTCGGATCATATCCCCAGTTAAACTGCGGCTCGTTTAATTTCGTTTCATCCACCGTACGATAATCGTAAATAGGCAGGAACTGAACGTGCGTCACACCTAAATCTTTAATATGACTGAGTCCTGTTTTTACTCCATTTGGTCCTTTCGTATTCCACTCCGCTACGCCTAAATATTTTCCTTTATTTTTGATACCACTCTCTTTTTGAGACGATAAATCTCGTACGTGCAGTTCATAGATAATCGCATCTTCTGGATTTTTAAATTTC
The DNA here is from genome assembly GCF_042787865.1 of Priestia sp. YIM B13486. Classification (NCBI taxonomy): domain Bacteria; kingdom Bacillati; phylum Bacillota; class Bacilli; order Caryophanales; family Bacillaceae; genus Priestia; species Priestia sp. YIM B13486. Next base: position 246,851 of record NZ_JBHZOZ010000002.1, on the reverse strand, counting down.
GGCTTATTTGCACTCCACTTTCTCGGATTTGTCTTAGCCAAATCTACGACAACTCCGCGATCTCCATTCACCGTTGTTGCTCGTACATATGGATCAACCGCTTCGCTCCAGCTGTTCCCAATTTTCACTTTGTACGTATAAATTAGTTCATCATGATTTCCTTTTAACTCCGCTTTCCACGTTCCTTTTTCACTTTTGATCATAGAAATTTCTTTTACAGCTTTGGAGTTCCATGATGAATAAGTCACTAGCTTTGCTTCGCTTGCGGTTGGAGCCCATACGCGAAAATTTGTTTGTTTCTTAGAATACGTGTTTCCTAAATCGTTTCCGCTATATGCATACTTTTCGTCAAATTCTTTCGTGCGAACGACATTTCCATTGACTACATCAGCTGAGCCGTAGCCTTTTTGCTTCACTTTATACGTTTTTGTAACGTCCAAAGGCTGTTTTGTTATGATTTTAACTTTAGTAGTAGCAGCGTCTTCTCCCTCTTTATAAGGTATCACTTTCTCAATTTGAGCTCCGTCAATTTCAATGTCTCCTAAACTCTTAGAAAAGTCAAACGGCACGTTTGTTTCTAAGGTGATTTGATTAAATGTATCCATAGTCGCTTTCGTGATTTTCCGAGTGATATCTACTCCAGCTCTATCATAATAAATTCGATTTTGTCCTTGAACAATCCATACTTCTACATTCCCATCTTTACCAACCTTGGTAATAAAGCGCTCTCCTCCGTCTTTATTTTCCCAATCGCTGTCACTAGTAGAATGGCGTACAATAAAACCAATTTTGTCAAATAAATTACCACTTCCACTGTTAATGACGTAGGTCGCCCTCTTCCCAAAATTCGTGTCTTCCGTAAATTCGATTTGCTTCCCTTCTTTTTCATCACCTGGCCATGTCCAAATGTTCCACCCGCTGTAATCTCCGTCGTACCGATGATAATTTAAGGTAACGTTTACTTTATCAAACTTCGGTAAATCTCGGTATTCACCGTCAGGAGGAGACGTATATGTATGTTCATCTCCACTTTTCACCCATACTTCTCCTTCACCGTTCTCCACCGAAACGAAGCGGTCTCCTCCATCTTTTTCCCACGATTCTGTTCGAACAATAAAACCTACTTTGTCATAAATACCGGGTAATTCAACTTCCGCTACTTTTCCAAATTGATCTTCCTCTGTAAATACGTAAGGCTTCCCTTCTCCTCCTTCAGGAAAAACCCATAATCCCCATTCCTTTGTATCATTTGGAGCAGGCTGATAGTGAATCGTGATTTTAGTTGAGTCTGCTGCAGATGCAAACGATTGCATAAATGGGCTAAAAAAAGAGCTTACTAGTAAGATTAAAGCCATCAGTACCATTGCATATTTAGTCCAACTACATTTCAATGAAAACCCTCCCGTAAAATAAAGTACGTACACATTTTTCACTATAACCTTTTTTGAAAGCGTTATCATAAGTATTTTTTCCTATTTTATGTCGATAAAGAAAAAAAATCCATAGTTAACAATGTTAACTATGGATGACGTATCTCTTTTACACTTCTGCTGTTTCAGGTGAGATAGTTTGATCGTTATATACGTTTGTATCTAGCTCTTTTGTTAATTTACTAGTGACGACTCCGGCTGTCATGCTTCCACTTACATTAAGCGCCGTACGCCCCATATCAATCAATGGCTCTACTGAAATTAATAAGCCTGCTAGCGCTACGGGCAAATTCATAGAAGATAATACAAGTAAAGCCGCAAATGTCGCTCCTCCGCCAACGCCTGCTACGCCAAACGAACTAATTGCTACAATGGCAATCAACGTGAAAATAAATGAAGGCGTTAAGGGATCAATACCTACCGTTGGTGCAATCATAACGGCTAACATAGCTGGATATATTCCAGCGCATCCGTTTTGACCAATTGTAAGACCAAATGAACCTGCGAAATTCGCAATTCCTTCTGGAACCCCTAACTGTCTTGTTTGTGTATTAACATTCAAAGGTAATGCTCCAGCACTTGTACGGGAGGTAAAAGCAAAAGCCAATACAGGAAATACTTTCTTAACATATGTGATCGGATTTACACCGATGATTGTTAGAATAACTAAATGAACAATAAACATAGCTGCCAATGCGACATAGGATGCTACAACAAATTTTCCAAGTTTAACAATTGCATCAATATCACTCGTTGCTACTGTTTTGGTCATAATTGCGAGTACTCCATAAGGAGTTAACCGAAGAATTAGCGTCACTACACGCATTACAATTGCATAAAGCGTATCAATAATTTTTGAAAATAACGCCGCTTCCTCAGCCTTTTTACGCTTCACGCCTAAATACGCAATTCCAACAAATGCCGCAAAGATGACAACTCCAATCGTGGAAGTTGAACGTGCGCCTGTTAAATCAAGAAACGGGTTAGCAGGTAATAATTCTACTACTTGCTGCGGGATTGTTTTTGCTTCTAAACTAGATAAATTATTTTCTAAGTCCTCTCCGCGCTGAAGTTCCGCTTCCCCTTTTGTAATTTGGACAGATTCTAAATTAAAGCTCGTTGTTGTAAAAATACCAATTGCAGCTGCTATCGCTGTTGTGACAAGCAAAATTCCAATAATTAAACTACTAATCTTTCCAATATTGCTCGTCAGTTTTAAGCGAGTGAATGCCGCTACAATCGATACAAATACAAGCGGCATAACAATCATTTGCAGAAACTTAACATATCCGCTTCCTACAATGCTAAACCAATCGGCGGTCGTCATCGTTACTTCATGAGTCGGACCATACACCCACTGAAGAGCAAAGCCAAAAATAATCCCTAGTCCAAGCGCTGTAAACACACGCTTTGAAAATGATACATGCTTTTTCTGCATCATAAACAGCCCCGCAAGCAATGCGAGCATAATGAGGATGTTTATGATGACTAATAAGTTATTCATAGATGTTCCCCCTGTAATTTTTTCCATAAATCATGTCTCTATTACTTATAATATAACAATACCAATAAGTCAACTAGGTTTTATGTTTTTTCCTGAAGACAGTTTTTTTGAATAATTTTGACAAAACAAAAAAGCTAAGGATTTTCCTTAGCTTTCTATTTTACGCTTGTATGTACTTCAGTGGTCTTTTGCCCAGTTACCAGAGATGGTCTTTCTTTCATTACACCGGATGTACTACAATTCATATATAGGATTACATTTCATATAATTCATTTAGCCATTTTACAAACAAATGTCTGGGTAATTCTAGTTCGTGAAGCTCGACATATTGAATATCAGATAGCGTCGTCCCTCTAGCCATATAAAAGTACCACTGCCAGCCAATATCTTTAGCAATGGCATAGGATTTAGCTAGATCTTGTCTATTATCTGTCTGCTGCATATCATTCATCCACTGCGTTTCATCCGCTTCATACTCATAATAATGGAGAGTATATTTATCACACCAATACGTAAGGTCCTGATGGGAAAACGGATTTTCTCCGTCACATACTTGAAGCAATAGCATTCTTAAATTTTCCGGTGTATACGGTAATATAATTTTTTGATCTGCACGTCTCATTTTGCTACCTTCCTGACATGTTCGTTTCTTTTATTACATCATGTACGGCTGCGTTTAGCAATAAGAAATGGATGACGTTTTCATTACTTTTCGTTTACAACATTTCATTTGCTTGCAAAAACCGCCGTATCTTCGACATACAGAGGCAGTCGGATTTTAACAATCGTCCCTTTGTTCTGTTCACTCTCAATCTGCAGGGTACCGTGATGATCATGAATAATTTTGGAGCTGATTGTTAATCCAAGCCCCATTCCTTTTTCTTTTAAAGTAAAAAACGGTTCTCCTATATGTTCTAGACGGTCTTTAGAAATTCCTACTCCTTCATCTCTAACTTCTATAAAAATATGGTTACCCTGCGCTGTTTTGATTGTAATGTAAATATTTCCAGGCCTATCCATGGCTTCAATTGCGTTTTTAAAAACATTAAGTAATACTTGAATAAGGTGATTTTTATTTCCATACACACTAGCGTTATTTGTTTGTTCATCGTATAAGAAGTCAATGTTTTTCAATAAAGCTTCATGGGAAGTTAAACTCATTACATACTTAACCGCTTCTGTAAGAGAAAACACGCGAAAATGTTCACTTTCAGGTTTTGACAAAAGGAGCATTTCACTGACAATACCATTAATTCGTTCCAGCTCATCAAGCATGATGTTAGCATACCCTATTGCGGATCGGTCTGTTTCTTTCATGAGCTGAACAAACCCTTTAATACTCGTAAGCGGATTTCTAATTTCATGAGCAATTCCAGCAGCTAATTCGCCTACTACAGAAAGCTTTTCCTTTTTTATCAGAAGCGCTTCTGCAAGCTTTTGCTGAGTGATATCTCGTCCAATTGTGATAAGAGCTTTTCTTGAGCCATCATCAAAAAACACAGGTACTTTAATAACATCAAATGTTTTGACCTCGCCGTTTGGTATTTCAAACGCTTCTTCCGTACGTACCTTTTCCTTTTTCCTCCAAGCTTCTTCATCCGATGAAATACAGTGTAAGAAAGCAGCTTGAAAGAAAGGGACAAGCTCCCCAAGTTCTGCATCGGTTTTACCCCTGTAATCAATACCCTTTAAATGATAAAGTTCTCTTCCAAAATCATTCACCGCCACCCATTTGCCAGCCCCATCTTTGAAACAAATAAAATCTGGCATTGAATTTATTAATGTAGCAAGCTGATACTGTTCATCAGACACCTGGGTATGAACCGAACGCTTATGAAGTAAATAAAACGTTCCAGCCGTTACGCCCACTAGTAAACTATCTTTTATCAAACTGCTAAGAGCATATGCTCCTTTAAAAAATGCCATTGTTTGAAAGACGATGTACACCCCTACAAGCAGAAGACCCGCTACCGCCGCTGCTTTTCGTACACCCTCCCTATTTTTTATCAACATTTCCCACCAGCCTTTGTTTTTTAAGTGAATACTCTCTATGTCTCATCAATTAAGTTCTGAATATTCTTCTTACTTTTAAACTAGTTTACCTTATTTTTTTATTCTTATCTAATACCTTTTTTTATTACTTTTGACACAGTTTCTTTTATCCTCTTTAGTTGTTTCCACATTTTCATTTTATTTGAATTATTTTCTCTATCAAAATAGGAATTTAGATACGGAGTATCCTGGAACATTTAGGTAATAATACTCTTTTTTGTATTTTCTTAATATTGTAAATTCTATTAGTACCAACTACATCGATAAATTTAGGGGGATTTTAATGAAAAAAACCGTGATTTCTTTGGCTGTAGCAACAAGTTTGACTTTATCTTTTACAAGTGTACAAGCTTCTACTTCTGCAAATGCTTCTCACCATCAAAGTTCTGAACAAAAAGTATTAAAAAAAATCAATGCTGAGAAAATTTATCAAGACATTGCGTATCTCTCAAAAAAACCTCGTGTGGCAGGAACTGAAGCTGAACGCGAAGCTGCTACATTTGTTCAAAAGCGTTTGTCTAAACTAGGCTATGAGAGCGCAGTAGAGCCTTTTACCTTTACCGGTTACACACCGGCAGCTAGTTTTTCACTAAGCGTAAACGGTACCAGCTACTCTCCAACAACTTTTACTTATAGCACCAATGGAAATGTCACTGCTGAAATTGTAGATGGAGGGCTGGGTACAAAAGATAATTTAGCAAACAAAGATGTAACAGGTAAAATTGTATTAGTTCAGCGAGGCACTATTACTTTTGGTGAAAAAGTATTAAATGCTGCTGAAAAAGGGGCTGCAGCCGTCATTATTTTTAATAATACAGACGGTGAGCTAAGCGGAACGCTTGGCGGCGCTAATGATAACTACATTCCGTCTCTTGCTGTTACCAAAGAAGAAGGTGAAAAGATTCTTACTTCTATTCAAAAAGGCGAAAAGCCTTCAGGTACAGTAAAAATTGAAGGAGCTGTCGTAAGTGAGCGAACATCTTATAATGTAACCGCTACTAAACCTTCTACTTTTAAGAAAAAAGGAACAAATGATATTATTGTAGTAGGTGCTCATCATGATTCTGTGGCCGGAGCGCCTGGGGCAAATGACGATGCTTCTGGAACAGCAATGGTGCTTGAATTAGCTCGCGTATTTAAAACTCTTCCTACTGATACAGAACTGCGATTTGTTACATTCGGAGCTGAAGAAGTAGGCTTACTAGGATCCGAGCATTATGTTAGTGAGCTATCTGAAGATGAGAAAAATCGTATTGTTGGAATGTTTAATTTAGACATGGTGGGAAGTCGAGATGCGGGAGATTTGGTGATGAATACAGCTGATGGAACACCAAATCTTGTCACAGAATTAGCTCAAGCTTCAAGTACAAGATTAAATGGATCACCTACGCCATTCCAAGCTGGCGGCCGCAGTGATCACGTTCCTTTTGCAGAGGCAGGAATACCGGCTGCTCTATTTATTCACAGTCCGTCTGAACCTTGGTATCATACGCCTGAAGATACCCTTGATAAAATAAGCAAAGAAAAACTTCAAGATGTGGCTGAGATTGTTGGAACAGCTATTTACGATCGTTCCCGTCCCGATCAACAAGGTTCTTCAGTTAAAAAGAAAGCAACATTTAAAGCTCCTCATCTTTATCACGAGCAAGATGTTAAATAAGAATCTGTCCCTGTTATTCATACATGATCAAAAAAAGAGATGTTTATGCATCTCTTTTTTTGACAAGCAGATTTCTCAAGGTTTTAAATCCATTATGCTACAATTATTATAGAGGAACCTCATTTATTGCTTACATAAAAATTTTGAACAAAAGAGGTGTATTTTTTGGATTTTACGGTAGACCATTCAATTCTTTTACTATCTATTCTCCTTGTCATAGGGGTACTTACTGCAAAGTTCTCTACTCGCCTTGGAGTCCCTTCGCTTGTACTCTTTATTATTGTAGGAATGGTTGTTAGCCACTACATCTACTTTGACAATGCTCTTTTAACACAAGGATTCGGAATATTAGCGCTTATCATTATTCTTTTTGATGGAGGCGTGCAGACCAAATGGAAAGATGTTAAACGCGTTGTTCGCCCTTCCGTTTCATTAGCTACTTTCGGAGTCCTCATTACGACAGTTTTAACGGGTGTACTTGCCAAATATATTTTAGGTGTTACTTGGCTTGAAGGCTTTTTATTTGGGGCAATCGTTGGCTCTACAGATGCTGCAGCCGTGTTCTCTGTACTAGGGACACAGAATATCCGCCAAAAATTAAACTCCACGCTAGAAGCAGAATCTGGTTCCAATGATCCGATGGCCATCTTCTTAACCGTTTCTATTATTGAATTAATTCAACATCCGGACTCTCCTATCCTCTCATTAATCCTTAATTTCTTTTGGCAAATGGGAATCGGGCTGGTACTTGGTTTAGTACTCGGAAAAGCATCCGTTTGGATTATTAATCGAATTAATTTGGATTCTTCAGGTCTTTACCCTGTGCTTACATTGTCATTGGCCGCCTTAACCTATGGAATTTCCACATTTGTAGAAGCAAGCGGTCTACTTGCTGTATATGTAATGGCAGTGGTAGTAGGGAATGCAGATCTAACTTATCGTCACACAATTGTCCGCTTTAACGAAGGTTTTGCATGGATGATGCAAATTTTAATGTTTATTTTACTCGGCCTTCTTGTCTTTCCTAATCAACTGCTAGATATCATTTGGCAGGGTATACTGTTATCTCTTTTACTTATGTTTGTCGCTCGTCCACTCGGCGTATTTCTTTCGATGATGTTTGCTAAATATTCTTCCAAAGAAAAACTGTTTATTTCTTGGGCCGGTTTAAAAGGAGCTGTTCCAATTGTATTGGCTACTTATCCTATGATGGCAGGTTTGGAGAACAGCACGCTCATTTTTAACGTCGTTTTCTTTGTTGTCTTAACTTCCGCTCTTCTTCAAGGAGCAACAATCGCTCCTTTAGCCAAATTTCTAAACCTTTCTCAAGGTGAAAAAGAGACGGTTCCTCACAGTCTCGAGCTTGTTTCGATGGGCAAAACCAAAAATGAAATGATTGAGTTGAAGCTCGTGGAACATGCAGATATATCAGGAAAATCGCTTGAAGAACTTCACCTCCCTGAAGACATTTTAGTGACTGCTGTTATTCGAGATGATAAACTACTTACCCCTAGAGGAAATACACAAATTTTTGCAGGTGATACATTATATATTCTTATTTCGAAGAAAAAACGGGATAAAGTAAAAGCATTTTTCCAAAAAAATACGTCTGATGGGGACGAAAGAGAAGGAAAAACTAGTTAAAAAATTGGTTAAAGTCTTTACGAGAAAAACAGCACCCGATTATTGAACGGAGTGCTGTTTTTGCTGTTGCATCAAATAAAGAGATTTATAATTGGGGTGATGTTTTAAAAGTTCTGAGACCGTTACAAATTTATACCCCTCTTCCTTTAACTTCGGTAAAATTTGTTTTAATGCTTCAATGGTTTGGGTTCGATCTCCTCCCGTATCATGAAACAATACAATATCTCCTGACCTGGCATGGTCAAGCACTTGACTTACAATTTTACCTACGCCTGGATTTCTCCAATCAAATGTATCTTGATGCCAAGACCAAAGAATAATGGTATACTGCTGATTTTTAGCAGCTTTTACTACCCGATCGTCATAATAGCCAGTAGGTGGACGAAACAGGTAAGGTTTTATTCCTGTAATAGCTTGTATACGTTCATCCGCTTTTTCAATTTCTTGTTCAATTCTCTCTACTTCCTGGCCCCTTACTTTCAAATGGCTATATGTATGATTAGCAAGTTCATGCCCTTCACGAACTTCTCTTTGAGCAAGCTTGGGAAACGACGTGACTCGATCTCCGACTACAAAAAAAGTTGCTTTGGCACCGTACTCTTGCAATAAATTCAAAATGGTCGGCGTATATCTAGGATCTGGTCCATCATCAAATGTAAGCGCAATTAACTTCTCGTCTTTCATGGGAACTTCCCACACGATATCTCCTTTTTTTTCATAATAAAATCTGCTCTTCTTTGCAGCATCCGCCTGAATACCATAGAAATTAATGGAAACAATAATGATAATTGACAAGTACCATTTCACTCAATGACCTCCTTTTTTGTCTAGGTGTGCTTCATGCGTATTGTCAATAAACGCTTTAATACCAACTGCAAATAATCGTTCATCACCTAAACACACGCGCTGTTGACGGCGATTAGCTGCAGAAGTTGATTTACGGTTTTTCATAGTCTTCTCTCCATTACTAATTGATTGTGTTTTTAGCTTTACCAAAAAGTCAAAAATAAACCTACGGGTTCTAATATGGCGAAAACATTTTTTTATAATAACTACACGCTGTCTAGCGTTTTGAATAGGAGATATATAAATGCGAAAATTTCATTTAGCTTTTCTGTTAATGATAAGCACAACCATGGTTATACTGCCTTCTGTTAAAGCAGTCAGTGAAAGCAATACGAAACATCAGCAGCTGACCGTAAGCGAACAAGGATATTCTCTTTCATTGCCCAATGAATATACGCTTCAAAAAGAAGAGGATGGAAAAGATATTCTTTTTTCAACCAAGACTCCCTATACGTGGATGCGAATTGAAGTCCTTTCCAGGAAAGAAAGTACAAGCAAATCATATCTAGATCGCTCAAAAGAATTATTTGATGACCAGTTTGGAAAATCGTTAAAAATTTCTTCTACATCCCTATTTATTCAGCCTGTTGTGTTTGCATCTACATCCGGGAGTAAAAAAGAAACGGCAAAGCTATATGTACTAAGAGAAACAAAGGGGCACCCTGCTTTAAAAATCACGATGATTACAGCTAAAAATTCTGATGATGAAAAAAAGTTAATTTCAATTGTTAACTCAGTAAAAACGCATGAATGAAAATAGATAAGGACGCCAGCTATGAAAAAAAAGATATTTCTTGTTTGCTTTATATGTTTGATGAGTGGCTGCTCAACTGCTTTTCGTGAAGAGCTTATTAACACACAAGAAGAAATTCCAAAAGAACGCTTGCCACAGCAAAAGTTCACCTATCCTTACAAAGGAAGCAGCAGAACAGAGGTAGGTTATCTTAAAAGAAGCACCAATCAAAACTATACGCTTTACGTACTAGAAGGATACAAGTTTACAGAAGAAGAGCCACGAAAAGATGTCATTTACAACAAAAAAAATGATGCTTTGTGGATGCGGATTGAAGTGTTTCCACCAAATAAAAGTGTAGATGAGCTCAATAAAGAAACAAAAAAAATTTTAAGAGCTGGCTTTTCAGAAGTGGCTTCCCTTGATACGCACCTCATTCACCATAACTTAGAGATAGCAGCTGCGTACAAAGCATCAGATGATAAAAGTAACGCATACGGTTTTCTCGTTCGAAAGCAAAATCAACACCCTCCTTTCCGATTAACGATCTTTGCTCCTAAATCTGAAAGAGATTTAACTCCGTTTTTAGAAATGGCGAGAACGCTTCAAAATGCATAAAACAGAGAAAAAGTCGGTTTACAAAGTGTGTAAACCGACTTTTTTTTATTTCATATCTAATAGTTTAGTTTTTAAATCTTTTTCCATTTGATACAGCTCTGATTCTGCCTCGGTACGCTTCGTACGTCCTTCTTCTTGTATCTTTAGCACTTCTTCTAACGTGGTAATCAAATCGGACTGCGTTTTTTTCAATGTTTCGATATCGACAATCCCCGCCTCGTTTTCACGAGCTACTTCAATCGTGTTCTGCTTGAGCAGCTCTGAATTTTTAGTAAGCAAGTCGTTTGTTGTCTTAGATACTTGCTTTTGGGCTTCCATTGCTTTCTTTTGGCGTAATAAAGTGGTTGCGATTACTACTTGATTTTTCCAAAGTGGAATAGCTGTTAAAATAGAGCTTTGAATTTTTTCCACAAGGGTCTGATTGACTTCTTGAATTAATCGAATCTGCGGTGCACTTTGAATGGCAATTTGACGGCTCAGTTTTAAATCATGCACTCGTTTTTCTAGCCTATTGATAAATTGATTTAAATCATTGACCTCCTGAGCCATCAAATAGTCATTTTTTTGAGATGCTGTTTGCTGAAGCTGGGGCAGCGTTTCATTCTGCAGCGCCACTAACTTGTATTCGGCCGCTGCAATGTAGACGTTAAGCGCCTCGTAAAACTGTTTATTTTTATCATATAAGCTATCTAGCATCGTAATGTCTCGATACAGCATTTGTTTTGAGCGCTCTAACTTATCTGCAATTTTATCAATTTCAACATTAATGCTTTGATATTTTGTTAATAAATTTTGAATAGGCCTAGAGACTCCTGAAAATAATCGACCGATGACTCCTTTTTTCTTTGCAGAAAAATCATCGGGATTCACTTGGCGAATCTTACTCATTAAATCTCCTATAACATCTCCTACTGGTCCCGTATCTTTCGTTTGCACATGCTGTAGTACAGATTGAGAAAACTGAGATAGTTCTGACTGAGCTGCTACCCCATACTGTAAGATAGCCTGCTGATTTTTATAATCAATTTGATTTGCGATTTTCTGTGCTTTTTCCTGATATTCCGGTGTCAAATCATCGTATGTGTTTCTTTTTGCAGCGCGAGAGTCCGATTGTACCTGCGGGGTAGGCGACGCAAAAGGATCATCAAGCAGCGCATCTAACGATTGATTTTGATTATATTCTTTCATCATAAAATCCCATCCTTTGCATTTACGTTACTTCGTGCGATTAGTAGCTGTCGGTATATACGGCTGCTCTTCTTCAAATGCTTGTTTTAGCACTTTAAGCTCTACATCTAACGTCAGCTTATCTTGTGAAAGAGCATTTGTTAATAAATGCTCATACTTCCCCGATAACCCGCGCAGCATGTCTTCCGCTTCATGAAGACTTTCTTTTACTTCTATGCTTTTCGTTGGTTTTGATAATAAAAACATATACCTTTCAATGACGGTAACCGTTGATTGTAAGTAGTTCGTAAAAAAAGGCTGAACATCTTTATATCGTGCGGGCTCTTTTTCTACCATTTCAATGATGCTTTTACCTACTTTGTGTAGTTTAGAAAGTTCTGTCCACATATGAACAGACCGAATTTTAAAACGATAGCTTCCAATGGTTCTTAATTGCTTTCTTGCCTCTTTTACTTGATGACGAACGTATGCAATTTCTTCTCTATACGGATTTTGATAATGACGTCGAGCACTGCTCATAATAAAAAACAGGCTCATCACGACCATTACTCCTATACTAATGCCAAAGGATTGAGTCATCGTGGTACTAAATCCAAAATAGCTGACCGGAACGGCTACTGCTCCTGTTGCCCAAATGGCAAGAATCTTTTTTATGATTCGAACGACTTTCATCGCTTTCACTCCTATCTCAAATGTGACCGAACTTTTAAACGTATACATATTATACCATTGTCTTCCCGTCTCTTAAAACGATTACTGTTATAATTTATATACGGATAAAACCTTTAAAGGTTTCACAAAACAAAAAAACAGGCAGCTATTAAAAGCTGCCTGTTTTTTATTGATCTTCGCGCTTGTTGTAATCATACTTCGAGCGTTCAATTGGTTTGAACCCTTCTGGTGTATGAAAGCGGAGTAAATCTCCGTAAACAAGTTTATCTGATAGTTCTAGCTTTTTCTTAACTAGTTCATCATACTTATCATACTGTTTCGCTTCCTTATCTGAAAGCTGCTTGCCCGTTGCGTTGTCATACACTTTCTGATCAACTTTTGTTACCTTAGGTGTAACAAAGTCACCGTTACGGAAAGGTACAACTTGCTGATGTTCTTTTGATAATAAGTCTGTACCAAAGTCAATATAGTCTTTTGTATCAAGACCTAATAAATGCATCACTGTTGGACGAACATCTACGTCTCCGCCATACGTATGATTTACGCCGCCTTTAAGGCCTGGTGAAGTAATAAATAATGGTACGCGCTGCAGTTGAGCTTGTTCAAAATCATTGATGTTTTTACCCATTACTTTGCCCATTGCACGCTTATGGTTTTCAGAAATACCGTAGTGGTCACCGTACATCACGACCATCGTATTGTCTGCTAAGCTAGAGGCCTGTAAATCCTCAAAGAATTGCTTAATTGATTCATCTAAATAACGAGCCGTTTGGAAGTATTGGTCAACTGACTTATCTCCCGTATTGTGAGGTCCAATCGTTTGGTCTTCCTTATCTAGCGGATAAGGGAAGTGGTTTGATAACGTAATGAACTTCGCGCTAAATGGCTGCTTTAAGCCTTTTAGGTACGGCATTGATTCTTTAAAGAATGGTTTATCTTTTAAACCATAGTTCAGCGTATCTTCGTCTGACATATTGTAATAAGCTGAATCAAAGAATTTTTCTACACCCATTGATTTATACATTTCATCACGGTTCCAGAACGATTTTCCATTTCCGTGGAACACAGATGTTGTATAGCCTTGCTGATCTAGAATACCAGATAGCGACTGATAGGTGTTATTTGCTTTTGTTGTAAATACAGAACCTTGAGGTAAGCCGAATAATGAGTTCTCCATCATGAATTCAGCATCTGACGTTTTACCTTGCCCTGTTTGATGGAAGAAGTTATCGAAATACATTGTGTTCTGATCTTTTAGTAGTGAATTTAAGAACGGCGTTACTTCTTCACCATTTAACTTATAACCAATCATAAATGACTGAAGTGACTCTAATGAAATATAGATGACGTTTTTGCCTTTTGCTTGACCGAAATATTCTTTGTTCGGCTCAGCATATGTTGCTTTTGCATAGTTCTCTACCTCAGCCACATCACTGCTATCTGCTAGCGCGCGCTGTGCTGAAGATTTCGAGCTCTGGATGATGTCATAGATCGTATAGTTATACGTTCCTAAATATTTTACTAAATAGTTGCGGTCAAATGTTCTTGTTAATAGTTGAGGACGATCCATTTCCGCTAGTGCGATGTTGGCACTTAAGAATAAAATCCCTGATAAAAATACACCTGTCACAGTACGTCGACTAATTGTTGCTGGTAAGTCAACTTTTTTCCATAGTACTAAAACTAAAAGAATAAAGAAATCTGTGAAGTATAAAATATCAGTTGGGCTAATTAAAGCCATGGCACTGCCGCCTAATTGACCAAAGTTGTTTGACTGAGTCAATACAGGAACAGTAATAAAATCATTAAAGAAGCGATAGTATACTACATTTGCGTACAGGATGAATGAAAGTAAAAAATTCATTCCAAGCAGTGCTCGTACTTTTCCCCGCCCTTTAAATAGTAGTGCAATGGCAAAAAAGAAAATTGCCGAACCAATTGGGTTTATGAAAAGTAAAAACTTTTGCATAAAATTATCTAGCCCTAAGTTAAATTCGATACGATAAACGGTATACGTTTTAATCCAAAACAACAAAACTGCAATTAGAAATAACGGCAGCTGTTTCGAAAAAATATTTTTACCGTTTGTCATGAGCTGTTTCATATTCCCACCTCTGTCTCTATTGAAATTTAAGCTCACTTTTATTTTTATAGTAAATGTAAAAAGAAATCTCCCTTACAAAAAATGTAAGAGAGCTAATCTGTTCTTTCACATTTTAACTCTTTAAAAAAAATTGTCAACACCGCTACGTATAATTTTCACCAAACGTGAGAAAATAACTACTTTCTTATTCCCAGCTATATCGGCTTTCAAACACAAATGTTTCCTATGCTTTTTTTCTTCTCACTATTTAATACGGACAGCTTCTCTTTAAGTTTCACTATTTTATATTTATTTTTTATTTTGTCCACTATACATATAAATTTAACACTTGCCTTAGTTTTCCTTCTCCTTTACAAGAGAATGCATAAAAGTGCTTGTGAATATTTGTTATACTAATACCTCTTATTTTCTTTTCTTTCTACAGTAAACCACATATTTTGAGTTATTTCTTTCTTTAAATTTGAAAAAAATGTGTCAGTTTGCATCGAAAATTTTTATTTTTTTACCTTTTTGTTTATAATATAAATTATAAATATTATTTGAAATTTCAGATCTCTTTAACGTCTGATCTAGAAAGTGCATTTTTTATATAAAATTGGAATGAGTATGGGCTATGCATGCTTGTATACCTAGAAGTTTAAACGTCTTACATTTTTATAAAGGAGAAAAAATGAAAGAATGTATTGTTTTCATTACAAATATTATTAATGTATTGCACGACGGATTAATTTATATTTTTTATTTACTAGGATTTTCTCTTTCAGATAAAGAACTTCACTTCTGGATTATTGGTATTATTGGACTGCTCACGTTTTTAAGCGTTTATATGATCTTTAAATTATTGTCAAAGTGGAAATTTAGTATTACAGCTATTTCTTTTATCTATACCCTTACCGTTATGCTTGTCTTAGTTTTTGCCATTGAAATTCAGCAAGGAATTACCACCCGAGGCAATATGGAATTTGATGATGCCATAGCAGGTTTATGGGGATTTTTAGTCTTTTTTAGTATTTATATCGCCTTTGCTTCTTTTTTTCTTTTATCCAAGAGGTTGTTGTCTTCGAATAAGGAGAAAAAAATAAAAACCGAGGCCCCTACTCGGAGCCAAAGGCACGTGAATTAATTTCATTTGAGTTTCAAAACGACTTGATGAATTCGTATTCGATTATATCGTTGAACCAAAATAAACGGTACGTTTGCGACAATCGCATAAATAACCATCCAAACACCTATAGAAGGAGAGTTCCATATAAAAAAAAGAATAGAAGGAAGTATGCTGATCCAGTGAGTTAACTCTGCTCGATTTGTTTCAATTAAAAAAAGCTGTGCATATTCCTTCGTTCTACTCTCCCATTTCTTTTTATAAAATCCTCGTTTAAATAGCTTTCCTGCATCAGGAAGCCACGTTTTCCATCGGTGCACCCCGAATTTTTTATATATCCCAACTGTTTCCCAGCTTTGAACCTTAAACAGCGCAAGGTCCTTCTTTAAATAAAAGGCAGAAATTTTTGTGCATCTGTAGGCGATCAACATGTGAATCACAAACCATGCCATGATATTAATTAAGAGCTGAGCACCTGTCATTTTATCACTTTCTTCTTTTTTTCTTCTTCTATAGATATGCTGCGTTCTTTCCATTTAACTTGCTTTCTCACCGCCGTTTGGACGAAAGACCATACGAATAGACCCAGAAAAAACAGTACATGAATAGGAAATAAGCACAAAGAAAAAAAAGTAAACGAACCTATTTTCCTTAAGCTATTAAATAAGAGGCTTACATAGCAAATATAGCTGCTAATTGCCAAGCCTGCATGTTGATTCCATAGAGTAGGTAAAAAAAGGATATAATTAATCATACTAGTAAGCCACAAGCTTACTAGAAATAAATAAATGGCTTCCGTTTTCCCCGCACCTGAAGCAAAACTTTTACTCCACCCTCTTATAAGGCTTTTCATACCATTTGGATACATGCGCATGGAAAGAGCTCCCTGTCCACTCATACACGTAATAAATTCACCTTGTTTGTTCATTTTCTCAACCAGCGCCATATTTTCAACCACTTCTTTTTTTATCCCTTCGTGGCCTCCGCTTTGAAAGTAGGAGGCTGCGCTGCAAAGCAAGCACTGCCCGAAACCGACAGAAGGACTTTTCCAATTTTTAAAGGGGTGAAACGCGCCAATCGATGCAAACGTAACATAGTGAAATAAAGCAGAAAGCATTTCATAAGGCCTCTTAACAAGGTGATAAGGATGAACCGACAGCACACCCCCTTGCTGTTGATAATAGAAAAATACTTTTTCAATTCCGTCTTTCTCTACTGTAATATCAGCATCTAAAAACAAAAGCACCGAGCCTTTTGCTTCTCGTGCTCCATTCCAGCATGCCCATGACTTTCCTAGCCACCCAGCTGGAAGTGCGCCCGGTTGCACTACTTTTACGCCAAATGCTTTGGCTACCCTCTCAGTATTATCTGTTGAGTTGTCATCTACAACAATCACTTCAAAGTCAGCGTTCCGTAACTGGAGTGACTGCAATAAAAAGGTAAGGTTTCTTTCTTCATTTCTAGCTGGAATAATAATGGACAAACATGACATATTGTTTCTTACTATTTTTACACGTTTAAATGTAGGGATAGTGATGACAAGCGTAGCTGTCAAGACAAGAGCAACCAGTAAAAAAGACATCCTTTTCTCCTTTCCTTCACGTATGAAAATTAGCAAACTGGACAAAATAAAAAGTTGTAGACCTATTTTTATTTTGCGTGAAGTCATTTTATACACATTGTTGACAACTCGCTTTTGTTTTATAAGGAGGAAAAAGATGAAAAAGAAAGTAATTGTTGTAGGCGCAGGTTTAGGTGGTCTGTCAGCTGCTATTCGTCTGTCAGCTGATGGATATGATGTAACAATCGTTGAAAAAAGCGAGCGAATTGGCGGTAAGTTAAATATTCGCAGCGGCAAAGGATTTTCTTTCGATACGGGACCTTCTATTTTAACAATGCCGTGGGTGCTAGAGCAGCTGTTTGACAGTGCAGGCCGCAATATCCACGACTACTTAACAATAGAACGAATTGAGCCTCAGTGGAGAACTTTTTTCCAAGATGGAACACAAATTGATTTGACCAGTGACCTTCCTCGCATGCTTCAGCAGCTTCAAGAACTTGCTCCAGAAGACATTGAAGGTTTTTTTGACTATTTATCTTATGCAAATAAAATGTATGAATCAAACTTAAAAAGTTTTTATAAAAAAAGTTTATCTGGACTTCACGATTTACGAACGATGCACACGGTAAAAGAACTGCTTCAAATGGATCCAATGAGATCTATGGATGCTACTACACGCAAATATTTTTCAAACAAACATTTGCGTCAATTGTTTAATTTTTTAATTATGTACATCGGTTCTTCTCCTTATCATGCACCGGCTGTATTAACACAGCTTGCTCACGTTCAGCTAGGATTAGGTATTTATTACGTAAAAGGCGGAATGTACAAAATTGCTGAAGCGATGGATAAGCTCCTTCAAGAACTTGGCGTCACTGTGCATCTAAATACGCCGGTAAAAGAAATTACAACAAACGGAGCAAAGGCAACTGGAATTACACTAGAAAATGGCGAGAATCTATCAGCAGATATTGTGGTATCTAATCTAGAAGCAATTCCAACTTACCGCTATTTATTAAAAAATCATGCGCAAGCAGCTAAGCAAACTCAACAGCTTGCAAAATTTGAACCTACTGTTTCTGGCCTTGTTCTTTTATTAGGGGTTAACAAACAGTACAAGCAGCTTCAACATCATAATTTCTTCTTCTCAAAGGATCAGAAAGAAGAGTTTGATACAATCTTTAACAAAGGTCAAGTAGCCATGGATCCGACAATTTACATTGGCGTATCGTCTAAATCAGACCCTACGCAAGCTCCTGAAGGAAAAGAAAACCTGTTCGTTCTTACTCATGTACCTCCTTTAAAAGAAGGCGACGACTGGGCTGCATTAAAAGACCGCTATCGTGATGTCGTATTGAAAAAGCTTGAGGCAATGGGATTAGAAGACTTACGTTCAAGCATTGAGTTTGAATATACGTTTACTCCTAACGATATCCAGGAGCTTTACGGTGCTAACGGCGGGTCCATTTATGGCGTAGCAACTGACCGTAAGAAAAATGGAGGTTTTAAAATTCCGGCAAGAAGTCAGCTTCTTTCTAACCTTTATTTTGTAGGCGGATCTACACACCCTGGAGGCGGCGTGCCAATGGTGACATTATCTGGTCAGCTTACAGCGGACGCAATTAATGAAGATTTTCAGATTCCTCCTATGCAAAAAGATATTGGATAATGAAAAAGTGCAGGAAATTCCTGCACTTTTTTTAAAAGTTCATTTTTGACTGTCCACCGTCTACGTTTAACGTCGCACCAACTATCCATGAAGCTTTAGAAGATGCTAAAAAGGCAACGGCGTTTGCCACTTCTTCCGGCTCTCCAAAGCGCCCTGCTGGTATTTCGTTTTCAACAAATTGCTTAATCTTTTCCGGATTTTCATCCATTCTTTTTTTCCAATTACCCGTTTCATGCAAAATGCTTCCCGGCGCTACTCCATTTACACGAATTCCTTTAGAAATCATTTCATCTGCAAACGACTTTGTAAAGCTGATAAGTGCTGATTTTGCGTTATTGTACGTGACTTTCCCTCCACTTTCCCTTCCGAAAATAGACGTAACATTAACGATTGCCGCATCTTTTGTCATACGCGTCGCTGCTAGCTTGCTCAAGTGGACAGCTGAAAAGTAGTTAAGCTCCATTGCTTCTTTGAAAAGGGATAAATCTGTTTCCATCGCGGTGCTTCCATTACTTCCTCCAGCGTTATTAATTAAAATATCAATGCTTCCGAAGTCGTTAATGAACTTCTCAATTAATGCAACTCTGTCTGATTCGTTTGTTAGGTCTGCTGTATATGTACGCACGTTTTCTAATTCTGACTGTGCATCCTGTAACGCTTCCTCTCCTCTTGCCGCAATTCCAACGTTTGCTCCTTCTTGAATAAACAAAGCAGCAATAGCCTTCCCAATTCCTTTTGACCCGCCGGTAATAAGTACATTTTTACTTTGCAACTGTAAATCCACACGTATCCCTCCACGTTAAATGATAATTACTATACTTTCTATCATAGCTCACTGCATGTCAAAATTAAAATCATATACTGTTTTACCTTTTTACTCCTTTTAAATCACCGCGTTTTATGGATACATTCTTTGAATTTATTGTCAGAACTCTTAGCAAAAACAAGCCACGGCGTGATATAATGCTTTTTGGTGTAAATGTTTTCAAATTGGGGGTTTTTTAATGCAACAAACGTTTTCAACGTCTCAAAAAGTTAAGCAGTTCGTTTTTATTTTATTTCCGATATTGGTCACCCAGTTTGGAATGTTTTCAATGACTTTTTTTGATACGATGATGTCAGGAAGGGTAAGTGCAGATGACTTGGCAGGGGTAGCAATTGGTTCAAGCTTATGGGTACCTGTTTTTACAGGGCTAAGCGGAATTTTAATGTCTATTACGCCAATTGTTGCACAGCTTGTCGGAGCTAATCAAAAGAAAAAAGTTCCGTTCTCCGTCATTCAAGGGCTTTATGTCTCCATTTTAATGGCCGTTGTTATTATTTTAATCGGCTTTTTTGTTGTTGATCCTATTTTAAAAGGGATGAATTTAGAAGCAAACGTAATGCGCATTGCCAAACAGTATTTAATTGCTTTATCTTTTGGTATTATTCCGCTTTTTATTTATACGGTTTTACGAAACTTCATTGATGCTTTAGGGCAAACTCGTACGTCTATGCTTATCACCATTTTAGGGCTTCCCGTTAATGTAGCTTTAAACTATGTATTAATCTTCGGTAGGCTGGGCTTTCCCCACTTGGGTGGAGTAGGCTCTGGTTATGCAACTGCCGTTACGTATTGGTGCATACTCATTGTATCCATTGTAATTATTCATAAAAAAGAACCTTTTTCTAACTTCGATTTATTTAAAAGATTTCATCGTATCTCTTTTTCTACTTGGAAAGAAATATTAAAAATTGGTTTACCTATCGGTTTTTCGGTCTTTTTCGAAACAAGTATTTTTTCAGCCGTCACGCTGTTTATGAGCTCGTATAATACCATTACGATCGCTTCTCACCAAGCAGCTATTAATTTTGCCTCATTTCTCTATATGATTCCGCTGAGTATTTCTATGGCTTTAACGATTGTTGTGGGATTTGAAGCGGGTGCTAAGCGTCATCAAGATGCACGAAGCTATAGCAGGATCGGTGTAACTATCGCTGTTGGCATGGCTTTTGTTTGCGCAGGTCTTTTATTTACTCTTCGAGAATCAGTAGCTTCTTTGTATACAAAAGATGCAGAGGTACTCGCATTAACTTCTCATTTTTTGATTTATGCAATTTTCTTTCAGCTTTCTGATGCTCTTCAAGCTCCTATTCAAGGCGCTCTGCGAGGATATAAGGATGTAAATGTTACCTTTTTAATGTCCTTGGTATCTTATTGGGTAATTGGTCTACCTTTAGGCATTGTTTTAGCAAAATACACCGATTTGCAGGCGTTTGGCTATTGGATTGGACTAATTGCGGGGCTTGCTGCAGGCGCAACAGGACTTGCGTATCGTTTGATAAAAATACAAAAAAAACAGCTGCTAGAGGAGAATAAATCTTCTCGAACGGCTTAAACAAAAAAAGAACGTTCTCAAAAGAACGTTCTTTTTTTGTTTAAAGATGGATTGATACTCTTCCTTATACTAAGGCCTAAAACTTCTTATTTATTTAAGGTACGCTCTAACTCTTGTAAAAGCTGTTCCGCACCTTTTTTACTTAACACAACGTTTCCATTCCCAAAGGTTAAGTTTTCACGCGTAATTTCCCCAGTTACTAAGCAAGCACCATACGGGCTATACTTTTGTAAAATAATAATATCTTCATCAACATATATTTCTACTGGATCACCTGTGTTGATATTTAAAATGCGGCGCAATTCAATAGGAATTACTACGCGACCCAATTCATCTACTTTTCTTACAATTCCTGTAGACTTCATAAAATCCATTCCTTTCATAGTAAACAAATAATATCTTCTCGATACAAATCTAGTCAAATTCGTCAGAGTTGCTAAAACCAAAATGCTTGAATGATGGTCTGATAACGGTTTATAAGTTCTTAAAATATGGCAAATAACGCATTAAATAGATTTATATACACTTTGTATCATATCAATTCGTACACTATTTATGAATAGTGCATAATCTTTAAAATCGAATTCATCCATATATGTTAAAAGTGTGTATTTTATCCATAATATAACTATATATCCATCTTTTACACTACTTTGTACCCATTTTATAACTTTTATTCCGACATAAGACGACAAAATCAGCTATAGAAAAAACGTGTCTTTTCTACCTAAAGACACGTTCATTTGGACCCGAAGTTGTCACGAATAGCTTTTTGAATCATAGCTTCACACCGCTCCAGCTCTACTTTTAATTGTTTTTTATATAATTTAGCTTTCTCTTCTCCCTCATTTGTAAATGTATAATAAACCACTTCTTGAAGCTTCATTCCTTCTTTTTTACGCTTCACCTGTTTGAGGACACCGTCTTCAATCAAGTCATGAAGGGCTTTGTATACTTCAGAATGATTAGGCTTGAATCCAAAAGGTCGAAATTCATCTCTTAACACATCTAATAACCGAAGGCCATACAGACGCTCTTGTTCTGTCATCGTAATCATATATAATTTTAAGAAAGCACGTTGTTTTAATAGAAAACCACTGGATGTACGCTTTTCTCTCATCTCAACTTCCTCCTTCACATACTTGCTTTCATTCAGGATAATAGAAAGCTCTATACGTAATTATACTTTTTTTATTCTACATAATCCTTCTTTTTCACTCAAAATCTCTTTTTTTTCTCACATTTTTTCACTTATTTACGTGTTTTTCTCATTTTTGTAAGCAGGCATTGAATTTTCTTTTTTTCATATATATAGAAGGAATTTACGTGAATATAAGGAGGGTTTCCTTTGAGTAAAAAATATGAAGAGATTGATTGGGGTTCGATTCAGCATAAGGTAGAAGATATGCTTGGAAATCACTTTTGGAGCGATTTAAATCACATCTTGCCCAAGCGATTTCCAAACGTCGACTTATATGAAACCGATAAAGAAGGCATTATCGTCGTTGAGGTTCCTGGACTGCATTCAACTAACGACATTCAAATCAAGTTGGACGCAAATATATTAACAGTTGAAGGAAACGTTCCTTATGCTTATGAAGCATCTAAACAAAAGTTAAAGCTCAACGAACGCCATACAGGCGTATTTTCTCGCACGGTCAAACTTCCTTTTCACTACACAGACGAACCAGTTCGCGCTAAGTACAAAAATGGATTATTGGAAATTCGACTGAATAAGATAGAAAATGATCAAACCATTGCCATACAATTTGAAGATGATTAACTGCACGTAACAAAAACCCTTCTGTTAGCAGAAGGGTTTTTGTTAGAGCGCTGAACTTAACACAATGTTTCCTTTTGGCGTCTTATTATTCGCGTTCGGTTCTAAAGTAATCGCCATAACATCCCACTTTTCAGTCTGTTCTTTTTGGCTCATCGTATAGACCACTGTCCCGTTTCCATTTTTATCTGTTACAAAAGCACCTGCCGGATGAGGCTTATCACCTTTTATGAGCCACACCTGATAGACTTCATTCCCCTTTACGTTTTTCAAGTTATTCGCTTGAATAACCACATTTAGATTTCCACCTTTTTTCGTAAGAGATGCTGTTGCTTCGCCAGAAACGTTCGGCTCTGCCTGCAGCTTCATTGTTTTTTCAGATGTAAGAGGTTCGTTTTGAGGAGCAACCGAAACATTTGGCTCTTGTTTGCCTTTGTCTCCATCTTTCAACAGAAAGTAGCTGTTTCCTGCAAGGGATAAAAGAAGTGCCGCAGCTAATCCAATAATGATGGACTTTTTATTTGATTTCTTAGACGCAGCATGTTGTTTTTCATTTTTTAAAGCGATTGGTTCTCTCTTTGTCTCACCTTGTTCTTCTTCGAATACATTCGCAAGTATTCGCTGTTTCATTTCTGGCGGAGGAGATTGTTCTGGTGTCAAATACGTTAGATCTCCAAGAACTTCCTCCAGCTCTCTTAGTTCTTCTTGACAGCTTTGACAGTTTTTCAAGTGCATTTCAAACTCTTTTTTCTCATGGGAAGTCAACTGATCATTATAGTAATCAATTAGTTTATTGCACATACTCATGAATCAGCTCTCCCTTCTGCATCAGTACCTAAATATGTTTTTAATTTCCGCAACGCTAATCGCACCCTACCCTTTACTGTTCCTAATGGGATTTGCTGCTCTTCTGCTACTTTTTGCTGCGTTAATCCCTTAAAATAAACGGATTGAATAATCTTTTTTTGGTCTTCAGACAATTTTGATACAGCGTGCCGCACTCTCTGCTGTTCTTCTTTCCACTGAAGCTGCTCGTCAATCTTAGGATGATCATCTTCAATAAAATCAAAAATTTCTTCTGAGAAAATAGGATCGTTTTTTCTTTTTCTTACAATATCAATCGCGGTGTTTCTTGTAATCGTAAACAGCCATGATGAAAACTTCCCTTTTTCATCGCTGTAAACTCCTTTTCCTCTCCACAGCTTAATAAACACTTCTTGAACAGCTTCTTCAGCAATATCAGAGCTATTTGTTAACCGGTATATAAACGAATAAAGAATTCGCTCATACTTGTCATACAGCAGTTCAAGGGCTTTTTTGTCTCGTTCTTTTATTCTATTGTATAAGACAACGTCGTTTTGCTCTTTCATACCCTTCTCCTTTAACTCTTATGAGTCCTTATTATATAATCGAATTACCTTTGAATTTGGATCACTTTCACATCTTTTAAACGTACCTTTATTTTTCAAAAATGACAAGTAATTATACTTTTTTTATGGAATAGGAGCGAAATCGTCCAATGAAACATTTAATTCTTTTTGATGGTATATGTAATTTATGTAATAGCAGTGTTCAATATATTATTAAACATGATGAACAAGCTTTGTTTTCTTTCGCTTCTCTTCAATCAGATTTCGGAAAGCAGCAGCTAGCCTCTCACGGCTTACTTCCTGAGCAATTAGACAGCATTGTATATATTCATGGAAACCAAAGATATGTAAAATCAACGGCTGCTTTAAAAATCGCCAAGCGCTTAGATGGACCCGTTAAATTTTTATATGCTTTCATTATCATTCCTGCACCTATTCGAGATATAGTATACAACTGGATCGCTCGCAACCGATATAAGTGGTTTGGCAAACAGCAGCACTGCATGCTCCCAACTTCTGATATGAAAAAGCGGTTTGTTGATGACTAAAAAAGTTTGGGCCATAGAGAAAAAACAGTTCCAAAGAGGAATATATGTATGTTAAGGAAGTCTATTCATTAAAAAATCCGAACTGATTCAACATTCCAATGAAAGAATGCTGAACTATAGTTCGGATTTTCCAGCTAACATATGGTTGTACGAGCTTTTTTAGCTTCCACCCATTGCTTTTTTATTCGTTGCTTCAATTGCCTGCTTTATTATTAGGGAAAAGTCTTGTTCTTTCATCACTTTTAACCCTTCGGCAGTAGCGCCGCCTGGAGTTGTTACTTGCTCTCTTAAAGACGCAGGATCTTTGGTTTCATGCAGCATTTGTACAGAGCCATACATCATTTGAATAACTAAATCTTTGGCTGTTTTTTCGTCCACACCGTAAGCAGTAGTTGCATCAATTAACGATTCTGCAAAATAATATAAAAACGCCGGTGCACTGCCAGTTACAGCCGTTAGCTCATGTACTTCTTTCTCTGAACACTCATGCGCTTCACCAATTCCTTTTAAAATCATTTGAAGCACTTCTTTATGCTCTTTTGTGGCAGAAGTTCCAAGTGTATATAGTGACATCGATTGTCCAATCATAGCAGCTGTATTCGGCATAATCCAAGCGACAGGCGTACCCTGCGGAAGATGACTTTCTAAGTAACTCGGACCAATCCCTGCCGCTAACGTTACGACAAATTGTTGATTTAAATGAGTTGAAAGTTCCTTGAGCACGAAAGGATGGGCCTCAGGAGGCATCGCTAAAATAATAACATCCGAATTGTCAACTTCTTGGCGCCAATTTTGCGTCGTTTGTACGCCGTACGTTGTTTCAACACGCTGTAACCGCTCAATATCTCCGTTGTTTGACATCACTACTGCCTCAATACTGTCAGCGCTGCTCGTAACCAAACCAGCCGCTACAGCTTCAGCCATTCGTCCTGCTCCAATAAATAAAATTCGCTGTTTTTTCATCTGTTACTCCCAGTTATATGTCCAGAATTCTTCTCTAGTTAATAAACGTTCCATTTGCGGATAGTCAGATAAGCGATCGAAGTCAATTGCGTTCATCATTCCTTCTGTTTGAGAACGATGGGCTTTTAACGCTTCAATTTTTTTATCTTTCATCGCTGTTACATCAAAAATAACATCTGGTTCTCCAATATGTTCAATACGATCTTTCGAAAACGCATGACACCAAACAACCGGACGCTTTTCTTTTGGCATACGTTTTACCGCTTGAATCGTAGCTGCACCCGTAGCATTATGATCAGGGTGTACTGCAAAGCCAGGGTAATGTGTTAAAATGTGAGTCGGCTTTACATCGTTAATGATTTCTTCAATTTTATCTGCAAAAACATCAATATCAAGAAATTCCAGCGTTTTATCACGAAGCCCTAGCATACGCAAGTCTTGAATATCTAAAACGTTCGCTAAATCTAAAAGTTCTTTTTTTCGGATTTGAGGTAAAGTTTCACGGTTAGCAAACAGCGGTCTACCCATATTTCGTCCCATTTCACCTAGCGTAACACAGGCATATGTAACGGGCGTTCCTTTTTGTCTAGCTTGCGTGATCATTCCTGCTGCTCCATATGCTTCATCGTCAGGATGCGGAAATACAATTAATAATCTTTCTTCCATGTTCTATTCTCCTCTCTTTTCTGTTATGAAAACGGATGTTCACTTAATTGAAGGGCAACTGCTAAACGACCTTCAAAGTCATGCCCAGCTAGAAGAAGTCGGCCTTCTTCATCAATTTCCCAATCTGTTAATCCCTCTGCATAAATCCATCCTAAATCAATTTGAAGACCTACACGATAAGGACCTTCTCCAGTTATCTTTCCGTTTGAAATAGTGACTTTACCATTGCGAATAAAAGCCCCAACTGTCATTACTTTTTCATTTACGTGTGAAGCATATGCACCGTTTGTCGTTTCAAGGTGTACATATACGTCTTTATTTAAAAATGTTTGTATTTTTTTTTGGACTGTTTCTTTATGAATTGGTTGCACGCTTGTTACTCCTTTCTCATGTTCATAAATTGTATTGTACTAAAAATCATGAGCGAATCCTAATGTTTAGTTCTAGACTTTGAATTTCTTTATTCCATCGTTCATAATCATACATAAATGTTAAATATTCCCAATTTAACATACTGATTTCTTGAATGTCTATAATAATCTCAGCAAGTTCATGACTAAGCATACCTAGTTCTTTTCCTTCGGCCAGCTTTTTTTTGTAACGATTAAAAGCTGGATCTAATTGTTCAATTTGTGCATAAATTTCATGGATAGAGCCATATTGTTGAATAAGAGGCAGTGCGGCTTTTTCTCCTACACCAGGAACACCCGGAATATTGTCCGATTTGTCACCAAGCAATGCTTTTACGTCCACCCATTGACGAGGATGAATATTGTATTCTTCTTGAAAGTGCTTGAAGCCATAAACAAGATCGCCAACCTGCTTTTTGGCAATAATTTGCGAAATATGTTGATCTAGGAGCTGAAGCAAGTCTCGGTCATTGCTATAGATGTACCCTGGACTTTGCTTTTCCTTGCTCCACTTGCTTACAAGTGCTCCAATTAAATCATCTGCTTCATAAGAAGACAATGACATTTGATAAATGCCTACTGTGTCAAAAAATTGTTTTAACGTTTCATACTGCTGAATCAGCGGCTCAGGCAGCTCTGCTCTTGTTTGCTTATATAGGGCGTATGTATCTTTACGTTTTGTATCCTCACGCTTAACATCCCAAGCGACGAAAATATGGCTTGGCTCATATTGGTGAATCAATGCATGCATTTTTTGAATCGTTACTCTCAGGGCATTCGTAAATTGGCCCTTACTATTTCTTGTCAACGCTGCTTCATCTCTGCCATAAGAAGTAGCAAAATAACAGCGGCTTAATAAATTAAATCCATCAATTACTAATAGTGTTTCGTTCACATAGTCACGTCCTTTGAAAACTTTGCTCCTTTAGCTTTTAGAGCACACATACTATAGCACTTGTTCTTTGCACGCGTCAATGAAGCGTACAAAGCTCAAAACACGCCCATTTTTTTCTCCCAATGTAAATGTAGTATAAAGATGTTAAATTGTTGTTATGATTTATTCGTTTGGCTTTTAGAACTTTTGACTATCCTATAAAATGAGGATGAAAGATCAATCCTACAAATGAAGGTGAAAAAAGTGAATAAAAACACGATGATTAAAACATTAAAAGTTATATCTGTTGTGTCGCTTCTCGCTTTGTTATTTATCATTGCTTATGATCGTTCCATGTCTACATCCATGATTATTTTGTTCAGTTCGCTCATTTTCTTTGTATTTGTACTTAGCGACTTTTTTTTCGATCGCAAGCCGTGGGGATTAAAAGGCCTTCAATTATATATATCACTGATGTTATTCATCATTGCCATTTTTGAAATGCATCAAGTTGTCAGTTCACTTTGCGTTATTTCCATTATGGCTCTACCAAAAGTTATTGACGAATTAGCTTAAGTGTGAATGATAAATGATAAAATCCATGATCACAATGATCATGGATTTTATTACGTTTTGAGTAATTTTTCAGAGATGCGAAGAGCTTCTTCTATGCCAAATTTACGCACTAAACTGATGGCTTCCTTTATTTCTCGTTTTTTCAAATCATGGGTCGGATTTAAATTTAACAACACTTGAATAACAACTAAATCCCGCATGGTAAACATCATATTCTTTTTCATATCCCGCTGAAATGTATACTGCTCTTTTAAGAGCCGGTCACTTATTGCTAACACTTTCGACTCCGGAAGATGTAGCTGCGCTCCTGCTTCTTGACAAGACCATAATTTTTTCACTCGATCTTCAGCATTCATATTTGCAACTCGTGCATATGTAATATCGCTGTTTTCTTGACGAATCTCTATCTCTTTTAACGTTGGCTTTAGCACCGTTTTTCGCTTGGAGACTTTTTTCTTATCAACTCCTGTATCCCTGAGGACCCTGCCGTGAACGGTGTAAATGTCGTATTCATTTTCTCTTTTTACATCTTGTTTATTGTATTTTGGAAAATAACCATTTACAAGCATCGTTCTCAGCATATCTAATTCTTTTTTTAATCCATGCACTTCAATATATCCAACAGCACAAATCTCTTTGTGGAATTTTTTTGTGTTGCTAACGCCTTTTCCTGCAACGTGAGCTCTTACTCTTTCTAATAGAGAGCCCGTCGTTGCTCCGATATACAAAAGCCTGCCCGGTTTATCAAAGAAAAAATAAATGCCGGGAGCGGAAGGCAATTGTCCTATTTCTGCTGTACTTAGCAGCTTCTGCAGTACCTGCATGACTGCTAAATCAATTTTTGCTGTCATTATTTTTGATAACCTTTTAACATTTCTTCATACACTTTTAGATGCGTATACACAGTTTGAAGAAGCGGTACGTGTATAGACGACTTTTCAGCTAATGTCAGCAAATATCCTTGAAGGTGGTCTCCTTCAATTTGAAAACTTTTTTCCATATCACGCTGCATCGATGACTTCATGTCATACGTCATTTTGTCCATCGTATTCATATGCTGTTCAATAATCCCTTCAGCTAATGGTGCATCGTATGCCATCATAATATTTTCAACTTCTTTAAAAAGCTCTTGTACGAATTGACGCCCTCCTTTTGCCGCTAGCACTGGGCCAACAGGTGCGCGCATAAGAGTGGTCATGCCTGACATAACCGTAATAAATAAATACTTATGCCACATATCCTGTTCAATATATGAACTTTTTACAAACGAAGCTTTTGTACCACTGAACGCTTGCTCAATCAGTTGTAATCTTTCTGTTTCCTTCTGCTTAAATTCACCAAATACAAGTCTGTGAGCAGGACTCGTCTGGACGACATCTCCATCTTTGTTTAAAGTTGTTTCAATAAAGCATAGTCCTCCAATGACTTTTTCTTCCCCAAAAGCTTCTTGTAAAGGACCCACGTGAGCCATACCGTTTAGCAAAGGTACGACAACTGTCTGATTCCCCACAAAAGGACGCACATCCTCAATTGCCTGTTTAAGATGATAAGCCTTAGTTGTGAACAAAATAACATCATAAGGCTCTTTCATCTCAGATTTTGTAATAGCTTGTACAGGTGAAGTGAAGTCACCGTGTATGCTCTTGATAACAAGTCCATTTTGTTCCAGCTCTTTTTTTCTGCGATCTCTGACAAGAAAAGTCACATCCTCTCCTTTTTCCACAAGCCTGCCTCCAAAGTAACCTCCAACGCCGCCTGCGCCTAAAACTAATATTCGCATAACTTTTGCTCCCCTTTTTCTTTTTCTTTTATTGTAGCACAGCTAGTTTGAAATTTTATAATATTCTTATTTCATTGTATTTTGAGTTTTTTACAAAAGATAGCCATAGTGCTTTTAAAGTTGTTATAATGAATACAAAAAAAGCATAAAAATTTACGCTTAGACATTTATCCCCTCTTGGATATACTATTTACCAATCCGCAATCGGAAAAGTTTCGATTTAAACAATGTTATTTACATAGGAGAGACTGAAATGAAAACAGAAATCTACATTTTATCTGGATTTTTAGGCAGCGGAAAAACAACGTTGCTTAAACAGCTGCTTCAGCAAGAAAAAGATCGTAATCGCAACATTGCTGTTGTGATGAATGAGCTTGGCCAAGTTTCGATTGACTCAAATGAAGTAGAAAAAGACACGCCGTTAAAAGAATTGCTAAACGGCTGCGTGTGCTGTACGATTCAAGGTCAATTTGAAACTCAGCTTCATTCACTTCTACAGGAGAACACATTGGATGCTATCTATATAGAAACAACCGGAGTTGCACATCCCATTGAAGTGTTGGATGCCTGTATGTCTCCTCTTTTTGCGCATCAAGTCACGATTAAAAGTATTATCACCACACTCGATGCAACAAGGTGGAAAGAACGTGGGTCCTTAAGCATTCAACTTCAAAAACTTCTTCAAGAACAAGTAAAACATGGAGATGTAATTTTATTAAATAAAACGGACATGCTGTCTGAGGCAGAAAAGTCTTCCCTGCTTTTTGAGGTTCAATCAATTAACGCTCGTGCAATAACATTATTAACAACATTTTCCCGCGTGAAGCTTGACCTGATTCAAAGAGCTCAGCTGTCTCAAAAACAGCCGCACCATAAGGCTCATGTTGAAGATCATCTTCATTTGAAAACATTTGTATATGAGTTTACAAAAAAAGTGGATCTTGAATTATTTGAAAATTGGCTGCGCCAAATGCCAGATACCATCTATCGTATTAAAGGCTATATGCGCTTTACTCATTCGGATGATACGTATTCGTTTCAATATTCATACGGCATGCCTCTATATATGAAAGAAATGATGAAGCTGCCCACCACTCTTGTCTTTATAGGGGAAAACCTCGACCACACTAAGATGAAACAAGAATTATTTAATCTTGAACAGCAGTCCAATTAAAAATCCCGCCTAGAGCGGGATTTTTTTATTACTTATAAACAGGCATTTTGTACTCTGCGCAAAATTTCATATGCACGATTTCCGGCTAACTCTGTCAACTCTTCAAATTTTTCATCTCTTTTCAAATCAAGTTCAATAATTTCTTTTGCCAGCTCAATAATCTCTTCTTTTTTCAATTGTTGCACAGCCATTTAAAACGCCCTTCCCTTTTAGAATTTATGTATATTCTCACATTTGTTTTCTATTCATCATTTTGAAAGCAAGTGATTAACCACAAGGCTTTATCCTGTATGGTTAACCACTTGGGATCGAGTTAATCATTAGTTTATAGGACTCTTTTCCCTATTTCATTATTTATGTCACTTTTTCTCACATAGTAATTCAAAAATATAACATATATATGTTAGAATGTATTACATGTTATAATTTTTTGTATTTTTTTCCTTTATAATAATAACATACTACTACGTACTCAGGGGTGAGGGAGATTGTCTACGAATGAAGCGTCATATCGAGATAAAAAAGTCATGTCTATTGGGATTGTAAAAGAATTAACCGGTTTATCAGAAAGGCAAATTCGCTACTACGAGAAAAGAAGCCTGCTCTTTCCGGACCGAACCAATACGGGTATCCGGAAATATTCGTTTTCAGACGTCGAACGATTAATGGATATTGCCGATCGCATAGAAGAAGGAGTTCAAACGAGTGAAATACGCACAGAATTGGCCAAAAAAGATGAAGCGAGAAAAATGAAAGAAGTAAAAAACCAAATGCTTCAAGGTCAGTTGAACGCTCATTTCAAGCGGAAGCTATAAAGTATACATACGGTGACTTTCCCGTCTCCGTTTTTATTTCTTTACGGCAGACAAAAAAGCGCATATCTAAAGATATCCGCTTTTTTGTCCGTTAAGCTGAGCGCCCTTTAAAAAATCTCGGCTGATGAGAACTCATGAACTTAGTTTTAGATAAAATGAACATAACCGATCCGCCCCAAATGAACAAAAAGGCAATCATCTCTACGCTAGAAAACGGTTCATGATACACGAATACCCCTAATAAAAGCGTCATGGTAGGAGCAATGTACTGTAAAAAACCGACCATCGATAGCGGAATAAGAGGGGCCCCTTTAGCGAAATATAGTAGTGGCATAGCTGTAGCAACACCGCCTCCAATTAAAAGAGCACTCAGATCAAGCGATTGAAGAGAAAAACTTGAAGATCCTTTCACTAAAAGAAAAATAAAATAAATAACTGCAATAGGTGCAACCATCATCGTTTCAATCGTTAATCCTACTTTTGCTTCTAATTGAATAGTCTTTTTTACAAGTCCGTACAAACCAAAGCTAAACGCTAAGCTTAATGATACCCATGGGATATGCCCGTATGTAACTGTCATAACGATAACACCTATAGCAGCTAATCCAACAGAAGCACCCTGCCAAAAATTAAGCTTCTCTTTTAAAACGACTATACCAAGTAAAATACTAACGAGCGGGTTGATGTAGTAACCTAAACTTGTTTCAATAATATGATTATGGTTAACCGCCCAAATGTAAACGAACCAGTTGATGCTGATCAGCACTGAAGCCACAAATAAAATGACCGCTTGTTTCGTATTACGAAATAATAAACCAAGCGTCTTTTTTAAAGCACTCATTTGCTTTGTCACAAGCAAAAGTAAAAGCATAAAAACAAATGACCATATGACACGGTGAGCGAGTATTTCATTCGCATTCACCTCGCCAAGAAGCTTCCAGTAAAGCGGAAAAAGCCCCCACATAACGTAAGCGCTGGCTGTATAAACAATACCTGCTCGTTTAGAATCTTGATTCATTTCTCAACCTCTTTTCTTTATCTCTCTGTCTCTTATCATTATAGATGCATTTACCTCTTTTTTATAGCTTTATTTTACCTATCGAAATAACTCATAAAAAAAACGATCGCTTTTAGCTCGACCGTTTTTTATACCTTATTTTTTAGGCTGTTTAAATACTTTGGCACTGCGAATATACTCTACATCTTGTACATTTTCTCGCGCGTTAGCGATTCGAGCCGCAGCAAAGAAATAATCGGATAAACGATTTAAATACTGAAGCACCGCCGCATTAATTTTATACTCACGCTGCACGCCAACAACAAGCCGTTCTGCGCGGCGTGTAATCGTCCGGCAAATATGAAGCGTTGTCGCTGCAGGTGTGCCTCCAGGTAAAATAAAACGCTCAATGGCCGGCGCTTCTGACATATAGACATCAATGCGCTTTTCAAGTACTGATATCATGTCGTTTGTTACTTTGTACGGATGATCATCTTTTGCAAATGCTAAATCACTTCCACAGTCAAAAAGCTCATGTTGAATCGTAATCAGCTCTTCTTTTACATCTTTTAATGTTGTTTCATCCAGCTGATAAATCGCTTGACCTACAAAGCCATTTAGCTCATCAATCGTACCGTATGCTTCCACTCGAATATCATCTTTATTTACTCGTCCTCCAATTAAGCTTGTCTGCCCTTTGTCCCCTGTTTTTGTGTAAATGTTCATTGTATTTCCTCCTTCAATCGATTAGCAATTCCGTACCAAATGTGATCTACTTTCCGGGCATGTGCCGCTAAATGCTGATACGCATACCCGCATTCATCTCTCCACTGCCGTTCTGTTGGATCTAAAGGAACAATCCCTTTGCCGACTTCAGTTCCAATCACTATTAACTTTTCCCATACACCGCTGTCTCTCCACTTCTGTATTAACTTTTTAACAACAAGGTGCGGAGACTCCAGCTCGCTATGTATTAATTCCTTAACATAGTGCTCAAATCCTTCTAGCACTATGTAACTTTCTTCGAACTCAAGCGCTGGTAAAACAGGGTCTTCATACAAACAATGCCATTTTACCGACTCACTGGCATAATGCTGCTTCACCCATTTTCTTTTGCCGGTAAATGCACCGCCGAATACGAAATGCATGCTCTTCTCTCCTTTGCCTGTTTGTATGTACACGCTACTGAAAAACCTTCTCCATAAGAAAAAGAAACATCCCAAAGCGACGCTGTCTGTTTAAAATGAGATGCAAGTAAACGCAGTGGTCCGCCGTGCGAAACAATAGCAATGTGACGCAATTGCTGACTGGCCGCCAAATCGACCGCTTCTTCCCACGCTGCCCAAACTCGGTTTGAAAAGCTTGAGAAGCTTTCACCATTCGGAGGCGTATGTTCTGTCCAGTGATCAATCCAATTTCTATACGCCCGTATGTTTTTTAAATCTTCATACGTCTTCTCTTCCCAATCTCCAAAATGCAGTTCACGCCAATTTTTACTTTTAACCACCTGAGATTTTGGAAAAACAACTGCACTTGTTTCTAGCGCTCTTTTTAAGTCACTGGAAATAACGAGCTGAGGTTCTAGAAAAAGCTCTTTCAATTCATTTTTCCCTTCTATACTTAAAGGCGGATCACTCCACCCTATATATTTTTTCTGTTGATTTTCAAGCGTCATGCCGTGACGAATACATGTGATAACCAAAGAATTATCCATAAAAATGTTTCTCCTCCTTCAATGGTTGCCCCTATAACATCTCCTGTTACGCCACCAAACTGCGAACGATAAAATCGTATCCAGAGCCATAAAAAACCGGCAAAGAAAAGAATAATGAATTTATTGTCCATAAAAATAACGAAAATAGCAACTAAGAATAGGCTCATAATGATAAATCCGTAAATAGACCGTTTGGTGACTCCTTGTTGAA
The DNA here is from genome assembly GCF_042787865.1 of Priestia sp. YIM B13486. NCBI lineage: Bacteria > Bacillati > Bacillota > Bacilli > Caryophanales > Bacillaceae > Priestia > Priestia sp. YIM B13486. The sequence continues at coordinate 211,812 of NZ_JBHZOZ010000002.1, read as the reverse complement.
AATAAGCAGCCAGACCCGTATCTTTAGCGGGCTTATCTCTCATCAATAAAAAGGCTGCTCCAATTCTTGGAAGGGTAAAGACAATTAAGCATGCCCAAATTGATAAAGAAGAAAGAGACACTAATTCATAGATCGCACTAAAACGCAGCAGCAGCAGAACCATAAGAGAAAGAATAGCAAAAGACCCAACGTGCGGATCACTTAAAATCTGCAGTTTTTTTTCCTTTGACTGATGAGAAAAATAGGCATCGCTTACGTCCATCCAGCCGTCTAAATGAAGGCCACCCGTTAAGATAAGCGGTAAAAGCAAAACTAAAATACTATCAACAATCGTAGTGATAGGTGAAGATTGAAGCAGCTGTAAAAAGCTATAAAACATCAAGCCTAGTAACATACCAATCCAAGGCAGCACAAAAAGTGAGCGTGCCGTTCTTTTTTCAGTCCATTGAACGGTTTTAGCCAGTGGTAAGATCGTAAAAAACTGGAGAGAAATTCGTAGTATGGCTATCCATTCTTTCATATATCTACACATTCCTTTCCTTTTTTAAAACGATAGATTCCCGCTTCTACACAAATAGCCACATCTGCTTTTTCTACAATATACTGATGTAATTTCCCTAACATCTTCATATAGCTATATGTGGGCTCTTCTAACACGCCCGCTTCAAACAGTTCATTAGATACTAGCACAACCGTCTGAGACTGCGCAAACAGCTTATCGAGCGTTTCTGTCATATGACGAAAAACCGCTTGTTTCCCTTCTTTTGTTTGCCACCTTTTTTCTGTTGAAAAAAGCTCATTGGCAAGCCAGTTCGTGACACAATCCAAAAGTATAGCATCATCACTTTGAAGATTTGGCAGAATTTGTTGTAAATCTACAGACTGCTCGATCGTTACCCAAGGCGTGTTCGCTGCTTGGCGTTCTTTTTGATGAAGCTGGATGCGTTTTTGCATTTCCTTATCTGTTTGCCTGCTTGTGGCAATATAAACAGCGCGCTTTGTACAAAAAGTTTGAACCATGTTCTCCGCTGCACTTGATTTTCCGCTTCGAACGCCTCCGCTAATAAAGATGATCATATTTCATCAAGTCCTTGTTTGATTACGTTAAGTAAATAGTCATTTTCTTCTTTCGTTTTCACAGCCAAACGGATATAGCGTCCATTTAAAAATGGAAAGTTTTCAGTATGACGAGCTACCACGCCATGGCTTGCTAAATAGACAAGCCATTCGCGCGTTTTAATAGAAGACGGAACGCTGCAAAGATAATAGTTTGTTTGAGAAGGAGAAACCAAAAGCCCCCATTCCTTTAGTTGACTCAAGATTCGTTCCCGTTCTTGTTTAATATAATGGACGGTTTCTTTTACAAAATCTTTTTCATCCACACATATCATGCCTATTTGCTGCGACAAGCCATTTACACTCCAAGGAGGCTGCTTTTTAGCCATCTTGCTAATGATTTTTTCATTTGCCAAAATATAGCCAAGACGAAGCCCGGCAATATTAAACATCTTTGTCATGGAACGCACAACAATGATATGCTCATAATCCAGAATAAGAGAATCAAATGAAGGCTGATGTTCGACAAAATCAATAAATGCCTCATCAATCATTAAGTATGTACCATGATGAGCAGCAGCTTTTACTACTTTCATCCATTCCTCATGACTATACATAACGCCCGTTGGATTATTTGGATGACAAATCCACAGTACTTTTATGTCCGGAAGAATGCTCATAATCAACTCTATATCCCAGCTCCAGCCATTTTCTTCAGATAAAGGAACGTATGTCACTTCACATCCATAAGCTTTACTTGCCTGTTCATATTCAACGAAAGTCGGCTGTACAATCCCTGCTTTCTCTCCTGAAAATAACGAAGCAATAAGGAAAAACGCTTCAGCGGCGCCATTTGTAGGCAGCACTTGAGCACCTGAAACATGATGATGAGCTGCAAGTTTATTTTTCAGCTCCGTTACTTGAGGGTCAGGATAACTAAACGCTGCACCCTTGAATTCGTTCCACTTTTCGTGAAGCACAAGGGGAGCCCCTAAAGGATTTGTATTCACGCTAAAGTCTTTTATATGCGACAAATTCTCGGCCCCTATTGCTTTTAAAAAGACATTAGGATTAGCTCCATGTGTAGGTAATAGCACTAATAACTCCTCCTAACAAAAGATATAATAACCACGTAGCATAGACCGTCCTTTTCATAATGAAAACAGCTTGTTCAATATGACCGGCTTGCAGAGGAATGAGTGGTTCACCCATTTTTGCACGATTAGATTCTATGCCTTTATATGTATTAAGCCCGCCGAGTTGAATACCTAACAGAGCAGCCACTGCGCTTTCCCCGTATCCGCTATTTGGGCTGGGATGCTTCTTAGCATCACGCTTAATCAAACTCGTTACATGCCCAAGAGAATACTGGCTTTTTGCTACATTAACAGCCGTCATCACCACTGCAGTTAACCGACTTGGAATATAGTTTAATACGTCATCGGTTTTTGCACTAAAGTAGCCGAACAGAAAGTAGCGGTCATTTTTGTACCCAACCATCGAATCACATGTGTTAATAGCTCGGTAAAAAAAGGCTAGGGCTCCTCCTCCTATAAATGCATAAAAAAGCGGAGCTGTAATACCATCACTTGTATTTTCAGCCACGGTCTCTACCGTCGCTCTGGCAATTTCTCCTTCTGACAAACGATCTGTATCTCGTCCCACAATCATACTTACTTCATATCTAGCTTTCTCCATATCTCCTAGCTGAAGAGGCTTTTGTACCTTATAAGCAGCTTCGCTTAAAGAACGAGTGGATATAGTAGTCGCAATCATTACGCTCTCTACTAAAACACCTGCTATAAAATGAACTCCGTACAAAGCATGGAGGAACAAAAAGGGAACAACTCCTGCGAGCACAGCCATACTTATCACAAGAAGCAATCCTTTGAATCGTTTTCCTGCACCTTTATTTAATCTAGAATCTATCCAATAAATCCATTTACCAAACCAGCGAACGGGATGCGGCCAATTTTCGGGATCGCCTATAATTCGGTCAATTAGTAAAGCAATCGTCATGGCCGTCATGTGTGCAATTATCGCTTGTGTAATACTCATTTCTTCACCTCTTTCCCTTAAGTCCCTGCTCTAAGCTTATTTTCACCAGCTTAGCTACCGCTTGCCCTAAAGCGGTCATAGAGCCTGCATATTCATATAATGGTCCTTGCTGAGACGCTGCAACTGAGATGCTGTCCGTAGATGTTCCCGTAGCAATCGTCTTTGTAGCCGGATCTATGACGCCCAGCTGTGACAGCGTTTTTGTTTTAGCTTCTGTGGCCGCAATAAAAAGCTGTAAAAACGCTGCATCCGTAAGCGTACCTTCCACGAAAAAAAACATATTAATTGTACCAGGAGAGGAATAAAATGGGACAGCTTCGTCAGCTGTAATATCTACTGCGTTTCCTACTCCAGCCGTTATCACGGAAGCTACTCTTACTCCGTAGCCTTCATAACAGTAAACCGCTCTTTCTTTTAACCAAACGGCTGTCATCAACCCTACGATTTGCTCATGGCGCACATTTTCTTTCATCAAATATTGCTCATACTCCAAAGAAGGAGTATCTGAATAATAGTCTTTGTGAACAAATCGATTGTAAAAGGTGTCCGTTTCCGTAATGCCTGTTCCTAAAACCCCTGAGCTGTATGTTTTATAAGAAGTCTCGGTTTTCATGATTAAAAGCTCAGGCCTTTCTTCAATTTTAAGATGTGAAAAGGGACCAATCCCCTTTTCAATTCGAACTGGAATATGGTCCCTCTTCTTATTTATTGTACACCTCAGGGTATACTGCTTTTGCTAAGTCCTCTAAGCCATCTACAATACGAGGTCCTAAGCGATTGATTTTGTTTTGATCAACCTTCTCGATGTTACCCTCTTTTACAGCAGTCATGCTGCTCCAAGCGGGACGCTTCATAATCTCATTTTTGTCTGCATCATACGTTGCGATAATAACGTCAGGGTTTAACTTAACAACTTGCTCTTCAGAAAACTTAACCCAACCTTTTTCACTAGCTGCTACGTTATCAGCACCGATCATAGTAAGCATTTCGTTCATGAACGTACCTTTTCCTGTTGTATAAATCTCAGGAGCTCCTGATACCTCTATCCATACTTTTTTACGATCTTCTTTTGAAATCGTTTTTGCTTTTTTCTCAATTGAAGCTACTTTTTCTTTCATGTCTTTAATTGTTTGATTAGCTTCTTTTGTTTTACCTGTTAATTTACCGATTTGCGTAATAGAATCATAAACCGTATCAAACGTTGTTGAATCTTTTACAACAAATACCGGAATACCCGCACTTTCAATTTGTTTAAATACTTCATCCGAAACGCCCATACTTGAAGCGTGTGCCAGCACTAAATCAGGATTTAAAGCAATAACTTTTTCCGCATTAACGTTCATATCTCCTACCTGCGCTTTTTTCTTTACGCTTTTAGGATAATCATCGTTGCTTGTAACACCGACTAATTCTTTTTCAAGGCCAAGGGCATATACAATCTCCGTATTACTTGGCATTAAGGAAACAATTTTCTTAGGCTGTTTTTTCAACGTAATTTCTTTATCACGCGCGTCTTTTACCTTCACTGGAAATGCAGCTTGTGACGTTTGTGCCGTATCTTGCTTCGTTTTTTTATCACTGTTACTTTGGCTGCCTGCACCGCATGCAGCAAGTACGATGACTAACAGTGCAATAATGGAATACGAAAGCCATTTTTTCATCTAAATACTCCCCCTATATATTGTTCATTGTGAATACGAAACCTCCACGTTAAAGAAAAAGCAAATGATCATGCAAAAAGCAGCGCTATCCCGTTTTTCCGCTTTGACTATGTATACTGCTCGCCGGCAGCTTCAAAATAAAAAAGCTTTACTTTCAATTGAAAGCAAAGCAGGTAACGTCAAGATAAGCAGGAAAAGAATCCGTTCACTATACTTGATATGTATGTTCATTACCCTGCTTCACCCTTCCTCGAAGGTTTCACAGCTAACAATAAGGCAGGTCTCCTGACTTACGCACAAAGCGCTTACAGTGGCGGGACCGCGCTGGTTTTTCACCAGACTTCCCTTTTCACTCAATCTTTAAATTGAGACCTTATTGCTTTACGATTATTCACTTGTCCTAGTATACCCCACTCATGGAAAAATGGAAATAGCCATTCTCACAAAAAAAGCTGCGAGAATGCTCTCGCAGCTTAAGGGATTAAAGAGTTGCTAAAAATTCACGGACCGCTTCAGGCGTTTTAGCATTTGCACTGTGCAAGTGTGCAATTTTTTCACCGTTTTTATATACAAGAAGAGAAGGAATACCCATTACATTGTTTTCAGCAGAAAGTTCTTCAAACTCATCCTTGTCAATTTTAAACCATGCTTTATCTGTATTTTCATCAACGATTTCATCAATGAACATATCCAAACGTTTGCAATCAGGACACCACGTTGTCGTAAAAATCCCAACGCTTAGTGTTTCGTTCTTAATTTGTTCGCGAAATTGTTTTTCTTCCGTAAATTGTTTCATTGTGTTACCTCCAGCATCTATTCGTTCCTTCTCACTATTCTATGGTAAGAAGTCTGACTTCATTATAAACGATTTTTTTATCGTTGTGCTAATGTTTCAGCTTATTTAGACCCTAACGGTTTTAGACGTAAAAAAATGCTAGCTTAAAAAAGCTAACATTTCGAAATCGCAGAATGTTGTGTCTATTATCAGCTAAACCATTTAGGCGGCATGTTTCGGTTCCAATAAATTTTCCCTAAATCATAATGCTTCTGAAAATTATCTGCAGCCGCATGATAGTGAAAATTAAACCAGTATCCATCTTTTGGAGGATTTTCACGCCGTACATGAAATCGTATTAAGTCCTGACCGGTTTCCCGGTCATATACATGGAAAATCTTTTCACCGTAGCCAGCAGCAGGATGCTCGCTTATCTCGAGATTCTGAATTGACTGTTCACGTTCAGTGCCAATGTCGGTCAGCACTTCTTCAATTTTAGGTAACACTGCTTGACGAAATTCATCTTCAATGACAGGTCCAATTTTTGTTCCGAATTTTTCCACTGACTGTTTTTCAGCTGATTCCATTGCATACGTAACAAATGATGAAACGTCTTCATATTTTGGTTCTTCATATGGCAAATGAATATCTTCTATAACAGCTGTGACAGGAGTTGTTTCTCTTACATACCCTGCTTTATGTTGCTTGTCCGCTTTTGCATCATCAACGTATAAATATTCTGGTGGAGTGACAAGCCCAAATGTAAATACTGTAATAAATACAACTAGCATTCTTTTTATCCATCTAGGCATTCGTATCTTTCCTTTCTCATCTTTTCCCATATGGTCTTTTCATATCGTAAAATTCATTGTTATAACTCACTAGGTATTGTAACATACTTATTAATTTTTTACCTATATTTGCTTATTCATTTATGCTGCCTACGGGCATTCGAAGACTTTTTAGTTAGCACCTTCCTTCTTCTGTTTGAGGTTGTCACACCGAGCGGAAACCTATACAAGATATTCCTTTTTTGCTGGATGCTTAAACACAAAAGTATTTTTATGTTCAAAAATATATCATACTTTTATGAACTTTAGATGAAATTCATAAAAAAAACTTCCAAAACTTTTTAATTCCTAAAAGGTTTTGGAAGTCTTTTCAATGATCAGGATTCGTTTTACTTTTTTGTTTATTATTGTATATCAATTGTCCCGTAATGAAATTTTGATGTTTTTCGTTTTTGTACGATAAATCCATGTTCTTCAAAACGACTGCTTTTCCAATGATCTTTTAGCACGATCTTTTGTTTGGCTACTCTTTTTGCTTCTTGTATAGCCATTGGCGTTAGCGTAGTATACAGTGCTATTGCTTTAATACCGTTAATTCCATTCGATTCATCAATTTGCTCTTGAAACATAGGATCAAAGTAGACAACATCAAAAGAATTATCTTCACAACACGCCAAAAACGATTCGAAATTTTGATGAACCACGTTTATACGCTTCATTGCATCGTTCAACTCTTGTACGTCACTTTCCCAATTTAAAAGTCCTTGTTTGACTAAATAAGCTACATAGCGGTTGCCTTCTAGTCCGACAACTTTCCCGCTTTTCCCTACCGCTGCGCTCGCCATCATACTATCCGATGCAAGACCAAGTGTACAGTCAAGCACGCTCATTCCTTTTTCCAAACTAGCAGCTTCAATAAACGGATCAGGTTCTCCTCGCAGCCATCTCTTCACTCTAAACATAGCGGAATTTGGATGAAAAAAAATAGGTTCCTCTTCATTTTGGACATGCAATTCTACTCTATTCTTACCGACAATCAGCACGTCTGCAGCTTGAAGATTCTGAAGATCTGCAACGGATTTCTTCTCTCTTACTACAAAAGGTATACTTAAATCAGCGGCTACTTGTTTGGCTTTTACAATCATCTGTTCATTTGTTCGACCAGCAGTCGTAACAATCACTTTCATAACTCCCCCTACACTGTTTGGCTATTTACATAAAGAAAAAGGATGCCGATAGACATCCTTTTTCTTATAAAGTATATGCGATTTTTCTCTAAAAATCTATATACTAGATGTGACAAAAGCAGGACATTTTATGAACAGTGCTGCTTAAAGCCATTTAAAATGTTTTCAAAAATAACTTCTAAAGGCTGACCTTCAATTTCATGTCGAGGAATAAAATGAACGACTTCTTTTCCTTTTAAAAGCGCCATAGACGGTGATGAAGGCTCAATGTCACCAAAATATTCACGCATTTTAGCTGTTGCTTCCTTATCTTGGCCGGCAAAAACAGTTACCACTTGATCTGGTTTTTGCTCAGACTGTAAGTACGCTTGCGTTGCTGCAGGACGTGCTAAACCGGCAGCGCATCCACAAACTGAATTAACGACAACAAAAGTTGTTCCTTCTACGTTTTCCATAAAATCAACTACGGCTTCCTCTGTTGTTAATTCTTCATAACCAGCTTGAGTTAATTCTTGACGCATTGGTTTAACTAACTGACGCATATATTCTTCATATGCCATTGACATATTAACATTCCTCCTAACAATCATTCACGCTAAAAGCATACTATAAAAACCAGGAAAAATCTAGCTACTCACTCTTCAAATCCTTATCGTTGTCCCATTCTTCTTCTCCATTTGACAAAAAAAGATTAAAACCGGGTCATATCATCTAATTTTTTCCTATAAAAATGTCGATTTTTACTATTAATATTCCATTTTTTGTACTATAGTAGTAAATAGTAATTTAGTAGAAAGGATTTTCAAATTGAACCAGCGATTTAAACCGAACAAACGATTTAAGCCAAACAAACGATTTTATGCATTTTTGTCTTTAGTGTTAGTGATCGTCGCTTCTTTGTTTTTTATTACAGAAGTCAAAGGAAGTAAATCCGCTGCATCTCAGCAAGTATTAGCATCTACTGCGTTGCCGCTGAAAGAAACTGCATCTTCAGCACAGCCTGAGAAGCTGCTTAATACACTTCATCATAATATGTATGTAGTAAATACGGTGAACGATCAAAATCAAGCTCTTACACAGCCTGTTTACCTTACGTTTGACGATGGCCCAACACCTGATACTCTTCATATTTTAGATGCTTTGCGTCAATATAACGTAAAAGCAACTTTTTTTATGTTAAAGCATCAAATTGACGCTCACCCTGAAATTGCTAAAAAAGTAGCACAGGAAGGACATGCCATCGGCTGTCACGGCGTCTCTCATGATATTGATGTCATGTATAGTGAAGACGGCGCCGCGTTAAAAGAAATGCAGGAGTGTCAAGCGACAGTTAAGAAAGTAACCGGTGTTGACAGTAAGTTAATCCGCGTTCCTTACGGCAGCGTTCCTTATTTAAAAGAGCCCCACCGTACAGAGTTGCTAAGCCACTTTAAATTATGGGACTGGAATGTAGACAGCGAAGACTGGGCACTTCGTTCTGCACCTAGAATTATTCAGGGGCTTGAACCTCATATTCAAGGGGTTAACTCCAATGGAAGAACACCAGTCATTTTATTTCATGATAAATCCTTTACGGCACAATCCCTTCCTGCTATTTTGACTTACTTAAAGCAGTCGGGCTATCAGCCTATTAAAATTGATAACACCATGCAGCCTATGCAGTTTCCAACTCCCGCTGCAAAACAGTCGTAAAAAAAGATCATTCAAGTGAATGATCTTTTTTTTTATGCTTTTCTGCTTTCTGTCATTTGTTTCCAAACAGAACCTTTTGCTTCTTCTCCGCCTTCGATACGTTCAATTGCTAGCTTGATTTGTAAATCCACCTCAAATTCTTTATCATTCTCTGCTGCTTTTAATGCAGAAAGAGCCGTCTCGTCCCCTACCTCGTATAAATACATAGCTGCACGCCAGCGAACAAGCTTGTTTTTATCACCAAGAGCTTCACACATTGCCGGAATACCCTCTTCAAAACCTAAATCTGACATGCAGTCTCCAGCAGTACGGCGCACAGTGACTGATTTATCTTTTAATGCTTTGTATAAATAAGGCAGTACCGCTTTTGATTCAATCATTCCTAAGTAGACCGTAGCTAAGCGGCGAATAGATGCTTTTTCATCATCAAGCGCTTTATTTAAAACGTCTAAATCAGCTTCTGTTGGATCCATTTGTTCTAAATGGGCATAGCGCACTGACCAATCGTTGTCTTCTAGCATTTCTTCTGTAACTTTATAGGTTTTACGCGGCTGTACAACTTTTCCGCCTTCTTTTTCTTCTTGTGCATTAGCCACAAGGCGAGTTAATCTTTCTTGCGGATATGCTGCTGCTAACTCCTCTACAACTTCGTCTCCGATAGCAGCTAACTCTCCGTAACGAACGCCTTGTTCTTTCCATTTTCGTTCTAATACCACATTATCTGAAAAACGTTGAAGTTCTGCTACCGCTTTTGCAAATCGCTCGGGCAGACCAAAGCGCTTTTCTTCATTTCCGTCCGTTAGCTTGACTTGCATCGGTACATTTTTGAACATTTGAACTGACACATTGACTTCACCAAAATGCTCATTCATTTTGTGCTGTTCACTGCTGCTTTGCAAATCTTCACCAAACGCTGCACGAACTTGCGGCAAAATTTGCTTCCAGTCATATTTGGCATTTCGCTCTACTGCTAAGAAGTCCGCTACGTGGTAGACTCCTTTTACCCCTTCTACTTTCAAGATGTCTTGAACAACTTCAGGAGCTTCTTCAGCATTTTTTTCCGTATAGTTATTGCTTTTTCCGCCTGATAGCACTTCGTCTAAATTAATTTTCATTGTATTCGGACTTGGCGTTGGCTCAATTGATTTAATGTTCATATCGTATCGTACTCCTCTCATTAAAATTGTAGCATGTGCCTTATACTCAGTCTAACGACTTGTTTACGCGTTTTCAATTTCTTCAATCAGCTCTGAAAGCTCTGCCCAGCGATCAAGCAGTGCACTTAATTCTTCGTTTGCTTTCTCTTGTTCTAACGATAGGTTATGCGCTTTTGTATAATCGCTGCCCACCTGTTCAATTTCACTTGTTAAGCGTTCAATTTCTTCTTCTTTTGCTGCAATATTATCTTCGATTTCTTCCCATTCTTTTTGTTCTTTATACGTTAAGCGACGCTTTTTCGTTTTCTCCGGCTGTTTTGGCTTTTCTTCTTTCACTTTAGCCTGCTGAACCATTGCCTGCTTCTTCTTCATCGCTTCTTCCAATTGATCTGTATAAGCGCCAAAATAAATCGAAATGTTTCCTTCTCCTTCAAAAACTAATAAGTAATCTGCTACTTTATCTAAGAAATAGCGATCATGCGATACGGTGATCACAACACCTGGAAATTCTTCGAGATAGTCTTCAAGCACCGTTAGCGTTTGAGTATCCAAATCATTAGTCGGCTCATCTAGAAGCAAAACATTCGGCGATGTCATTAATAATTTCAACAAGTATAAACGACGGCGCTCTCCGCCGGACAACTTTTGAATGGGTGTTCCGTGCGTATGTGAAGGAAATAGAAATCTCTCAAGCATTTGCGAGGCAGAGATCATTTTCCCATCCGTCGTATGCACAACTTCTGCCGATTCTTTAATATAATCAAGCATGCGTTGATTCAAGTCCATATCATCGCTTTCTTGGGTATAGTAAGCAACTTTAACCGTTTGTCCTCTGTCAATTTCACCGCTGTCCGGCTCAATGCGTCCTGCAATCATATTCAACAGGGTGGACTTTCCGCTTCCATTTTTTCCGACAATTCCAATTCGATCTTGTTTTTTCACGATGTGCGTAAAGGCTGAAAGAATGATTTTATTTTCATACGTCTTAGACACATCTTTTAATTCAAACACTTTTTTCCCAAGGCGACTGCCTGCTAAACTTAAATCCAGTGATTCTTTTTCAGAGGAATCGATTTTCCCTTCTAATTCATCAAATCGCTGAATACGCGCTTTTTGCTTAGTCGTACGTGCTTTTGCTCCTCTGCGAATCCAAGCCAACTCATTGCGGTATAAGTTGCTTAATTTTGCTTGAGTTGCTTTTTCCTGATCTTCTCGAATCGCTTTTCCTTCTAGAAAAGCAGCATAGTTTCCTTTATAGCTATATAAATTTCCACCGTCTAATTCAAAAATTCGGTTTGTAACAGCATCCAAAAAATAGCGATCATGAGTAACAAGCAGCACGGCTCCTTGATATTTGGATAAATATTCTTCGAGCCATTTAACGGTCTCATAATCTAAGTGGTTAGTCGGCTCATCTAAGATCAGTAAATCAGGTGTTTGAATTAGACTTTGCGCAATGGAGACGCGCTTTTTCTGTCCACCTGAAAGCTCACCAATTTTTGCACTCATATTTGAAATTCCAAGCTTCGTTAAAATCGACTGTGCGTTAGAATTGGCTTCCCACGCGTTCATCGCATCCATTTTCTGTTGCAAATCATACAATGTTTGCTGATTTTTTTCGTTTGCAGAGTCTTGCTCTAACGCATACAGAGCTAGCTCATAGTTTTTTAATAAGTTAAGAAGAGGCGTATCTCCGCTGAAAACTTGCTCCAAAACCGTTAAGTCTTCATCAAAATCCGGATGCTGTGGTAAATATGTCACGCTGTAGTCTTTAGCATGAACAATATCTCCTTCGTCTCCGAGCTCTAAACCTGCGATAATTTTAAGAAGCGTTGATTTCCCTGTTCCGTTTACACCGATTAAGCCGATTCGCTCATTTTCCGTAATGGTAAATGTTAGTTGATGAAACAGCTCTTTTTCTCCATACGTTTTTGTTAAGTTTTCAACAGTCAGCATTTTCATAATGATAATTCCACTCTTTCTTAAATTGAACTAAAAATTCTTTCATATATGTATGTCGCTCTTGCGCTAGAGACCGTGCTGTTTGAGTATTCATTAACGCAGTGAGCTTTAATAACTTTTCATAAAAATGTGCAATAGCCGTTGATTTCCCGTGTCTGTATTCTTCTTCCGTCATCTCACTTCGTACAGCAATGTTTTCATCATACAAAGGCGTGCCTTTAGCACCTGCATACATAAACGTACGTGCGATACCAATTGCACCGATCGCATCTAAACGATCTGCATCTTGAACAATTTGACCTTCAAGCGTAGCCATAGCCGGACGGTTTCCGCCTTTAAATGACATCGTTTGTAAAATGTGAACGATATGCTTGCAGTTCTCTTCTTCTACCTGCTGACTCTTCAGCCACTCCCACACTTCTTCGTACGCCTTTTCAACATCTTCCACTAGCTTATCATCTACAACATCGTGTAAAAGCGCGGCTAGTTCGATAACTTCACGATTGCCGCCTTCTTTTTTATATAAAAGCACTGCATTTCGACGCACGCGATCGATATGCTGCCAGTCATGACCCGTTGTGTCATGCGCAAGCTTTGCTTGAACCCACTTTTCCGTTTCCACTATTTTATTCATTTGCTCACCTCAATTATATCCACCATTATTTTAGCACAAAGTGAGGCGCTCGTCTCACTGACAGCGGATCACCGGTTGAAAATCCTCGCTGAAAAATAAAAAACAGATGGAGATCCACCTGCTTTTACAGCAATTCTTTTATATCTTTTTGAATATCTTTTGGTGCAGTTTGAGGTGCGTATCGCTTCACGACTTCACCTTGACGATTCACTAAAAACTTTGTGAAATTCCACTTTATCCCTTTGGAACCTAGTAGACCCGGTGCTTGTTCTGTTAAGTATGTAAATAACGGGTGTGCATGCTCCCCTTTTACATCTACTTTTGCAAACATCGGAAACGAAACGCCATAGTTTAACTCACAAAATTGTTCAATATCATTTGAACTTCCTGGCTCTTGACCGCCGAACTGATTGCAAGGAAAACCTAGAACCGTTAGGCCGTTTTCTTTTTCTTCTTCGTACAGCGCCTGCAAATCTTTATATTGAGGGGTGAAGCCGCACTTGCTAGCTGTATTCACAATCAACAGCACGTCACCTTGATAGTTAGATAGCGATACGTCTTCGTCTTTAATTGTTTTTGCCGAGTATTCATACACGCTCATCAAAACGCCTCCTTTTCCCTATTGTAATTCACTTTATTTCGGAAGTACAACTGAAACGCTCTTATGATTTGTCATAAAGAACCTTTAACTGATCAGTCGTTTGCAGCATGTAATCAATCATCTCGATTAAATCTCCTACTTGGTCTTCGTAAATAAATCGGTTAAAGGTTACCTCAATATTGTTTTCGTATTCGCTGCCTCCGACTTCATGAGTAATACGCTGCTTCACAACTCTTGTTGTTCCCCAGATCCGCTCACACATTTCCTGTATATTTTGAAATTCAGCTTCTTCAAACGGTTTTTGTTTTTTTAGCTGAAAATCAATATAAACTGTACACCCTGGTTTTTCTACACGGGAAGGCGTTAATTCGGCATGAATGTTGTCTAAGTCGGTTGATAAAGTTAGCGACGCGGTACAGCAAAAATGCTGTTGAAAAGAAATGCGGTACGTTCGAGTAAACTGAGCTAAGTCTACAAAATCTTCGCGATTCGTAACAGATACTTGCCCAGACAAGTCAAGATCATAGATCTCTCCTTCTACAACAACTTTTAAATTATCAAATACAATTGGATCAAACATTTCAACTACTTCCTTTTTTATAAAATACGAACAGTCAGCTCTCCTTCTTTCTTGCCAAATTAATTCATAACATACCTGTTATTTTGTTTTATCTTGCAAGAAAGAGATTGAGACCCAACTAAGTCCACCCAATCTATATCTAGAAGCCACTACACCCATGAAACTTCTTTTTACCATAACTATGAAAAAATCCGAACGAGTTTGATTCTTCATCAAGAATCTTGCTTCATCGTTCGGATTTCCCTTCAAATAAAATACTTTTACCCTAGCCTCTTCTCTTAAAAAATCCCTAGTGCATGTCCATTCTCGTCAATATCCATATTGAGCGCAGCAGGTTTTTTTGGAAGGCCAGGCATTGTCATAATTGAACCTGTTAGCGCCACGAGAAACCCAGCTCCGAGTGAAGGACGGAATTCCCTTACCGTAATCTTAAAATCAGTTGGTCGCCCAAGCTTCGTCTGATCATCACTTAACGAATACTGCGTTTTGGCCATACAGATCGGCAGATGATCCCAACCGTTTGCTTCAAATTGCTGTATTTGCTTTAACGCTTTTGGAGCAAAATCTACGCCTTGTGCTCCGTATACGGTTTTAGCAATAGCTTCTACTTTTTCTGGAATCGAAGCCGACACATCGTAAAGAGGAGAAAACTGACTTTCTGTCTCGTTCATGACTTCAAGAATTTTTTCAGCAAGCATGACGCCGCCTTCTCCGCCTTTTTCCCATACTTCTGTTAAAGCAACTGGAACATTCTTTGAATCACACCAATTCATAAGTGCTTCTACTTCACCTTTTGAGTCCGTCACAAAACGGTTCACGGCTACAACGTAAGGAACGCCGAATGCCTGAATCGTTTCAATATGCTTTTCCAGATTTTCAATTCCCGCTTCTAAAGCCTCAATGTTTTCTTCATTTAAACCCTCTTTAGCAACGCCCCCATGCATTTTCAAAGCGCGAATTGTTGCAACGATTACCACCGTTTCTGGTTTAATATCTGCCATACGAGCTTTAATATTCAGGAATTTTTCTGCGCCTAAATCTGCCCCGAATCCCGCTTCTGTTACTACATAGTCGCCTAGTTTTGCAGCCATTTTTGTGGCAATGACGCTATTGCAGCCGTGGGCAATATTAGCAAAAGGACCTCCGTGAATGAGGGCTGGAGTATGTTCCAACGTCTGTACAAGGTTTGGTTTAATCGCATCTTTTAAAAGAAGAGTAAGCGCTCCTTGTGCACCTAAGTCTGCAACCGTTACAGGCTCATTGTCCATGTTATAAGCTACCACAATAGATGCTAAGCGACGCTTCAAGTCTTGTAAATCTGACGCTAAGCAGAAAATAGCCATAATTTCTGATGCCACTGTAATATCAAATCCATCTTCTCGAGGAACACCCTGCATCGGACCACCTAATCCAATGACGACCTGACGCAGCGCGCGGTCGTTTAAATCTACCACTCGTTTCCACGTGATTTTACGTGTATCAATACGCAATTCATTTCCTTGATGTATATGGTTATCTAAAATAGCTGCCAGCGCGTTGTTAGCTGTTGTAATGGCATGCAGGTCTCCAGTAAAGTGTAAGTTAATATCCTCCATTGGAAGCACTTGAGCATAACCGCCGCCAGCGGCACCTCCTTTAATTCCCATTACCGGACCAAGAGATGGTTCACGCATGGCGACAATCGCTTTTTTACCTAATCTATGTAATGCCTGAGCTAAGCCAACCGTCACTGTCGACTTCCCTTCTCCTGCTGGAGTTGGATTAATAGCTGTAACTAAAATCACTTTTCCATCTTGTTTTGTGTGTAAACGTTCCATAACGGACAAAGAAAGCTTGGCTTTATAATGTCCGTACGGCTCTAGCTCGGCCTCTAAAATATCCAGGTGCTCGGCAATCTCTTTAATCGGTTTAATCGTTGCCTCTTGTGCAATTTGCAAATCACTTTTTATTTGCTTCTTAGTTGTCATATAAAAACCCCTTTTCTGCTGAGAATTCTTTTCAAACACTTCATCAAAAAAGGATGAAATCCATTTTCTGGGGGAGATATGAAGTTTAATGAATACAGGAACGACTGCGCTGTAAATTTTACTGAGTTTCAGTCAAGCAAAAAAAAGCATAGCGACGCTCCAGTTTAACCTTATTGTACCATTTCATTTTAGCCATTACGCATATTAATGCTCTTTTTTTTCAAAATTCAATTGCTTAATATTCTGTATATTCCTATAATAGTATATTGTACATAAATGTTGAACCTCATTTTCACGTGAGAAAGAACATTTATACGCATCATTACTTCGAAATCGAATAGGAGGAATTTTATTGCCTATTAATATTCCACGTGATCTTCCGGCAAAAGAAATTTTAGAAAAAGAGAGAATTTTCATTATGGACGACGTGCGCGCGGTTAACCAAGAAATTCGCCCTCTTAATATTGTTATCCTAAACTTAATGCCGGAAAAAGAAAAAGCTGAAACGCAATTATTACGTTTACTCGGGAACTCGCCGCTGCAAGTGCATATTACACTTCTTTACACAGCAAGTCATAAAGCCAAAACAACGAGTAAAAATCACCTAGATCAGTTTTATAAAACGTTTGAACAAATTAAAGAACGAAAATATGACGGAATGATTATTACAGGAGCACCTGTAGAACATATACCATTTGAAGAAGTAAACTACTGGAAAGAACTTCAAGAAATTATGGATTGGTGTAAAACAAATGTGACTTCTACCCTTCATATCTGTTGGGGAGCTCAAGCTGGACTTTATCATCACTTTGGCATTGACAAGCGACCTCTTTCTGATAAATGCACGGGTGTATTTACGCATGTGGTATCGAGTGAAGAACCGATTAAGCTGCTGCGAGGATTTGATGATGTCTTTTATTCTCCTCATTCTCGTCACACCGACGTCGACATGAATGAAGTAAAAAACCATCCTGACCTTGAGCTTCTTTCCTACTCTGAAGAAGCTGGTGTTTATATGGCGATGTCTAAAGATGAAAAGTTTGTTTTCATTACAGGACACCCAGAATACGACGTTCAAACACTGCAAGAAGAATTTCTTCGAGATACAGAAAAAGGGCTAGAACCAAAGCTTCCGGAACACTATTTCCCAAACAATGATCCTGACAAAAATCCTTTAAAAACATGGCGTTCTCATGCCAACCTGCTGTTTATGAATTGGTTGAACTATTATGTTTACCAAGAGACTCCATATCTGTGGGAATGAAAGAACCGACCTGTCCTAGAATTTATTTAAAGCTATTAAAATCCCTTAATACCAACAGTTTTGAAAATGAAAGTTAATAGCTTTCACCCCTAGTTAACTTAAAATAACTTGAGTGCGTGGTCATTTTTGTGGTCATGTGGTCAAAAATGTGAGCATCGCGGACAACTTCCGCATGCTCCTTTTTTTATGCTGCAACAATTGAATTTATAGCTGTTCTGAGAAGCAAGGGTAGAAGTTCAACGATGATATAAGTAATTGTGGTTTTAGTCATCCAACTTACGCATTTTTCACGAAAACCGATAATGTACATCAGGCCCGCTATAACCATTATAATGCTGGCTACTGGATAGGAGATAATCCCGGTGATTTCTAAAAATGGATTAATAGCGTTAAATGCACTATCACCTAGCGCTTGAGTTGGATTGCTTAAAAAGTGTGTAAGTGTGGTTAATACACCTTCATGTTTTGCAGCTGCAAGCGGCACAATAGCCGCGCTTGTATCTATGAATTCTCGAATTGTACCTACTGTTTGTATTTTGTGCCACATGTTTGTTTACCTCCCTTTAAAATCCCGCTGTGATGCTAACCAACAAACGCATTAATAGCGGGCCATATTAACGATAATAAAACCAATTGCTGCACCTTGTAAGGTTTGTATTGCCTGTTCATTCCTTCTCATAATGAACAAAATACCTGCGTAGCTCAAGCTGATAAAAGTAATTGGATATGCTAACCCCTGCACTAGATCAGTAATTGGCGCAAAAGCTGAAATGATTTTATTTGAAACTTCTGCTTTTCCCATTGTTTCTACTGCTGCACCTGTTCCAGCTGCAAAAGTAGGAGCGGCGAAACCATCAAAAAAAGCAGGTGTTAAGATGAAAGGAAGGGATATTGGATAGAGGCATTTAGTATTTGAAGCTTCTACATCTACTTGAATTTCAACTTTCTTTTCTTTATTCATAAAATCCGAAATTGTACCCACCGTTTGAATTTTCTTAGATGCAAATAGCATGTTATTTTCTCCCCTTTTTAGCTGGTTTCTTTTTAGCCTTCTTTTTACTTTGCTTACGCTTTTTCATTCCATAATCTAAAGCCATAAACCCCGCCTGAATCGCAACCTTTTTCCACATGTCCATCACTCCTAATGAAAGTCTGATATGGTGCAAACTTGCCCTTTGATATCTCCCATCATTTCAAGCAGCTTCTTCTTCCTATAATTTGTTGTAGTCATCCAAATAAGCCTTATGTTTTTTAAAACGCCGTACTCAATCAGCTTACGGTATTTTTCTATCTTGGCCTTATTGGTTTGCATCTTTTGTGTATGGTCCACTTCAACAATATGTCTGATAGCATTACTTTCAAATAAAGCATCTGCTATTACATTTACATCTTTATAAAGCAGCCGCATTTCATTCTTCCAATCATCCGGACAATTATAAGCAATAAATAAATCTTTTCTCATAATGTAATGTCTTGCTGTTGTCATCTTTTTGCAGATTTTTGTACATCCCGTATATTTACGGCCTTCTGCATTTAGATAAAAAATCTTTTCTCCATCCATGAAACTAGAAACGTATTTACTTAACTGTTGCATGACTCTCTGAGCGGTTCGTTCAGATGGTATTTTATGAATGATCTGAATTTGTGAACGGCTCAAATAACTAAACCGGCTCAATGATAAGAGTATCTTTTCCTGTCTCTCTAATGTCTTCGCTAATTGGCGCATTCTCTTCATCATCCTCCCTAGCTTTAATAACAATATGAGGTCTTATAACTTTCTCAATTTGTTTATCATCTAAGAGATAACTTTGAACTTGCGCTGTACCGTCCGGTGTTCGAACAATCGCCCGGCCTTTTATAGTGATTTCTTCTGCACCAGTATGATCAAGGACCACATAACTTTGCGTTCCGGTATCTAATCTATAGCAGATCTTTGTAATTGTATTTGCTTTTACCTGACTATCTAAAATTTCAGCTGTTGGATATTGAGTTGAAAAGATCAAATAAATCCCCAATGATGCAGATTCACAAGCAATCATTTTCATCCATGCTTTACATTGCTCATAAAGCAATTTAGCTTTTTCAATATCCTTTTTTGATTCTAATTCCATCCGTCTAAAATCAAGGTTACTTGCTTCATCAATAATAATGTAATGTCTGGAAAGGGGTTGCTTAATATCCTGAATTTTTTCAATGCCTAACTGCTTAAATAATTCTTTGCGGCGCTTCATTTCTTGAATGATTTTCTTGAAACAATTGTGCGCACTTGGTAGATCTTCGGCCATGTTTATCACTTGTTTACAATCCGCGTAACGCTGAAAAGATAAACCTGATTTTAGATCAATTAAACTAAATTCCACTTCACCAGGATGGAGATTTATAAATGTGGTAATCAATAGATGCAGAAAAGTTGTTTTTCCATATCTAGTTGTACCAGCTATAACCGCATGCCCGTCATCTAATCGAATGAAATGAACACCATCTTTTGTTTCTCCAATTGGCACACACCACTTTTTACATTGGTTCCAAACTGAATCATCAAAGGCTAGATAATTCGGCAATGATCTATCATAAACCTTAATACGCAACATTCCGTCATAACTCATTTCTATATTTTTTCGGATCAGCTGCTTTTCTCCAAATATGCGTTTGAATTGTTCAGGTAAATCTTTAAATGATTTAATTTGACTTAATTTTTCCCAATCAATCTTCTTTAAATCTTTTAAGCTGAGAAAATATGAAGTTTGTTTGTTGTTCAATCCGTCCTCAAATTTATCAATGTGACTTTTGAAATCATCTAAAGATAAGCCTAAAGGGATTTGATAAATGTATTCTGTAAAGTGCTTGTTTTTCGGTCTGTATTTCCGGTGAATCCTAATTGATTTTCCGTCTTTTTTTAATCCAACAACATCAGCAATCATTTTAATTTTTTCATGATCATTTGTTGGCCCTTCTCCACTCTTCAATTTTGCTGCTAAATAAATCCCGCCAATAATTGAAGAAGAAATAACTTCAAAAATCATGCACTTTCTCCACCCCTCTTATAGTATCTACAAAGTAGATAGTGCCTTTCTAAACGCCATTTTATATTGTTCATAAGCATTGATATCATAAGCTTTTTATTGGCGTAGCAGCTGCACCCACCCGCCATTTAAACGTCATCCAAACCGTCATTAAATTACGCTGCTTATATGGCTCTTATTTGTTGAAATCGGTTCGTAATGAGGTCTTTCAACCGGTTGTATACCTTGCATATCTTTATCAATTAAACGCTTTATATAACGTGAAAATACACCTTGTTTTAAAGCATGCTACAGCAACTTAATTTCATGTGGATCTACCTGACTAAATGAAACATCTTTCTTCACTCTTTTAGACACATTATAACCCCCTTGCGATATTTAAGAATGCTAATGCATTTGCATAAACAGGATGCGCGAAATCAATTTGACCACTTTCTACATACGGAACTTTAATTGCTTTTGCTTCCTTATAATAAGAAGAGACTAAGTCTTGAACTTCTTCGGCCATGCCACCCGCAATAAGTACAACGTCTTCTTTTCTCCATTTTTTAGACGTTTGAGCTATAATGCTTTCAACCATTGAATTAACATTTTGGCTTTTAGTTGATTCAGCGCCATATTCCAGGCTAGAACTATCTTTATCAATGTAACGGCCATCTTCAATTGTTGCGTAATTAACGCTCCCGCTTCCTATGTCTATAATGCGTATTAAAGGAGCTTTTGTATTTAAAGCCCAATATACTGCACCGCCTTCTGCAGCAACTTCTACACGGTTAATAGTGAATGTTTTTGTTACACTGTTAACCGTTATAGTGTATGACCCTCTTAACATGTCTTTGATCTTTTGCTTCTCATAATCATTATGTTGGACAATTGGTTGCCCTACGACAATTTCATTTTGTGGGCCACCGTAGCGATGAATAGCTATTGACGTGCGTATTTTTGCATCTTCATGAGCTTTTGTGCTATCCATCATTCGACGTAAAAATTCACTTTCATATTTAGCAAGCGTTCCAGCAAATCCTTTTTCGCCCTGATATTCAAATTCCATATCATCTTTTCCAAAGGTAGAAGATAAATTTCTTTGTCTCCATTCACCTAAACATGAAGGAAAAGAATATACCCCTTTTTCTGTCCCTACCTTTACCGCTGAACTTCCGCTATCAATACCTAAAATCATTCTGTTGACCTCCTTTTGTCTGCTAGGCGTCTGACTCGGACAAGAAATTTAATATGATGTGTGGCGTTTGTCGCTCCTGTGTCTCACCTTTGTAATCCTAATATATTGTGCTGTGCTTGTACTTGATACCTGAAAATTAAAATATTTTTATTACTTATTAATTTATATTTATTACTCATAAATGCATCCTTGTTCAAATATGGATATGGTAATAAAATGAAAGGAGGAATATATGGATACTTTAGGAGTGTTTGCCATGCCAAAAGATAGTGTAGGTAAATTGGATTCGAAGTTGAAGGTTCGTTTTGCTCAATTGAAAATGTCTCAGATTGAAATTGCTGAGAAATTAGGAGAAACAAAACAAACGGTGAACGGTTGGGCTACTGGAAGAACAGAACCAACGTTAAAAAAAGCTTTTAGACTTGCAAAACTTCTTGATTGTACTGTTGATGAACTTTGGGAATACGTAGAGGATGACTCGGAATAAACAGATACACATAAAGAAGGTCCACAACCTCTTCCCTTAGGAACTAGGAAGAAAGTTTGTGGACCAATTAGAAAATAGATAATTATATTAATTAAGAAGTTAATAAATTTCTCTTCTGCTCTTGAAATTCTTCTTCAGTAAGAATGCCCTGTTCTTTAAATTCCACTAGTTTACTTAATTCATCTATACTCTTGAACTTCACAACGTTACAGTTGTCGCATCATTCACTAATTTTATCAGGTAGCTCAGCGTATTCATATATCTTCGTTACATCAATGTTTGCGTATTTCTCTTCTTGTTGTTCCATTACAATTCATCACATTCTTTACTTATCATTATGGGATCTGAATAATAAGATAAACGTTTGTTTTAATTAAGAATAGTCTTCATTATTCACTTATTATATATGTTGGTTCATTAGATATCTCTAAATTTAAATCATTATCGCCATTTATCTTACTTACTTCTTTTCCATACATTGTAACTATTTTATTTTTTTTACTTTTAATAGTTAAATTAATATTATGTTTTTCCTTTGAAGTCCAATAGACAATTACCTTCTTTTCTTTTCCATTAGTAAATTCAAGAATATAATCATTTTGATTACCAACATTAATTCTCCTATTTAATTTAAAATTTGATAAGTTGTAAGTTAAAGTATTAATTGCTATGTATGATTGTTTCGGGATATTAACATCCTGTTCTCTAATACCGAAATTATGTTCACTATTCAGTGGGTCGTCCCCATCATTCTTCCAATCGTACCAAACACTTACTGGAACATCAGATAACAAATTAATTAAAAACATCCTAACCAAATACTCTGCTTGTTGCTGTTCTGTCACGTTGAAATTTTTCCATTTTTCAGCTGTAGAATATCCCCATTCTCCCGCTAAAATAGGGACGTCACCTTTTTTGTATTTACTTATTAAAGATTTCAACTTCTGATAATCAGATAATACTGTTTCAGGATTCTCAGGACGATATGGATGAACAGATACTGCATCAATGTAATCTAAAGTTCCTTCTTTAAAGATACCTTCTAACCAAACCAACGATTCTGAATTTACCTTAGATAAAGCTGGAGCCACAACAATTCCTGTCGAATCATTATCTTTTATGGTTTTAGAAACTCTTTTTACTAACGAAGAATATTCTTTAATGTTTGGTTTTGGTTCCCAAAAACCAGAATTAGGTTCGTTCCATATTTCCCATATTACGCCTTCACCTTTGTATCTAGTTGTGACCTCTTTTACATATTTGACAAATGCATCTTGACCTTTTTTAGTTACAATGGATTGATTCTTTTCATACAATTTATTACTATAATCCAGTATAAAATATGGACGTATATCATTCTGAATTAATGCCGTATTCAATTCATCATAACCACTACTTTTAAAATTATATACCCCACGTTCTTTTTCTACGTTTTCCCATAAAATATCTTGTCTTACTATTTTAAAACCAGCATCTTTGATTAAATCAATATCTATAGGATTGCCTGTGAAATGTATATTAACTCCCAACCCTTTAGGAACTACGTCTGAAAACAAATTTTTCTTTTGAGCTTGCAAAGAAACTTCCTTTACTTTCATAATTCCCAGTGTGAAAATAGAAACTATAATTAATATTATTACCATTAATGTTAAGCTTTTTTTGTTTAAATATTTATATTTTTCCATTTCCTCCCCCTATACTTCCAAATATTTCTTATTACAATCACTCATTGAAACATATGCCTGCTAAAAGAATACTATTACTTGAAAGAAATTTCCATAAGTATTTTCCAAAAACCCCCCCACTCATAAGAGCAGAGGTTCTTCATTACTTGTAATACCATCCTTTAACATCAAGGAATTGTTTCACCTTAACGAGTTGTAACCCTGCTATAGTAATTTCGGCTGATGGATTACCCTTTGCGTGTATATTAAGCTCTGAGTTAATCTTCTCACCCTTTAAGAAGGAGCGGAACTCAGCCTCCATGTCTTTGCTTAACCCACCTGTTGTTAAGGTTACTAACAAAGGCTCTACATCATTAGCTTTTACAAAGCCACCAGGAACTGCCCATGCCTTCGCGCCTTCTGTATAGCCGTACACACTGAAAATGGCATTATTACTGATTGTCTTTTGCTTCTCAGCTAAGTTGGAGTATTTGTATACACCTGCAACTACTTTTGATTTCACTTGGAATGAGTATTTATCTCCTATTGATGTGACTTTCGGCAAGTCTTCTTGTTTAGGTGCGGATTTAGCTTTTAATAGCTCTGTGATTTTAGCTAACGTGTTCTCACCAGCAACCCCATTATCAAGTAAGCCGTTTACACGTTGGAAAGCTTTTACCACTTCAACACTCTCTTTACCAAAACTTCCGTCAGCACCGTATTTAGGTAACGTATACCCTAGCTTGATAAGGTTCTGCTGCAACTCTTTTACACCTAGCCCTGAATCTCCTTTACGGTACGAGCTTTGCGAGTTCGCATCACCTACAAGCGTCACACCTGAATCGATTGATTTGAAGAAATCAAGATCCATTTCATTTACGTCCACTTTCCCGTTGATTCCTTTTACTTTCCCTGAATCCGTGTATTAGAACATTGCCCACTTATTCCATATTGTAGAGGAACCCGGGCTATTCATACCGTTTACATGATTTAAACTGCTGTAACGAGCTACCCATAAAGGATACTTAGCTACAGCGCTTGAAAAGTTGCTCATAAATGAATAACCTGTATAGAGAATCGGTGTAATTCCTGTCTTTTTCTCAATATGCTCCATCCATTTTAAACCGAATGCGTTTATTTTTGCTTTGGGTAACCCTTTATTTTCTTCTAAGTCTAAGCAGTGTGGTAAGTCCACTTTCATGTTCCTGAGTTTCTCTAGAAAGAAATTCACTTCTTTAATCGGATCGTTGTTTGCATGTGCATAGTGGTAAAAACCAACGCGTAACCCTGCATTTTTCGCATGTAAATAATGTGAGTATGCTGTCTTACTAAGAAAGCTTGTACCTTCTGTTAATTTAATATATGCCCCTTTTACACCATCCATCGCTACTTTCGTCCAATTGATTGTACCGTTGTGATGAGAGACATCGATAATTTTCACGTTCTTTTGGTTTCTACTTTGCATATGATTTTCTCCTCCCAATTAGAAAAGCCACCTTGAAAGGTGACTTATTTTAATCCTTTTTGTTTTAAGACTTCCTTTTGCTCCTTCGCTTTCTCTGTGGTACCGTAGTGGTTTTGGTAAATTCGATAGAATGTATACACTAATGGAATAGCTGCTACAATCACCACCTCAAATGCGTTGATACTATCTAAGGTAAACCATTCAAACTTCACATTAATTGTTCCTAGGAAAAGGAATAGAGCTGTCAGAAAGCCTGTTATTTGTTTCGCAACATCCTTGTTCATTATTCACCCTCCTATTGTTGTAAAACGGTATAAAAAATAGCGATTGCGCCGCCAATAACTCCAGTACAAATCGCTGTAATAATCCCACCCATAATGGTACACTTAATCCAAGTGGTGTTATCTTCAATTTTGCTTAACTTTTCATTTAACGTGATGATTTGTTGATCGTGTTTGTCTAATGTTCGTTCAACGGCATATACGCGTGCAGCTAATGTATCGATTTTCCCTTTGATTTCAGTTAGTTCTTTGTGTACTGTCTCTATTGGTTGTCCCTCCGTTGATTTTGGCATCTTCCTAACCCCTTTCATATATAGAAACCTCTTCTATTTAGGCATAAAAAATAACGCTCAAGGCGTTGATTAATTGCTATCTTCACTTTTGGATATAAAACTTCTCTATTATCACCCCTTTTGTAAAACAAAAAGAGGACTAAAAATTAGTCCTCTTTATAATTAAGCTACATCATTATACTTTTTAGAAAACCTGGAGTTACTAGTTAAATACTTTCCTAACCTAATGGAATTAAGTTCAATGAAGTGGTAAGACAATGTTGCTAGTGCAGTAGATAAAACTATAGTCATTAACCACATACTCCAAAGAGGTAATACCCTATAAAAAACATTTACTATAGTAAACAGAACCATAAAATGTATTAGGTATAAACTGTAAGAAATCTTTCCTAGGAACTGTAGGACCTTTCCTTTTAATATTTTAGAAATTGACGCTGATCCTAAAGCAACAATTATTAAAATTGCCACACCAAATGAAGTAGCCCATTCTTCTAAAGCTCTATTGTGAATTATTGCAATGTTAGGAAAAAACCAACTTGAATACGTATAACTTAGAAGGCCCACTATAAGAAATAGTACTTTATTTATTTTCGATATTTTAGTAAACCCACCAATTAAAATATCTCTTTGCTTTGCTAAGGTTGCGCCTATAATGAACATAAAAATATAGTGGATACTTAAAAAATAAGTATAATCAACTCTGTTCAATCCAAATTTCATGTGGAGAATAGAACCTATGCACGAAAAAAGAAAGCCAATTCCTAAAGAATATCTCCAATTTAGCCTTAATACTAAAATCATTATAAAAGGAAAAATAATAGAAATTCTCATTTCATGCGCTAGAGTCCAAATAACTGGATTATACGCATCTGTATTGAAGCCACCTATCAGAAGGATATGTTCCCATAGTAACCCCCAGCTAAAAGGAACATTCCAAAGACGATTAAACCAGTCTGTTAAACCATCTATTCCTCCTTTTGAAAAATTCTCTTTGAGTATAACTGCGGCTATAATTGTAACTAAATAGGGTATATATATCCTTGCGATCCGACGTAAAATGAAATGAGAATATGTTTGATTTTTGCCATTTAAAGCTGGTAAAGAAAGTACGAAACCGCTTAAAACAAAAAACATTATAACTGCTTCATGACTTGCAAAGAATAAATGAAAGAACCTACTATTTGCCAGCGCAACAACTAGACCATACGCTGAAGATACAGAAATTAAATGTGCAATTACCACTGTCAAAGAGGCCAGTCCTCTAATAGAATCTAATTCTTCATATCGTTTAATAATAATCGATCTCCTTACTTTATTTTAAATAATTATTCTCTTTATAAACTTAAATATTTCTTCCTAATTAACTGCATTCGTTAAGTGAAGAAAAAATATTTCTGATAAAATTAAACACCCTGAACAGGTGTTTAATTTTTGTTATTAATACCTTTTTTATCAAATAAGACTAATCCTGTAATTAAAAACAATAACACAGAAATATTATAAAGATGAAGGAAATAATTATCGAACATTCCTTCGAAGAATACTATCCCATAAGCCCCCATTAAACTTAGATAAAGCGCATTCCCTGTATCCTTATATCTTTTCATAGACATATACATTACTCCGAATACTAATGTAGCTAACGAAATTACACCTAATATACCACTCCAAGACCAAGCTATAAGAAAATTGTTATGTGGTGGAAGTTTGCCTAATTCCGCTCCCATTTGATATGATATTTGCTCCCATCCTCCGTAGCCTAACCCTGAGAGTGGGTGAATGTGTGAAAGAGCAAATTGCCAGATTATCATACGAGGATCAGATTCTATCGCTTCTATACTTAGCCTAGAAACAATATTATCGAAAAGTCCACTGCTGACAAAAAGCATACCTAAACTCAAAATCGGAAAAGTAAAAATTAGTAATCTAAACCAAGTCTTCTTTTTCTTTATATTTAAAAGTATTAGAAGAAAAAGTGTAAAAACAAAAGCTCCTAATCCAGCACGTGAATTGGTGCTTAATAATGCAAGAAAATAAATAATTACAGGAATATTATAACTACGAACTTTACTCTTCAGCCTTAAAGATAATGATGACCAAAGTAATATCCCAAAAAACACTGCTGCCATATTAGTATTCACAAAGAATGTACCTGCTTTTCTAGGATCAAGTATATTATTGTAACCTTCATCAAATAAGACACGTAAAGCCCCAGGATCTATAAACAACTTAGCTACTGAAGTATGCAAGA
The DNA here is from genome assembly GCF_042787865.1 of Priestia sp. YIM B13486. Classification (NCBI taxonomy): domain Bacteria; kingdom Bacillati; phylum Bacillota; class Bacilli; order Caryophanales; family Bacillaceae; genus Priestia; species Priestia sp. YIM B13486. The sequence continues at coordinate 183,783 of NZ_JBHZOZ010000002.1, read as the reverse complement.
AACTGATTTCCAAATCAGGGACTAACAAAAAGACTACATTTGCTATTCCAATAGGCAAGCCAAAAATTACAATATTTTTCAGAACTGACTCTACCGAGTATTTACTTGCTATTTGTTGGCCTGCGAGCATTATCAAAAATGCAAGAAGATTGTACATAGTAAGCTTTATTCCTAGATTTATATCAGGAGAATAAATTAATCCAAAACTCATTCCTAAAATATAGATAATGAAAACCCTTGTTATCTTCTGTTTCAAATGATCTTCAAAAAACCTAATAAGTGATATACCACCTAATAAACATAAAACAGTAAAGGAAACACTGAAGTTTGTTCCTCCGAAAGATATAAATAGAAGGTACAAACTGAGAAAAGGAATAGAATATACATATAACAACTTTTGTTGCACTAGAAAATAAGGTACTAAAACTATCAATGGAACTAAAACAAGGAGATGATAAACCGATACTCCAACAACATAAATCGTGGCAATTATAAATAACAACGCCTGTTTAAAGTTGTTGATACCCAACCTATGAATCATATTTTTTACACCTTTCATATCCGAATAGTATTATCATACTATCTTTCTCTGTTTTTTTTAAGTTTTTTTTCAAGTTTATAGTTATTTTAACAAATAATGCGACTAGTTCTATTGAAGTTTTGTGTCTTTTGTCTCTACGTGTTTTTTTGTATTTTATAACATTTTAAACTACCACCCCAGATGAATCTACCCAACTACTGCTATTAAACCATATAGGTTTATTTAATGTTTCATCAAAATAAAATTGACCTTTTGATGCTCGAGTAGGTCTATCAGACATAGAACCACTTGGGCTTTCTCCCCTTGAAAAAATCTCCATTTAGGAGTGCTTTCCCCACCGTTAACCAAGTAGATGGTTCATATGATCCACCTTGAACTACTATTCCTTCGAAAGTTTACTTTAAAGCATTAACATAAATAATGTTGTCTATATAGATATCCTTTGAAATGTCACTGGAATCTTTAATTTCAATCAGACGAATGGGGCGAATGATATTGCTATAGTGATTTAATATTAAGTTTTTAATTTGGACATTTTTGCGCTTTTGAAGCATTTAATCGATTGGATCGTATGATTTCTAGTACATCTGCTGTTACATCTATTACACGTATAAAAGAAATTGCTTCTTTATCTGCCTCTGTAATTTTTAACTTTTTCATTCTTACCTTTCGGGTATCTTATAAAAGAAAGCGTGATTTAAGAATCTCGATACCACCTAAATCTACATCATGTTCAGCCATGTTTACAAAAATAGGAAACGTTGTAAATACAGAGTATTCATAAACCTCAAACCTATTTTGAAACTTTAATTTATCCCTTTGATATTGGTTGGATTTCAAAATTCAGAAAACATTTTACAGTCCGCTGTGTAAACACTAACCCTAGATTGTACAGTTTCTGCAGAAGATGTATTTGAACCAATAACAAGCTCATTTACTTGCGAATAGACACTATTTGATTTTTGCACAGCAACATTGAATCGTTCAGTGCTTTCGCTGCATCTGTTTGAGTTTTATATGTGTTAGTTGTTGTTTCTTTAAAGTTGTTTTCCACATCATCAATAAACTGATTTAATATCCTTCTTCCTTCAATCCCTAACCAGTTTATTAAACATTCAAATAATAATAGTGCCTTTCACACCTCACTCTGTTGGATTTGTTGGTTCTGTCGGTGTTTCTTCTACAGCTGGTTCATCTTGTACTAGGGAAGCCTTGAAACCATTAAGGACCACTTTGTAATATTTCGCGTTCGTTTGCAGGTCTTTTCCTGTCTCTTCATCTTCTATAAAAAAGAAGTCGAAGGGTTCTGTTTGAACAATGTACCGCCCCACTTGCGCGCTTGTTACATTTCCTTCAGTATCTACCGTGACAAATACTTGATATAATTTCTCACCCATTGCTATCTCTCCTTATCCTCGTAAGTAACCGCGAATGTGTCGAACAGCTACCGCTTTTGTTGTACTGTCGCTTTTAAGACGTACATAAACAGACTTTTGACTGCCATTAGGTGAGCCTAAATCCACGACAAAAATACGACCGAAGGTAGCATAGTCATTACCGATGCTGTGGGTCGTATAAAAACTTGCGTATGTGGTTCCTGATGTTGCACCTGAACCGTCTACATAGATGTAACCGCCGTTTCCGTTATCAGCGTAGAAAGCTAGTTGCAAGTAGAGGTAACGCGCCGTATGTTGGAAGCTATAATATCCAGCATCACCCTTGTCAGTGGTCATTGTTTTATACCATCGTCCTTCTTCGTATACACCGCCTGATAGTTGAGGTGGCATAGAAAATTGAACATTAAAATCAAAGTTGGCATAAACATCTTGGATTAGTTTGAATCCATCTGTACGTTCAATCGTAATTGATCCTAATGCAGAGTATAATTGCCCAGGTGTAATACGTAGGTACTTATCCGGGTTATTAGTATCTATCGCACGAAACTCTGTTCCATCTATATAAAAAAGGGCAACTTAACACCAACAATTTGAACGTTGTTGGTGTTAAGTTGCCCTTTATAAATAACATCTGCCACGATTCCTTCTGCTGTCATGGCTGTTAAATAATCTTCACCGTTGTTTTGGCTGATTCCGATTCCATTTGAACGCGGAACTACGATTTTATTTGCATCGTTTGGATCTCGTAACACAATCCCCATATTCACTGGATACTCTACCTGTGAAAGAGAATTGTTAATGGCTTCAGAAAAAAATTTTGTTGCTTCATCCAACATATTTGGGTTAATTCGATTGGTTCTTGAATCAAATAAATCTTCAAGTAATTGCTTCGAACTATTGAATACCACTTCTCCATATGTTTCGCGACTGTTTCCTATTGTGATATCAGGTGATTTCTCAGATTCGGGATACTCAGTAATCTCCATAATACGCACATCTGGGATGGTTAAATTTAATTCCTCTACAATAAAAGGAACACTTGCCCCTATAATTGGTTTTGGAGTAGGGTAACCCGCTTTTGACAGATCCCTAAAGCTCATTTCATAACTGATTTCTAACTTATCATTTAAGTTTTCTTGTAAATATGATTGCAAGTAAGTAGGATTCGTGAAACGTTCATCAAAAATCGGGTCTTGGTGGCGAATTCCATACTTAGCAGCCAAAGGGGAAGTATATTCCGCAACTGCCATGTATTGCGCGTCACCTTTACGTGTTGTATAGACTTCAAATGTCTTTAAGTTTTCTGTATCTGAGCGCCTTACCCAACCACGCGATTTCCCCGCTCCTGTACTTGGTACATGCTGGTCATCGTCACCTTTGAATGTAGCAACGATCACATGATCTTGTTCAACTGCGTCCATAAATAGATTAACGCTTTTTAATCCTGCTGTTTTACCCCACGTTGATAAGGTAGCTGTTTGATCTCCGTCTAACTGAAATTCCCACACACCACCATCAGGACTTTGTAAATACCAAAAACGAATGCCTGTCCCATTCCATTTCATCGTGAAGGTTCGCCCAGCTTCATTCGTGTACCAATACGGATCAGTTGTATTAGCCCAACCGCTTGAACGCTCTTGGAAGTTGAGTGATTCACCTTTTAAAACATTTTGGTTTTCATAAGTTTTACCAAACCCCCTGATATACGTGCATAGATTGTTTGCTGAGCCTTTTTTGACGATATCAGATATATTATTTCTCGAACGAAATGGATAGCTTTGGGTGGGTCCTAATTGGTTGTATAAGCGTATCTCATTTCCAACTACATCAAACTCCGCTTTAAACGTAGCAAGAAGTTTCTTGAATAAATCTAACGGATTCGAACCGCCAAAGTTCTCAATTTTCTTAATCCCGAACGAATCGACAACAGAGAAGGTATAATCGCTATCCTGTGTAATAAAGCTCATATACGCACTCAGAGAGCGTGAAGCAGTTGGTAATGTAGTGTACACATAACTGCGATCAATCATCTTGGAGAAGAATTCATGCTGAGTCGTGATAACTGCTTTTGTTGTGTTTTTATACGGGCGCTTTTCTACATCAGCAACGTATCGTACACCATCATATTCAATCGGTGAATCATCTTCCAATAAATCAAACGCTGCTGCATTCACTTCATTTCGAACCACCGTAAAAGAAACAGAGTTTAAATCATTAACTTTGACACTTCTTGTTAAATCGGTGTAACCTACTAATCTCTCAGTCTTTGTTTCATCGACATTTGATACAAGCATTTTAGCCATTCATTCACCACCCATCAGAGATAATAAAAACGATTGATGAAATTAACCCTCGAAATCCCGCTGTTTCGCGAAATATCGTTGTATCCTGGTTTCAGTGTCAACAATCCATAATTTGTTTTCGAACTAACTGAGGTTCCGTCTAACAAGGTTTGAACACCAGCTAATTGATAAACTTGTCCTGCGGTTGTCGCCCCTTTGTAACTCCACCTTTCACCTGTCGTATTGTTCGTTAAACTCATCATAATGTTACTAGATGTTTGCGCTGCGGTGACTTCGATGGTTAAAGGTGCTTTTGGATCCCTTGGGTCAATCGTAATATCACCAAGATTGTATATTTTAAAACTACTTGCTGTGTTTGTATACTTAATATCATCTTCTGCTAATATCCCTTGTCCAAATTGCCATCTTTCAGCATAGAACGTTAACGGATCTTGTGTTGTTCCAATACTTTCGCTAAATGGTGAGTCAGAAAAGAATGAGATATCAAACTGACTGAATACCATTGCGATAGGTGCAGTATCATACGCACTTTCTACTCGCACCTTCCACCGTTTGCCTGACTCTCTTGTATTAACTAAGTACACGACATCAAGGCCATTCAACAGTTTAAAGATTTCATTTCGAACAAGAGGGAAATCGTATGCATCCACCGCTCGAATGTGAAAGGTAACTTGCATAGTACGACCAGCTAGGACAGTGCCTAGCGTGTTCGTACCGTACATCATATCAACATCTTCTCTCGTATGTTGAGGGGAAGACGATTCAAGTATGAAGTTTGTTGTGACTACATTAAGTGAATCTAAATCCACTTTCACCCAATCTTTTGTGTAAATGTCTACTCTCATCGTCTCTTCCTCCCTTGTTTATAAGCGTAAGCGTGCGTTGAATTAACAAGATAATCCTCAATTTTAGGCAACACAATATCCACCAAGTCATCAGCATCTTGTTGTGTTGCTGATCCGTGGAGTTCGACAGGCATATTAAGTGTGATACCACCATTGTTATTTGTTGTGTTCGTTTCTTGTGTCACAGATGCAATGCCGCTTAAATCAACAGAAGGCATGTTGCTTCCTAAGATAGAAGAAGTGCCGTTGTTGATTTGGTTCATGAAGTCTTGTACACTCTTCCATACCACTGTTCCTTTCGGTAGGTATTGGAATAGAGTAGAAATCGCAGGACTTAACCCCATTAAACCGTTAGGTAATAGGAATGGTTCACGTTTGTTTCCATCGCCCAAAATGGCATCGCCACCTAAGTGACCACGTAACCCTGTGCCGTTTTTATACTTACGATTACCTTTTGGACCCCAACCTCTGCGACCATACGGTAAATCACGTCTCCAAGTCGTATTGTTGAAGAAAGCAAGTAATTGGTCATAACCGGACATAATGTTGCCGTGTCCCTTTAATGCGTAAGCATGGAACGTTTGGGGGATATACTGTAACAATCCACGCGCAGGTTTTCCGTTACGTGTATTGATATCACGTACAGCAGATGATTGAATAATGCTTTGATTACCACCTGATTCACGTTGAACCTGAGCAATAATTCCGTTTATCTCTGAAGGTGATACGGATTCTTTCATCTGCTTGGCTGCTTGGATAATTTTAGGGCGCCATGCTAACGCGCCACCCGAAGGAGCCTTACCACCGCCGCCACCTGTCATGAAGTCTAGATGAACATGATCAACATGGGGATTTTGACCCGAATAATAGCGCCGCGGTTTACCCATTTCTGGACCTGCAATACGTCTGTTGTAAATTGCATATTGAAGGTTGTTCATGTGTGTACGCGCCCATTCAGCAATTTTAGACATGGCTTTAGCAGACCCACCAATATCAAAGGCGCGCCCGTATGAGTGCATGGACTTACTACTTCCACCACGAACATTACGGTTGTTGTAACCACCCATAAACTTCGTAGGGCCGAATTTGTCTTTCACTTTTCTGTACCATGCTTCAACGTAAGGGTACATCCCACCATATCCCCTATCTGGACCAACAGTTGAACCAGCACCGCCACCATCTGAAGTAGACATAAATGCATCTAACTTAGATTTGATGAAATCGATTGATGAATCTTTTGCTTTCTTCAAGCCACCTTTTAGAATGTCACCAGTAGCATTAGCTAGTTTCGGTAAATCAGGAATGCACTTTCCAAATACCTTCTTCATCAGCCCTTCAGGATTACTCATGTAATCCCATACATCAAGTGCTAAGCTTTACCCGCTATTTCGACTGTTTTATCCTTAGCATGTTCGTATAGCTCATGACCTTTATCAACAGCTTTGCTTCCTAAGTCCTTAACCATGTTACCGATGCCTTTTGCATACATTGGAACACCTTTTAGAATTTTTGATGTTTGTTCACCACTATAAACACGAGTTCCTTTAGGTAGGTTAACAAGTGTGTCAGTAGCAGGAGATAGCGCAAATTTACCATTCGGATATTCAATTAATTCTTTCTTTTTTCCATCACCAACAATAGCTGGACCGTCTTGTAGATGTCCTTCTGTACCTTTCGCGTATTGAGGAACAGGCCACTTCTTAATCTTCGGTGCATCAACTTTTTCTAGAACCCAGTTGACTCCGTCAATAGTTCCGTTTAATCCTTTTCCCATAGTCTTCATTAAAACATTCGCAAATGAAGTGACACCTTTTTTTACACCAGATGCCATCGACTTGATTCCGTCACCTATACGACCCGGTAATTTCTTTGCCCCACCTACAATGTCATCAAAGATAGAAGTTACTTTCTTTTTAATAGTAGTGAACATCTCAGTTGTACGGTTCTTTAATTTGTTCCACGCATTCACGACGCCATCTTTAGTACTATTCGCAATCTTAGATACCGTGTTCTTAATAACGTTCCATACATTAGTTAAGAAACTTTTCACTGCGTTAAAAATAGAAGTCGTGGTATTCTTCAGGTTATTCCATGCTGCTTTCATAAGGTTAAACACATCGTTTGCTGCTTTTTGGATTGTGTTTCTAATTGCATTTCATACGTTCGTTAGGAAAGAGTTCACTGCATTAAATACTGTTGTTGTGTTACTTTTTAATGCATTCCACTGTCCTTTTACATAGTTAACAAGAGCACTAGCCACTTTACTAACAGTGGACTTAATAGCGTTCCATACCGAAGTTAAAAATGATTTTAAAGCGTTGAATATAGATGTCGTTCAACTCTTCAAACTATTCCACTGGTTTCTAACATCAGTAACCATCGCATTGACTACGACACTTGTAATGAGTTTAATGCCGTTCCATACATCGGAAACAAATTTCTTCACCGCGTTGAATGCTGTTATCGTTGCGTTTTTGATTGCATCCCAATATTTAATGACTAATGCAACTGCTATTCCAACCGGGCCTGTCAAGAGGACTAAAATGGTTTGCCAGTTGTTTTTGAAGAAATCCAAAACAAACATAGCTCCTGTTTTAATCGCATCCCAAAGCTTATTTACAAAGTTCCTGAATGTTTCAGACTTGTTATAAGCCACAACAAAAGCTACACCTAGACCTACTAAAGCTGCGATAATTAAACCGATAGGGTTCGCCATCATGCTTAGATTCATGAGTTTGACGGGGTAAAATCTCATGCTGCAAAACGAAGTATTTCAATTGATGATTTTCTAATTCAGGAATTGCGCAAACACAGAAAAAGACAAATGGAAACAAAATTGCAATTAGGACCTGAATTTACAGACTTAGATTTAGTGATATCTACACATAAAGGAGCACCAATGAATCAAAGAAGTATTTCAAAAGATTTCTATATCGTTCGTGATCAACTAGGTTTGCCAAAAATTCGTTTTCATGATTTAAGGCACACTCATGCTACTCTTCTTCTACAATTAGGAGAGAACGTGAAAGTAATTTCAGAACGTTTAGGTCATTCAAGTGTTAATATTACCTTAGAGGTATACGCTCATGCAATGCCGGACATGCAAAAAAGCGCCGCGGATAGCTTTAGCAGCGCTTTGAATTTGAATCAACATTAAATGATGTGGGCAAAATGTGGGCAATTCCTTAGAAAAAGTCTAAGAAACCTTGTTATATCAACGTTTCTTACTTAATTGTCCATACACTCCTTATCTGTGGGAATGAAAGAACGGATCTGTCCCAGTGTTCAATTAAAGTTACGCATGCTCTTTTTGTGTTAAAACTGCAGCAAATGAGAAATAAAATAGAAAACCTGCTGCTCGTTTAGAGAAGCAGGTTTTCTATTACTAATTCTTCTTTATTCCGCAATTAAAGCTTTCTTTCAAAAATTCAGCACCAACAACACTGCTTTTGAGATCCAACACTCACATACTATTGCTCATTCTCCCTTTTCATCTTCATTTAGTTTTGTTTCATCCATTTCCTTCTTTTGTTCTTCTACCATTGTGTCCAGCCACTCAGGTGGCTTGCCGTCTTGGCTTTCATTGTATACTTCCGATATATCTTTTTCTTCCAAAGAGGATAAGATGTCATGAATGTCATTTTGATTGCCTAAAATATTGCCAAATCCTTGACTCACTTTTTTATGACTTCTGAAGTTTGTGGGAAAGTTATTACCAAAATTTACAGCTGAAGCATCTTCAATTGTGCCAATGTGGATGTCACCTATGCTAAAAGTTGATTCTAGAGCTTGATCAGGCTCCCTCATTTCTTCCGTATGGGTTAGTGTATAAGGGACACTTCTTTCATTAATTTTAACTGATATTTCAGAAGGACCCTTTTCTTTATTATTCTGACTACCCGATTTTCGATTGACATCAGATTCATTTGTTGTTTTTTTACCTTTGTTTCCCGGCGCTTGATATTGATTCGTTTGCGAAGGAAAAGTATTACCAATATTCAAAGTTCCACTAAGTTCCTTTACATCAATATGCTCTAAATAATAAGACAGTTCGTCCAAGTTTAGTGTTTGAACGTTCTCTATATCTAAATGAAAAGAATGAACCGTTTTTTTTGAAAGTTCATTCATGTTTTTTTCTAAATCTGTAAGCCTTTTTTCAATGTTTTGGAGTATATTCAGCACCTTTTCATCCATAGAGTTTGACCCCTTATTTGATTTAACACTTTTAGCCCATCTACAACATATAATAGTGTATTAGATGACTTCTATTAATGTCTCATATGTATCGGGAGGAATTATGAAAATACATCTTCGTTCTCCTCAGATCGTTTTTGATGATCTCACCGTAAATTCGGTTAAAAACAACGCAGGAGTTTTTATAGGGAAGAATGTGCAACAAAATTGGGAAACTACAATCAGCAGCAGTAATTCAGGTTTTGGAACAATTTTGGGAGATGATAATCAACTATCCTATAACACACATCTTGTTCTTGGTGAAGATGATGTAAATGATTCTTTTGAACAGGTCAGAAAGGAGGATTGACTCTACGTTTTTATTCATCATTCTTTTTAGGGATTTTCGCAATGGTGGTATTATTTAAAATTTTATTAGAATCACCAACTACTTTTCCGAAACCATCAGAAATTCGACTTTTATGATTCCACTTATATTGAATATTAACGCCGTAAAATAGGCCTGAACTATTTTGAATTTTGTTTACTTTAATCGAATGATAGTGAATATTAGCCATGGACAACACCTCACAGACAGAAGTTTGCTTCATCACATTCAATATAAAACTGAAAATACATTATCTTATGTTTAAATTCTTATCTGTTCACCTCAAATTGAACGTCTCTTTAACCATTTGAGCTTTTACGTCTTTTCTATGATACTTACTCCGTTTACGATAAAAGTATTCCTGTCATTACCTTTTAGTCTATGTTAATAGCTGCGATTACACCCTAAAATAAGCTAGCAAAAAACCATCTGTATAAAAGATGGTTTAACTCTATTACTAATCTATTCTCGCCACTCTGACAGAATAATTAATAGAGTGCTTAAACGGGTATTTGCAGAACCCGTTTTTCCTCATTTAACTTTGTGTAACAGGGGCGTTGTTGACATCTATATTTTCAGAAAAATAGGAATCAACGACATCATTATCGTTAATGATATTTACAATTTGAGAGGCAAAGTTGTTATAGCCGATTATTTCACCAAACCCCGTATTACTTTTCCAATTTACTTGCCAATCTGATTGAGTATTTTCCCCTGTGAAAATACCAGAATTAGTAGAAATATACGTAACATTAAGATTAGTAAATTTTATAATCAACTTTTTCAACTTCTTTCATCTTCTTTTTCCCTAGAATTGAGAAACGGGCTGAGGATTAATATTTTCCGGCTGGGTAATTGGAATGTCACAAACATCTTGATCATTGATGATATTCGTACTGCCCAGTATAGCTGAATTTACAGAAAATCCGTTTCCTAAGTTAAATTTACCTTGGGAATTCCAATCTGGCTGGCTATTTTGACCCGAAGCAATTACTGAATTGGAAACCATACTTACCACATTTATTTGGTTGAAAATGACGGAAACAGGCATTAGTCAATTCCTCCGTTTTCTAAAATTTTAATGTAGTATATGCTTCCTTCTAAAGTATGGTTCAATCGATTTTCTGCAATCAAAAAATGTTAGTTAGGTCTTACAGCTATTCATTTTATCTATTCTTCTTATAAATCATTTTACACTGCCCTTAATCAGCAAGCCTGAAGGGAGGAAATTATTGATTATCCTTAATAAAGAAAAGTATTTAGTTATCTTTGTGCACAGCTATGTTTTTCTTTTCAATTTGCATTTAGAACATAGTTTTATCAAATAAATAAAGAGATTGAGACATAACGAAATCAATCTACAGACAAACAAACGGGATAAATGGTCTAGTATGGATCGCTTGTTTCACCGGTGTTGATTTCGACGCAAGACGTCGCTTTCCGCGGACGGCCGATGAGCTTCCTCGCCACTTTTGCTCCTGCAGGGTCTCACCTCTTCCGCTTTTCCCCCAGAACTCTTCACCTTAGAAGCACCTACATACAGCCTACGTTCACCCTACCAATGAAAAAATCCGAACGTGTTTGATTCTTGATGGAGAATCAAACACGTTCGGATTTTCTTGTCCCAGCTTTTTTTAAAGTTCTTTAATATATTCAATGACCGAATCTGGAAATTCGTTTCGAATTCCGCAATTCCCACAATAAAATCCGCTATATTCGTCTGTCGCAACGTACTGTCTTAAAAGAAACAATGTTAACCTGTTTGGGAGACCGCATTCTGTGCAAAACGCCAGGTATTTGCTGCGCTGTCTGTTTGCTGACATACGTTTCATCCTTTCGATTAACTATAGAAAGCGTTTTCTTATTTATATGGAGCTTTCTTATTAGTTTATGACAGCAATTACGGTCTACCTCCAATTATTGTCGCGACGAGAAGGGCGGAATAAACGCAGAATTAAATTAATTATAAGCACAATAGCTAAAATGTTAATTAACAACCCAAAAATCCCGCCCAGTGCACCCATATGACCAAGCAAACCCCCAAATAACATCCCTGCCAGGCCGCCATAAAGCAGTCCACGGGCGAATCCTCCTCGTTTTGAACGGGTAACTCCTCGATTTACAGTTCCATTTCTGCGGTTTGAAAAATTAGACCTCGGCTCATTTTGTCTAACGCTTGGCTGTCTATTAAAGGACCGCTTCCCCGAACGATACGACCTTGCACTTACGTTATAGTCATCATGATAGGAAATATATTCAGCTAAGGGAGATAAACTTAGCGAAAAAATCAATGCTACGGCAATCATTATTTTTTTCATCTGCTTTTTCCTTTCTTCACCTAATAGTAACTGTTTATTATAGTACGCTGTTTCATGCATATCATACGCTTTGACACAAAAGGGAAATTCAGCTTCATACAAAATTTTTAATCGGGTATCATAACGTTATACTTTGCCCTAGAAAGGAGCGTGCATGTACATGATACGAAGAATTAGCATACTGCTTTTTACACTGTGTTTCTTATTTAATGGAGCCCTTCCTGCACTATGTAAAGCGGAACAAGTAAAAAATGTAGCTGTGCGTGACCGTTTGCTTTATCAAGGTAATAACCAACTAAAGCAAACCGCCCTAACATTTGATGATGGACCGGATCCGCGCTTTACTCCACATGTATTGGATCAATTGAAAAAGCATGGTATTAAAGCAACCTTTTTTCTTATTGGGGCAAAAGCTCACGAACACCCTGAGCTGGTGAAAAGAATGGTAGCCGAAGGTCATGCTGTTGGGATTCATACCTATTGGCACCCCAATTTACTAAAGGAATCTACTGAAAAATTTCACTGGGAAATTGCCAAAACTCAGGCTATTATTAAAAACATTACCGGTTTTGAAACACAGCTGTTTCGTCCTCCATATGGAAATTTAACGCAAGAAATGATCAACGAGCTTCCAAATGAAAATGTCTATGCGATTAACTGGTCTTCTGATTCATTAGACTGGAAGCAAATCCCAGAAACAGAAATCACCAATAATGTATTTAAGAATATGCACGCCGGAACAATTGTTTTGATGCACGACGGCGGCCATTGGACCATGGACCTTTCCAACACCGCAAAGTCGCTGGATACCATCATTCCTAGACTTAAGCAAGAAGGATATCATTTTGTGACCGTCCCAGAACTTTTGCACATCCCTTATCCAAAAAATTAAGCTCCAAAGAGTTTCTGATTTAGAAACTCTTTGGAGCTTTACGATTTCCCTTGATAGAAAGTAAATATGCCTCTCCTACAAAAAGAGCGTGTCAAAAGATCTAATTCAAATCCATCTTAACACTCAAAAATATGCCTTATTTCTTCAAAACATTATCATACTAAAGATACAAAAAGAGACATTCTTTTTTTGTTCCATCCCTCTACAATAGAGGGAATTTACGGATAACCTCTAAAATAGGTTTTAAGTTGCATGATTAGGAGTAAATATTACTATAACTACTCTCATATTTTTAGACAAGCTGCATATATATAAAATGAGAGAGTCGAACGCATTCCACATATCCCTAAATTTCTTCTTCTCACAAAAAAATTGACGAACTTTTTTTGTCAACAGGTGCGTATAGATATGATAGAATTCCTATATAATGACCTGGATTCATTTCTAAACAAGGAGTTTTGACTATGATTAATGAACAAGAGACGTTGTTATTTATTAAAGAACTTGGCCGCTTGTTGAAAGACTATCAAAACTGTTCAAACGCCTCTGTAAAAAGTGAAATATATAAAGATATCGTGTTGTTGAGCAATGTTATCCAGTTAGATCACGTGAACGTTTCTTACGCTTAGAAAATCCTTTTTATTTCTTTATAAATTTCAGTTTTTCTACTATAACTACAGAAAAGGAAGAAAGGAGACGATTTCCATCCATCTCCTTTCTTCCTTTTCTCGTTATCGGTTTTTATGGTTATTTAGAACATAGTTTTATTAAAATTATTGTAGAGTTTTTCGAGTGTTTTCGGTCCAACTATTCCATCTACCTGCAGATAAAGTGCTTGTTGAAAAGCTTTTACCGCTTTGAAAGTGGAAGACCCGAATATACCGTCTGCGCCTCCAAAAAGAGAATAACCTAAGTGAATAAGCATACGCTGAATTAACTGTACGTGATTTCCTCGATCTCCGTATTTAATTAACATGCTTGAAGCCTTTGGCGTCTGTTTTTTAGGTCCTTTTCCACTTCGAAGCTCCGACAAAGATAAACCGAATGTATATTGAAAATGAGGGTAATCTTTTAAGCTTGTCCAATCTCCTCCCCATTCCAACCCAATCCTTTTTCCTATCTCTCCCGCTTTGTTCCATCTTCGATCAATGGTCCAGTCAACTTTTCCGTCGTTATCAAGCAGCGCAATGTCAAAAGCTAGTCCATAGTTATGATAAGAATACCCGCCTTTGGCATTAGTCACAATACTTCCTGGTGTTGTTCGGCCTTGTGAATATAGTTTGTGCTGATGCTCTATCGATCTAAATCCTTCAGTGATACTAACAAATATGCTTTCTTTATATGCTTGCCCAATGAGCTCGTACGCTTTTTCCTGCACTATTTCATGTACATCTTGCAACTTATTTTCTGCTTTTTGTAACAGCTTGTCTAATGATAAATCACTCATACTCCCCACTCCTTAACTAGATGGCTTCTCCTTATATATACGTATAAGACGAACTCTAAGGGAGGCATCCAGTATCAGTTTATGCGGGAAGCAGTTAAGTTGTGCAACATGGAGAGCTGCTGTTATTTCAGCACCCAGTGGCTGATAGCCTTCGCTACTCCGTTATTGACATTTGTATCTGTCACCCAGTCCGCTGCTTCTTTTACAGCTTCCTGAGCATTTCCCATGGCGATTCCACACCCTGCCGCTTCAATCATAGCCATATCATTTAAGCTGTCTCCCATGGCAATGACTTCATCCATTGAAATGCCCAAACGTTCACATACGGTCATGATCCCTTTTGCTTTGTTAATACCAAGTGCATTAATTTCTAGATTCGTTAAACTAGAGTTGCTAATTTCAAAATCTGAAATGCCTGCTATTTGTTTCAGCACTTCTTCTCGTAAAACATCATCTGGAATATCGTAGCCAAACTTCAGCCATTCCTGTGAGGCAATATCTTCTGGAAATTCGTCTCTCCATACTTTATCCGTAGTCACCGCCCAAAAGTTAAGCTTATGCTCTTGCGTTAAATTCCACATCTTCTCGATATAAGCAGCATCAATTAACTTTCGTTCTACAAGCTCTCCAGATTCATCCCAAATTTCACTTCCGTTTACTGTAATAAGGTAAGAAGATAGCTGAAGAGACTGCGCATATTCACGGCATGTTAAAAGAGATCGCCCTGTGCTTAGCACCACATGAACACCTTGTTCTTGAGCTTTAGCAATGGCCTCACGATTTTCTTTAGAAATTTCTTGCTGATTGTTCAGCAGCGTTCCATCCATATCTAGTGCAATCAGTTTAAATTCTTTTTTTTCATTTGTTTGCATCTTTCTCTCTCCTTCTCTTCAATAGTAGGTACGACATTACGCTGAGCATTTGACTTATACTATGTAACTCTTATTATAACTGTAGCACAGGAGCATTTCGCTCTGCATCAGATAAGCGTTAAAATGGTCAATTATTCTACGGGGAATAATTGAAGGAAAACAAAATAGCTTTGCCGTAATTTACATATAACGCTTTTCATTTTTAGTTATTTCAACTAGAATTTTGGTAAAAGGATGTGAATGTTATGAATACTATTATTTCACCAGCTGACTTACATACTGCATTACAGCACCCCCAACACTCCATTGTGTTGCTTGACTGCCGATTTACCCTTGGAAATTCTGAGGCAGGCGCAAATGCTTATCAAAATGAGCACCTCCCGCATGCTCATTACTTGGATTTAGAAAAAGATTTGTCTTCTGCAGCTGCTTCTCGCGGAGGCAGACACCCGCTGCCTGACGTTCAAAAACTAGCTCAAAAGCTCGGCAGCTTAGGAATTAATGCTGATTCAAAAGTCGTCGTTTATGATGAACAAAACGGAATGATGGCTTCAAGAGCATGGTGGCTACTGCGATATATAGGAATTGAAGACGTAAAAATTTTAAATGGAGGTTTTAATAACTGGAAGCAATCGGGATATGAAACAACGAAGAACGTCCCAGAAGCTTCCCCTCAAACGTTTGTACCTTTCGTTCAACAAGATTGGGGACTTGCAGGAGTTGAATACGTAAAAGAGAATCTTCATAACCCTAATGTTGTTCTTATCGACTCTCGTGAAAAAAGGAGATATCTCGGCTTAGAAGAACCCATTGATTTTGTAGCAGGACATATCCCAGGCGCCATTCATTCTTTCTGGCAAGATGTGTTAACTTCAGAAGGTTTATGGAAAACAGATAAAGAGTGGAAGGAAATGTTTTCAGCTATTGATTCTCACGCTGAAATCATTGTATACTGCGGATCGGGTGTATCTGCTTGTCCGAACGTTTTAGCTTTAAAATCAGCAGGTTTTCCAAATGTAAAATTATATGCCGGCAGCTGGAGCGATTGGATTAGCTATCGTGACAATCCAATCGAGAAAAGCAGATAGACAAAGAAGGCTCAGTCTCACCAAAAGTATAGAGGCTGAACCTTCTCTTTTTGTATTCTTCTTATTAGCCGCATGTTATTTACTGAGCCTTAACATAAAATCATGAAGCCGCTCTAAGGTAAGCAGATTTTGATTACATGCTTCGCTATCGTGACAAATATAATTTCCTCGTTGTGTAAATGTCCCTTGAACAGTTCCTTTGATTTCAGCAGTGAACATACCGACTTCCTCGTAGCTGTGGCAAAGCGTGCATATTCCTTTCTGATTGATAGGTTTAAATGTTCCTTGAATACCTTTTAACTTCTGGGTATACGGCTCCTGCGCTACGATAAACTTTCTGTTTGAGCCTTTATCGATCCAGCTAACATAGGAAATGCTCGTTAGATCCATGCTATCAGCAGAAGGGACTTTTAACTTTTTCACTTTTGGAAACAGCTTTTTCACGCCAGCTTCTGTAAAAGATTTAAATGGAATCACGTAAGGCTTTATCGTTTCTAAAAACACCTCTGCTTGCTCCTTATTTCTAACCTCAGCAACTGACAGCAGTAATTCTTCCTGTTCCTCGCTAAGAACATCAAACACATTTAATACTTTTTCTTTTGCAAGAGCTTTTAAAGCCTGCAGCACATCAGAATTGTTTACTGTTCCATGCCCATTGATAAGAATTTGCGTTTGGCTTTTGATAAAATTATATTGATCATTTCTTATAAACGCTTCCACGTTCTTCACTCCTTCTTCATTTAATTAGCTACTTTTTACTTTACCGTACGGATTCCTTTTATGAAATGTAAAAAATAAATCAGAAATAAACTATACCTAAAAAAGCGCAGGCATTCAGTTGCCAGCGCTTGATTTCTACCGTTGCTTTTTATATACAATTTTTTTGATGGTTTCGGTTGATAAAAAGTAGTCACGGGCTAGTTCCTCAATTGAAGTTCCTTTTTCAAACAAATTCTTAATCCGTTCGTTTCGCTCGTCAATCAACTTTCTTCCACCAGAGCAAGTTCCCCATTTTCTTTTTGCCTTCTGCGGCTTTGGAATATAAATGGTTTCTCCTTGAATGTATTTTTGAATTTCACTAATCAGCTCTTCAGGTAAAATATTTGTTGCTTTTACATACGTCATTTCTGCCAGCTCCTTATGTGGTTTTGCTTATACAATAAGGGGCAAAGCCGTATATATTAGAAATGAGATATGCGCGGTTAGGCGATGTCTATTACTAAACCGTCCACCCCATGCAAAGTATCGCCTTTCTAATATCAGGCTTTGCATGAGACGCTGCAGTATCCGGTAAACATCTTTTATTTACCATTTATTACACCTCCACTTTACATCAGCTGTAAACCAAGCTTGTATAAAATTACAATTATTGGCTCAGATTTTATTATAAGCTATCTATAATCTTGCACACAATACCTTCTTATTTATAAAACTGACCCCATAAATAAAACGAACTTGCAGGGAGCTCGTTGTTCTCCCTGCAAGTTCGTTTTATTTTTGTTATGAACGCTTCTGCTTTTTGTTAGCTGAACTGCTTTGAACACCTTGTTCAGAAGTGGTCGTCCCTTGTCCTTCTACATTTGGTGAACCTAGCTCTGATTTTGAGCGGTCTTTTTTAATTTTACTCATGTCATCACCTCCAGTTTGTAGTGTACCCTTTGTACAGCTACATATAAGGAGAGGTGTGCTGTTTTTATTGTTTCTTGAGCATAAATAGCCATAGAAACGTTAAGGCTTGCTTTAATTCATTTGGAAGCTGTCCAATCAGCTTATCTGTAACATTTCGCTTATATACACCTTCGCCATCGATTACTTCCCATCCATTTTCTTTTGCAAGCTGTTCAAACTCCCACGGCATCATCGTATTGCAAATAACGTCTTCACCATATAGTCTTTGAAAACTATTAGTACGAGGCTGAGCAGTTGGTCCAAGAATACCTATACATGCATATCCTCCTGTTTTTACAACTCGGTGCAATTCCTTCAGAGCTAATCGCGGGTGCTCCGTCCATTCCAGGGCGTTGATTACCATAACCCCTTCTACTGATTCAGAAGACAGCGGGAGCTTCATAATATCAGCTTGAGCGAACGACAAATTTTCACTTTTATGCAGTTGGGATGCTTTTTGAATCATTTCTTCTGATAAATCAAGACCGATTGCTTTATATCCAGAAGCGGCTAGAAGAGACGTCCCAAACCCATCACCGCAGCCGACGTCTGCCACTATACCACCTGATTTAAGATGTTTTTGAATAAATGGAATAACTGTTTTCCGACTTCCGTTTTTCCACATTTCTTCACTTCGGCTATTCCAAAATGATACTTTTTGGTTCCACTCGTCTTGAGCTTGGTCATGCCAATTAAATGTTGTCATTTTTTATCCCCTTTGTACTCTTTTCTTTACCTTATCACTTTTTGCAATGAATAAAAACGACTTTTTCAGCAACCATATAGATGTAAAGGAAGGTGTTTATTTGTATGAAAGAACGTTTCGTTGCGGTACGTAAAAATGCAGAGGGTGACCTGCTAGAATTTCAAACGGCTTCAGGAGCTGTTTTAACCTATGAAGAAGCGTTAAAGAAAGTAGAAGCCGGAGACGTTGAGCATGTGAGTACCTTTGTAGGGAAAGACGGCGGTACGTATATTCGCAGTATTCCTGACCATGACAAAACAAATAATCTCGATGCATTGCCATCATTTTAAAGGAGAATGAAGATGACAAAAAAGAATAATAAAGGAAGCGCTAATCAAAGTAGCCCAAAAACGCAGCACCATCTTGTTGAAATGGGTGAAGAAATTTCAAGCGGGGATAATTCAAAGGGAAACAAACGCAACAAAGATCAGTCAAGTAAAACACAATAAAAAAAGCCGTGCTTCTTAGCACGGCTTTTTTTATTAATGTTGGCTTGGAAGACCTAATGTTGAAAAATCTCCTGTTGCTACGCTTGTTCCAACTGAAGCAACACCTGCTACTAATGTAAACGCTAATGCCATACCGACTAATACTTTTTTCATAATTATTTCCTCCTCTTTCTTTGATTTGACTCTAGTGTATCACAGGATAAAAGTAGATGAATTCCTTTCTATCAGCATTTATCCCCTTAAAATCATGGATTTCCTCCATTTTGATAGAAATTTCTCAAAAATTATAATGATAGGAATATTTTAAACAAATAGAGCTTCAAGTTCTTTTTCTACTAGCTTGACGAATCGCTCATTTCGTTGCAGGGTGAAAATGGTCATAGACTTTTCCATATATTCTTTACCTTGTTCAATTTTACCTAATTTGATTAAGCTCTCTCCTGCTTGGTAATGAAGTTCTCCAAATAAATACATTGATTCATTACTAATGCACAAATCGATTCCTCGGTTGCTATATATTAATGATTCATCATAGTTACTCATATCTCCAAGCGTTTTGGCAAGTGCATTTAAAATTCTAATTTTTATATTTTCGTCTTTTGTTTGGGGCAGCTCATTTAAGCTTTTGAGTGCTGTTTGATATGTATCTAGAGCCTGTTCATACTCTTTCTCTTCATAAAGAATAATTCCAATGCTATTTAAAATTTCAATTTCTCTTTCTTTATAAAACGTTGCCGATTGCTTAGTAAGCTCGATCGCTTGGTACATTTTAGACAGCGCATCTTCTTTGTTATGATGAATGTAATACACGCAAATACCTTCGTGCCACATTAAAAATTGCTTGTTCAGCGGATTTTGAAACAGCGGACTTTCTTTTTCTTTTACAATGATATTATGAATAGCATCATAATCTCTCTGACGAATATATTGACGAATTAACGATTGAACCGCATCTACGTAATCAAGTCGAGGTGATTCGACACTATCAAAAAAGTAGTTAACATCTACGCCAAGGCGCTTAGAAATTTTATAGAGGGTAATGCTTGATGGATATTCTTCACCGTTTTCAATTTTGCTGATTTGCGCTTGTGTACAAATGTCTCTTGATAATTCTTGTTGTGTCAACCCTGCCATTTTGCGAAGGTCTCTCATAACACTCCCAATTCTATACTCTCTCATCTCTTTTCTCACCCTTACTTTCACATAATATATTCTCTCTATAAACATATAGTGATTTTATTTAGATAGTCAACTGTAAACACGTTAAAAATTTATACAATGTTTCGAAATTGACCATTCCCTATAATAGCAAATTAATCTATAAGAGTAAAATAGTGTATGATTTCTCTTCTCTAAAAAATCCTGTAAAAAAATAATATTGAGACATAACGAAATCAATCCAGTCTACAGACGAACAAATAGGATGAATAAGCTAATATAGATCACTTGTTACACCGCTAAAAGCACCTGCATATATGAAACTTATGTTCACTATAACAGCAAAAAATCCGAACGATAAATCGTTCGGATCTTCTTCAACTAACATATTTTTGTTCCATTCTCATTCACATTTTTATTTATAAACAGGATATCCAACAAATTTAAAGTCTTTGCCGATTGACGTCACAGAAAGACGCTCCACGTCCACTGCGTCCCACATTTTCTCTATGCCTTTTCCTTCTAGGAAAGTAGGAGCTTCTTTTCCTCCTGAAAGCTTTGGAGCCATATACAGCACCAATTTATCAATTAAACGATTTTCCACGAATGCGGCATTCACTTCGCCCCCTCCTTCAATTAAAAGAGACGACACAAATTTCTCACCTAGTATAGAAAGCATATCTTCAAGATTTACTTTGTCCTCACCGCTTGTAACAAATACTTCGACGCCTTGCTTTTCGAGCTGTTCTTTTTTTTCTTTTGAATAGCCCTGACTTGTAAATATCCACGTTGGAGCTAAAGAATCCGTTGCTAGCTTAGATTCAAGCGGCATGCGCAGCTTTGAATCCATCACAATACGAATTGGACTGCGGCCGCCTTCAATACGAGTTGTCAGCTCAGGGTTGTCCTTAATGACCGTATTCACCCCTACTAAGATACCCGCTGTTTCATGACGCAGCTGATGTACATCCAAACGAGCTTCCTCAGACGTAATCCACTTGCTGTGAGAAGAAGCAGTTGCTATTTTACCGTCTAACGTAATCGCTGACTTTAATGAAACAAACGGCTTCTTCGTTACAATATACTTATTGAAGACCTCATTCATTTGACGTGACTCTTCTTCACATACACCTGTTATAACTTCAATGCCTGCGTTTTCTAAAATTTCGACTCCATTACCTGCTACTAAAGGATTCGGGTCTAAAGTTGCTATGACCACTTTTTTTACACCGGCTTCAACTAGCGCTTCAGCACAAGGACCTGTACGCCCGTGGTGTGAACAAGGCTCTAGCGTTACGTAAGCAGTCGCTCCTTTTGCTTGTTCGCCAGCCATTCGCAGCGCGTGAATTTCAGCGTGCGGTTCGCCAGCTTTTAAATGCGTACCAATTCCAACGATTCGATTATCGTTTACAATGACCGATCCTACAAGCGGATTTGGCTCTGTTTGTCCTTTTGTTGATTTTGCGTTTTGTAAAGCTATATTCATATAAAATTCGTGATTGATCAAAGAAGAACCTCCTCTTTTAAATGTCCTGAACGTTTAACTTTAGTATCCAAATACTTTTCATTAAACTGCGATACATCTCCCCAAAGTGGAACGCGCCCTGATAAAAGTGCGCCGTTTTTCTCAAGCGCGATTAGCTTTTTTGGATTATTGGTAATCAGCGTAACCGGTTTTTGGCGCAGCACTTTTAACACGCTGATGGCATCACTATAGCTGCGAGTATCATCTTCAAATCCTAACCCTTCATTCGCTTCTACCGTATCAAATCCGTTTTCTTGAAGAACGTATGCCATTGCTTTGCTGAATAGGCCAATGCCGCGTCCTTCATGATTTGCTAAATAAAATAGCGCTCCGCTCCCATTTTCGACGATCATTTTCATTGATTGTTTTAATTGAAAACCGCAGTCGCAGCGTTTGCTTCCGAATATATCTCCCGTATGGCAGATACTGTGCATACGAATGAGTGCCTCATGCGATTCTTGAAAATCTCCGTACACAAGAACACTAGATTGCTGCATGTCAGCTAAATTAGCTCCTTGCATTTTTTCAATAAGCTCTTCCGTACTTAAAGATCCTTCTTTTACATTATCAGAACGCAACCATGAATACCAACTAAATACTTGTGTCTCGCCATCCAGATTCACAGGGAGCGTAATAGGTCCTACTATATAAATAAAATGGTCTTCATTTTTTACTACGTTAATTTTATCTTTTAAAATTGAAACAACTTTTTGGTTAATCACAGTCATTTCCTCCTCTTATGTGTCTTTCACTTATCTACTATTTTCACATTGTGCTCAATCTCTCACATGAACAACTGTTTTTTTTAGCACTTCACTACATTTATCTTTTTTAATTGATGTATCAGCTTACTAAAAGTAAGTAACTTTACTTGCTTAAAGTATTATATGACGATACATTTATCTTGTAAAGCTTTTATGCTCTTTTTGTTACTTTTAGTAATTAACTTTTATAATTATATAAATTATATAATCAAAATATAAATACGTAAAGTAATTTATAATCTTTAAGTAATTAAATTACATAACACTAGATAAAATGCTGACTTTGTTTTATAATATAGGAAGAGAATGGAGGTAATAACATGGACGGTTTAGCACTCTGCCCACGTTTTGAAAAGGCTGTTACTATACTAACGAAACGTTGGACGAGTTTGATCATTTTTCAGCTGCTTTCCGGCTCACAGCGGTTTTCTCAAATGCAAGAAGCACTTCCAGTAAGCGGAAGGCTCTTATCCGAGCGCTTAAAAGAATTAGAACATGAAGGAATCGTCATTCGTACGGTTATTCCGGAAACTCCTGTTCGAATCGAGTATTCATTATCCGACAAAGGATTAGCACTAGCGCCGGTAATTCAGGAAATTCAGACATGGTCCAGTGAGTGGATTACAAAAGAAGAAGTGGAATAAAAGAAATCTCTAAAGAAATCAGGAGGCTTCTATATCGATATGCTCACAGCCGTTTTCGTTTTCTTTAGAGCTCCATAAATAAAAAAGGCATGCTCCCCTTGAGCACGCCTTTTTTTATTTATGTTATTTTCCTAATGATTCATTTTGAGAAATAATGCGCTGTTTCTGACTTTTTCGACCGTGCAATACAAGGTATACTGCTATAGCTAAAAGAGCAACAACAGAACAGAATACATACATTCCTTTATATCCGGCTGCTGTGGATAAAATGCCTAATAAAAAGGACCCTAAACCCATTCCAGAGTCAAAAAACACAAAAAACGTAGCTGTGGCGACACCTCGGCGATGAGGAGAAGCTTTTTTTACAGCAATGGATTGAAAACTTGATGTAATCGTTCCAAAGCCTAATCCAATAAATGCTCCAGCTAATAAAAACACCCAGCTTGTTGTCGCTTGGCTAAGTAAAAAGATACCGATAGCTAAAGATAAAATGGACGGATATACCACGCTGTTTTCTCCGTATTGATCAAACCATTTTCCAGTAAAAGGTCTAGAAGCTAATAAGCACACCGCGTATACAACAAAGAAAAAGCTTGAAGCTTGCGTAAAGCCCATTTCTTTTGCATAAATAGACACAAACGAAATAACACTTGCATATGAAAAAGCTACCACAAGGCCAGCAACAGAAATAGGCAGCGAACGGTATTCAAAAAACGCCGCAAGACCTTTAGCTGGCTGTATTTCATTTGTTGCAGAGGAAGCTTGCACCTCAGGTACACGAAGTACTAGACTGGATAATACTGCTAAAACAGAAGATACAACCGCAACGGTAAAAACCGCTGTATGACTTAAAGTATTTGTTAACGTTAAGCCTACAAACGGACCTACTACCATTGCTAAGTTCATAAACGTCGCATAGTACCCCATCCCTTCGCCTTTTCTCTGTTCTGGGATTACATTTGCAACAATTGCTCCTGTAGCAGTTGTGCTCATTCCAAAACCAATACCATGAAGCACACGCAGCAACAGCAGCGCAGATAATGAGTGAATATTCATATATAAAATAGAACCAATTAAAAAGATAAAGACACCTATTAATAGTACTTTCTTTTGTCCTAATGTTGTCATCCACTTACCGGCTAGCGGTCTGAACACAATACCGGACACTAAAAAGATTGTCACAATTAGCCCTAGGCTTTGTTTACTTGCATGAAGTTCATCTGTTGCAAACAGCGGCAATGTGACAGTTAACATATAAAAAATGACGAAAACAAAAAAGCTGGTCAATGAGACCGCTAAAAAATCTTTTGTCCATAATTTCGATTTCTGCATGATTTTCCTCCTTTTATTTGTTTATTCGTATCTATTTATTAAAACAAACTAAATCACAGTCCAGAAATAATATGTATACGAATTATCTCAACTCAAACTATTATAGGGTTCATATATGTAAGTGTCAACATGTATTTATCGATTTTGATTTCCGTCCAAGGCTTCGCTTTTCGCGGGAATCTTCGCCTTACCCTCCAACCAACTGCTAGAAAGACCTACACACATGAAACCTACGTTTACCACAAAAAAAACAAACCATGAATCCAACACTTTGATCAATGGTTCGTTTTTCACTTCGTCTAATATTCTTTTGTCCTAGCCTCTTTTAGAACCTTCACTTCTTTAAATGAGAAATAATTTGATCCGTTACTTCACTAGTAGTTGCGCTGCCTCCAACATCTGGTGTAATGATGCCCGATTCTGTCACTTGCTCGATAACCTCTAATAAATGACTGCCTAATTCTTGTTCACCAAAATGATCCAACATCATTTTAGCCGTCCAAATCTGTCCGATTGGGTTTGCAATTCCTTTTCCGACAATATCAGGAGCAGACCCGTGTACCGGTTCAAACATCGAAGGATATTTTCCGTTCACATTAATATTTGCAGCGGGAGCAACGCCAATACTTCCCATAATAGCAGCTCCGATATCTGTTAAAATATCTCCAAATAAATTGCTTGCCACAATTACATCAAAACGACTTGGATTTGTAACGAAAAAAGCCGCCAGCGCATCGATGTGCTGTGAGTCTGTTTCAATATGAGAATAACTCTTGGCAACATCTTGAAACACTTCGTCCCAAAACGGCATGGAATGAACAATTCCATTTGACTTCGTTGCGCTTGTAACTTTTGCTTTTCTTTTAGAAGCTAATTCAAAGGCGTAGCGCATTGCTCGTTCTGTTCCTTTTCGAGAAAAAACCGCATTTTGAATAGAAATTTGATCTTCTCCTTGATAAATCCGGCCTCCTACTTCACTGTATTCTCCTTCACTATTTTCACGAACAACAATTAAATCAAAATCTTTTGGGTTCGTTAGTGGAGATGCGATGCCTTTTAACCTCTTGGCTGGACGAATATTAATTACCTGCTGAAATTCTCGACGAATCTTAATGAGCAGACCCCATAAAGACACGTGATCTGGCACAAGATTTAAATTTCCTACAGCCCCTAAAAAAATTCCGTCAAAGTGTTGAAGCTGCTTTAGCCCATCTTCCGGCATCATCTGTCCGTATTTCAAATAATAATCACAGCTCCAAGGAAATTCTGTAAATTCAAATTTTAATCCCCCGTGAAGATCTGCAATCGTATGAAGGACCCTAACCGCCTCCGGCACAACTTCTTTTCCTACTCCATCTCCTGGTATGTTCGCTATTTTTAACGTTTTCATCAAAAATCCCCCTGCGTCTTTTATGTAAAAAACCTATCGGTCGACCGTCGACTGATATTATCTATTTGATTATACGTAAAAAGAACGCTTTCATCAAGAAAATTCTGAATATATTCATTTTCTTCGAAAATTCAAAATTATTATGACTCTTATGAACAAGCGTATTATAATTAGGAAATAAATGATTATAAATAAACGAGGTATATCAATGAACAATTTTGATTTACATAAGCCGTTACCATACTATCTTCAATTTTATGAAAAAATTAAGCAAATGATTGTGAACGGTGAATATAAACCGGGCCAGCGAATCAATGAAACCCAGCTAGCTAAAGCATTTGGGGTTAGCCGCTCTCCCATAAGAGAAGCAATGCGTTTATTAGAAAAAGACGGCCTTTTAGTTGCAGATCAAAAAACAGGCTTTATTGTTTATTCCCTGTCTCCTGAAGACGTAGAAGAAATTTATCAAATTCGTACGGCTTTAGAGTCTTTAGCCATTGAGCTGTGTATTACTCGCGCTTCTGATGAAGAGCTTCTTTTCATTGAGCAGCTGTTAGATAGAACCGCTGAGGAAATAAAGCAAGGAGCCGAGGATTCTCGACTTATTGAGCTAAATGAACATTTTCATCAGCTGATTCTTCAATACAGTCATAATAAACATTTAAAAAAACAGCTCGATAGCGTAAATGTATTGATTTATTTTTGTCGGGTGCTTAATTTTAAAGGTAAAGGACGCGCTGCTGAGATTTTAGATGAGCATCAGCAAGTGTTCACCTTTATGAAAAAACGCAGTTTAAAAGCTGTTGAACATATGCAAAAACATTTACATCATGATCTTGTTCATTTACAAAAACGATTAAACACCAAAAGCGATTGAGACATAACTAAACTCATTCAATCCAAAGACGAACAAATGAGATACATAAATAAAAAGATCCGAACGATGAATTGAGAGCCTCCATCAAGAATCTCAATTCATCGTTCGGATCTTTCTTCAACGAAAAAAATTTTGTCCTAGCCTCTTTTTTTAAATAGGCAAAAACACTCCAGGTGCTTCCCCATGTTCATCGTCATCGAGCCACCACTTAAAGCCTTCTTGTGCAACTAATTTTTGTGCTTTTTCAGGACCTTGTGAGCCGGATGGATATTCATAAAGCGGCAGCATATCAGCTTCAAATGCATCTAATACGGGCTGCACCCATTGCCAAGATAGCTCTACTTCTTTCCAATGAGCAAAAAATGTGGAGTCCCCGATTAATGCGTCGTAAATAATTCGTTCATATGCTTCCGGTACATTTCCTTCTTCTCTTGAAAACGTAATACGAACCGGCTCAATAACACCATTTTTTAATGGATTTTTGCTGTTAAGCTGCAAAGCGACGTTTTCGCTTGGACTAATTTCAATAATAAATAAGTTTGGTGCTACTTTGTCATAAGGAGTTTCATACAGACCTTTTAAAGAATCTTTAAATTCTACGACGATACGAGTTGATTTTTCTTTCATTCGTTTGCCCGTTCGAATATAAAAAGGAACGCCTTTCCAAAATGGATTATCGATCCATAAACGTGCTGCCACAAACGTATCATTTTTAGAGTCTGCTTCTACGCCAGGCTCTTCTTTGTATCCTCTAACAGATTTATGATCGATTTCTCCGCTTCCGTATTGCCCTCGTACAACATCCCGAGCTACTTCTTCCGCTTGAATTTTCCTCAGTGACTCCATTACTTTTTGCTTTTCTTCTAAAATGTTTTCTGAGCAAATTCGTTTTGGAAGATGCATAGCTGTCATCATGAGAACCTGCAGCATATGATTTTGAATCATGTCGCGTATGGCCCCCGTATGATCATAATACCCTGCACGATTTTCAACACCGACTGTTTCACTTGCCGTAATTTGGACATTTGCAATGTGTTTGTTATTCCACAGCGATTGCAGCACGGGGTTCGTAAATTCAAGCGCTTCTAAATTTTGCACCATCGGTTTCCCTAAATAATGATCAATTCGATAAATTTCTTCTTCTTTAAACGTACTGCTTAGCTTTTCATTAAGCTCTCTTGCTGAAACAAGATCATGTCCAAACGGCTTTTCAATCATAAGACGCTTCCAGCCGCTGGTTTGATCCAAGCCGCTTTTTTTTATATGCAGAGCAATTACATCGAAGTATTCGGGTGCTACGGACAAATAAAACAAACGATTTCCTTTACTTCCATAAGTTGTTTCTTGCTCATTCACAAGTTTCAGCAGCTGTTCGTAATCTTCTATTTTGCTTGCGTCTACTGCTTGATAATGAAACAGGGACAAAAAATCTTCTTCGTTACTTTCCATTTTCCGTCTCGAAAAATCGTTTATAGATTGCTTTACGCGCTCTTTAAAATCCTCATGAGACATCTGCTCGTACCCCGATCCAATAATAGAAATAGTATCAGGGAGCTTTTTGTCTGTAAATAAATTATAAAGAGCAGGAAAGATTTTTCTTTTTGCTAAATCACCCGTTGCGCCAAATAAAACAAAAGTTAAGGACTCCACTTTTTTTCCTCCCGTCAGGTTGTATGTATGATGGATTTTCTCTTCTCCTAGCTTACCTCTGTTTATTTGGGAATATCCTTTTTTCATCAAAAAGGACGCTCACAAGTGTGAGCGTCCTCAGTTATTTACATTAAAATGTTTGTCATTCCCCACAGCAGTAAAAAGCTCAGCAGAATCGTCATATTTGACACGGTGCCGACAAATTTTTGATCGTATTTGAATTCTACTGCGTAAGGTAAAACTGACCCCGCTACTGGTAGAATGAAACAAACTAAAATTGTATAACGAAACATATCTTCAAATGGAAGTAAGAAAAACAGCGCAATCCCTACGCCAAGTCCAATCACGTAGCGGATGCTTAAAAACATGATAATTTTTTTCAAATAGCTTTTTTGGAATGAAAAATTTAAGTATACGCCTAAAAGCAAAAGAGAAAGCGGCATATTCGCTTTCGAGATAATGCCTGAAACGTCTAATACGTATGATGGTAAATGAATGCCTATAATCGCAAGAAGACAAATGATTACATAGGTAAGAAGC
Source organism: Priestia sp. YIM B13486 (assembly GCF_042787865.1). Taxonomy (NCBI): domain Bacteria; kingdom Bacillati; phylum Bacillota; class Bacilli; order Caryophanales; family Bacillaceae; genus Priestia; species Priestia sp. YIM B13486. The sequence continues at coordinate 154,777 of NZ_JBHZOZ010000002.1, read as the reverse complement.
GGCATTGATTTTAATACTTTATATAAAATCTTTTTAAATTCAATGTCAATATCATCCCCAGAGTAGTAGCTGCCAATCACATAGCATAAAACAAAAATAACAAAGGCATTTCCGACATCAAACATACCAAAGTATTTAAGTCCTTCTTTTCCCCAGATACCTTCTACTAGTGGATAAGCAAACATTCCAATATTAAATCCTGGAATCATCATCGTCAGCATGCCTTTCACTTTTCGCTCATCTTTTCGAAAAACAAAAACCCCTACAGCAGCTAACAGCAAGCCATAGACAATCCCAATAACTAATAGTAAGATAAGCGATCCATCAATTTTAATACTGCTGAATGTGACAATAATCAAGCAAGGCATTGTAATATTAAAAATAATTCTGGCTAAAGCTTCCCCGTCTTTTTGCTGAAGGAGGTTTGTTCGTTTTAGTATGTATCCTAATAGAATGATTGTAACGGAATACAAAAACTGACTGTTAAAGCTGCTCATAGACCTACTCCCTTGCCCTCTTTTATACTTATTTAATCGATTGTTTTACCCTGTCTTTTTTAATCCTTGTTTCATTATAATATAAGCAGCCTAAAAAGAAACTAGAGAATTGGATGCAGTTTACCTGTTTGTTAGACAAAAACAGCTTAGAAACAAATGAAAAAACTTTCCTCCAAACTAATTTTAAAACAGGACATTTTTCTTTTTTATGGAATTTACTTAAAAGGTATGAGTATTTTTATGAGGAGGAAGAAATGTGAAACGAAAAATGATAGCGCTTACTTTTTCTGCTGCTCTTTGTTTTTCAGCTTCAGGATCTCTTGCTGAAGCTTCTACCAACACAGATGTAATCCCAAATGCTGATCAGTCAGCAGAAACCTATTTTGACGGAGCGAACGGAAATTGGCTCACCACTAAAAACCCCGCTCAATATCAGCAGGCTACGCTCTATGGCAATATTGGGCTTACTCCTTATAACTGGGGGAAACCTGAAGATGGATCGGGCTGGTATCGAATCAATCAGCCCGCTGCGGTCAAAGGAACCCAAGTAAATGGCATTTTTGAAGACGCTCAGTTCGTCATCCGTGTTCCTGATAACTGGAACGGAAAACTTGTAGTAGCCGGCATTCCTGCCACGCGCAACGAAACGTCCACCGATTTATTATTCAGCGATTACGTTCTTAAAAAAGGCTATGCGTTTGCAGCCACCGATAAAGGAACACAAGGAGAAAGTGATCCTAACGATCCTTTTGCTAAAGTAAAAAATGCACTCGCTAACGATGACGACAGCGTAGCAGAATGGAATATGCGCTATCGTCAGCTGACAAAAGCTGCCCAGCAATACTTGACTACTCATTATTCAGACAAGCTAATCAACCCGTCCAATCAAAAAAATCCTGCAAGCGATTTGATTCGAAACGATCATAAAGTACCAACGTATGCAATTGGCATTTCAAACGGTGGATACGTCGTCAGATACGCACTTGAACACGATGATCCAAAACAAACAAAAGAGCCTCGTTTATTTGATGGAGGCGTCGATTGGGAAGGCGTATTATGGAGTGCAAAAGCGCCAAATTTAATTAGCTCACTAACACCTGTTGTCAACAACGCAGAAGAAGCGCTGTACGGAACGGGAAAAGAACAGAAAAAAGCCATGAAACAAATGTACAAAGCAGGTCTTCCGAAAGGATCAGAAAAATTGTGGAATTATCATGATCAAGTGTACTGGGCGGTCACATTAAACATTTACCGTGATCACTTTGATCCAACTGCTCCAGGAAGAACAAACTGGCACAACTATTTAAACTTTACTTCAGCAGGTCTACGTGATCGCTCATGGGATTATATCTTTGAAAATTATCGCTATCAAACCCGTCCAAAAAGCGTAAAAGAAAATGTAGCAAAAGTAGAAAATACGGGCGATATCGATGTACCTCTTATCAGTATGGCTGGCTCTCTCGATTCACTTATCTTCCCGTCTATTCACGCGGAAGGCTATGAAAAACTCGTTAAAAAAGCTGGCAAGGCAAACCTTCATCGTCTCTATACCGTTAAAAACGGAAATCACGTTGACAGCTTAGTATGGAATAAACAAACGGATCCAAATCAAGAGCTTCAGCCTCTGCTTCCATATGCTCATCAATCTTTTGATTTGTTAGTAGACTGGGTGGAAAATAAAAAAGCAGCGCCTGCAAGCAAAGATATTAAAGCACCTCAAAATAACCTTAAAGTAATCGACATAAAATCTGGGCAAGAAGTAGATCCTCGCTGAGGTTGAGACATAACTAAATGAATCCAACCTAAAGACAAATCAATGAGATACATGAGCTGGACTGCTTATTACACCGCAGTTGATTTCCGTGCAAGGCTTCGCTTTCCGCAGGAGTCTTCGGCTTGCCCTCCAATCAACTGCTAGAAGGAACGAAACAGATAATACTATGTTCACAATCACAAAAAAACGAACCACTAATCAGACATGTTGATTAATGGTTCGTTTTTCACTTGGGCTAAAATACTTTTCTCTCAGCCTTAGTCTTCATAATAATCAAGATACAGATGACCTGCTGAGTCTGCTTGGCCTAAAAATACCTTATCGACTGCAGCATCTTTCTTTTTGAGCTGTTCTTTAACCCACGCTACGCTATATCCTAGCTCATGAACCGCTTCTTTCATTATATTTCCGTCCATGATAATCGTTTGAGGTAATCGTGTCGCCTCTCCTTTTATTAATAAATCTTCTCTCGTAACGTTTTGCTTTTCTTTTTTTAACAGCACGCTTAATTCCCCGTTGGTTTCGAGCATAGCAAAAGCTACGTCTTCCACGTAAAAGATGTCTTTTTTCCGAAGCTGCTCCATGAGCTCATCTACTGTATATTTTTCTTTTTTTACATTTCCCTCAAGAATTTTTCCTTCTTTAATGAGGATCGTTGTCGTCCCTTCCACCGCTTTTCGAAAGCTTATACTTTTTAACGATACGTTTGATACAAAAATAAGAAAGGATGCCCACACTAAAATCGCGACTCCCCCGTGACTTGCCTGTAAATCTACATCCATTGAAATTGTTCCTGCAATATCTCCAATTGTAATGCCAACGATATATTCAAAAAAAGAAAGTTTGGATAACTGTTTTTTCCCCAACAGCTTTGTAATAAAAAACAAGCCAAGTAAAATCAGCACTGAACGAAGTACTACTTCCATCCAATGATTCAACGCATGCACCTTCTTTACTAAAATTGATGTATCCTTTATCTTGTACTTATTTTTATGTATGAACACGTTTTTTCACCTTCCATTATTTACATCAACTTCACGACGGGTTAGAGTAGAAAGAAGTCGGAAAGAAATGGGGAACTTATCATGAACGATGAAATGTTAATGGTATTTAACGATCAACAGGAGCGCATAGGAACAGCGTCTCGCAAAAAAGTGCACGAAAAAGGCTATTGGCACGAAGCGTTTCACTGCTGGTTTGTCAGCCGTGAAAATGATATAGACTATATTTATTTTCAAATTCGCAGCGAACAAAAACAAGATTATCCGGGTGCGCTCGATATTACAGCTGCCGGACATTTGCTTCATACAGAAACCGCTGTGGACGGTGTAAGAGAAATTCACGAAGAGCTCGGCGTCAACATTTCATTTGATGAATTGCTTCCTTTAGATGTATTTAAATATGAAGTATCTCAGCCGCACTATATTGACAAAGAATTCGCACACATATTTTTATATTACAGCTCTCATCCGCTCACTGCTTTTACGTTGCAGCAAGAAGAAGTATCAGGGCTTGTAAAAGCGCCGTTTTCTCACTTTTGCGAACTGTGGCTTGGAAATCAAACAGAACTGATCATTGAAGGGATAACAAATAAAAAAGAGCCCATTCACCGTACAGCACACAAAAGTGAATTTGCTCCTCATCCCAAAGCTTACTATGAAACAATTATTTCATTCATTAGCCAGCAGCTGCATTCAGCAGAAAAAGCTTAAAATCCTAAGCTTTTTCTGCTGAAAAAATCATATATGTTGCACTGCCAAGCGCAACAAGCTTGCCGCTGCTGTCTTCAATTTTCACTTCTCCAACAGCAAGCGTTTTGCCGCGATGAGACAGTGTGGATTTAGCAACTAAATAATCACCTATACCCGGCCTTGTGTAATTTACTTTTAATTCAACTGTACTGGCACTTTCCTCCTCAGAAAGAGAAGACCGCACAGCTGAACCAACCGCCGCGTCGATAAGCGTAGCAATAACGCCTCCATGAACCGTTCCTCTTCCTTGCAGAAGCTGCGGCTGAATCGTGATTTTTAACTCCGCATATCCTTTTTCAAGCAGCGTTTCTTCAATGCCAATATAATCCCAAAACGGAATCATCCCTTTACTCATTCGTTTCATCAATCTCATCCTTTAGATAAATAAGCTATGTAAGAACTTCTAGAAAAGCTGGAGAAATCCTGTTTCTTCGCATGTAAAAAGCGCCTGCTCTTTAGCAAACGCTTTTTATCCCTCTATTTTTCAAATAAAAACTGCACTTTATTTTCTTTCCATTCTAACTTGGCATTAAAGGTTTTATCGCCTTTTTTAAAGCCTTCAATCAAATCTGTCTGTCCTTCACTTAACAGTTTTTTTAAATTAGCTTGGGTGACTGTTTTACCTAAAATCTTTTTCGATACGGTAAACGTGCATTTGGTTTTTGCATAGTTTGAGCATCCGTAAAATGAACCTTTATCGACTACTTTTCCGTCGCAAAGCTTACACGAACCAAACGATTTAGAAGAGAAGCTTTTACCTTTTCCTTTTCCTTTTCGCTGAATGGATTCAGTGTCGTATCCGCTGAAGTTCCACTTACTTTCTGCTTCGACAGCGTCTTCGATAATTTTAGCTGACAGCTTTTTTGTTTGTTCCATAAAAGCAGCGGCCGATGCTGCTCCTTCTCCAATTTCAGCTAAACGCTGCTCCCACTTAGCCGTCATTTCTGGTGAAGCTAAAATTTTATCGCCAATCGCGTCAATCAATACCTTTCCTTTATCAGTCGCAAACACTTGGTTTTTTTTCACATCAATATATTTACGGTCTTTAAGCATTGTAATGATTCCCGCACGCGTAGCTTCAGTCCCTAACCCTTCTGACTTTGCTAAAATTTTCTCCAGCTCATCATTATCCAAATGCTTACCCGCTGTCTTCATCAGCGTAATCAACTGACCTTCCGTGTAGCGTTTTGGAGGCTGTGTTTTACCTTCTTTTACGTCTACTTTAACAACTTTTCCTTCTTCCCCTTCTTGGACATTCGGAAGAATAACGTCGTCGTCTTTCTCGTTTTGAAAAATTACTTTGCGCCAGCCTTCTTGAATTTGCTGCTTTCCTTTTGAAATAAAAGCTGCTCGCTTTTCCACGAGTGTCGTAATCGTTGTATAGTCGAAAATCGCTTTTTCATAGTGTGCCGCAATTAGACGTCTTACGACTAGGTCGTAAATTTTCTGTTCGTCTCCTGACAGTTTGCTGGGGTCCTTCACTTGTTCCGTTGGAATAATCGCATAGTGATCGCTCACTTTTTTTGCATTTACATAGCGTTTATTTCCCAGGACTGAAGAGTAAGGAAGCGGAAATAAATGTTCGTATTCAGAAAAAGCACTCAGTTTTTCTAAAATCTCAGGAAACGTTTCCGCTTCTCCTTCTGTTACATAGTTTGAGTCTGATCTTGGATAAGAAACAATTCCTTTCTGATACAGCCCTTGCAGCACATCAAGCGTCTTTTTAGGAGAAAACTTAAACGCTTTATTGGCGGTTGCTTGAAGTGATGATAGGTTAAATAATAAAGGCGGCTGGAACTCTTTTCGCTCCGTTACGAGTTCATGAACTTCCGCGTCTTTTCCTTCGCAAAACTGAGCAATTTTATAGGCCATTTCTTTTTCTTTAAGACGCGATTCTCCGTCTTGATGCCATTTGCCTTCATACTTCTTTCCTTCAATATCAAACTTAGCAAGCACTTCCCAAAAAGGCTCTGATTTAAAGTTATCAATTTCTTTTTCACGCTTCACGATCAAAGCAAGAGTTGGCGTCTGCACGCGCCCTGCCGAAAAAACATCTGACATACCATGCTTTTTTAACAAAATGCTATACACCCGTGAAGCATTCATCCCAACGACCCAATCCGCACATGCTCTTGTATATGCTTCATAATAAAGGTTACGCGTATCGCTTTCGTCTTTTAACTGTTGAAACCCATCATAAATGGCCTTTGGCGTTAAAGAAGAAATCCACAATCGCTTCATCGGCTTATGCACACCTGAAAGCTGAATGATATTACGAACAATCAATTCTCCTTCACGCCCCGCATCTCCCGCATGAATAATTTCTGTGACCGTCGGCTTTTTAAGCAGTTTTTTTACCACTTGAAACTGCTTAGCTTTTGAGCGCGTCACTTCATATTGAAAGCGGTCTGGAATCATCGGCAGCGTGTCAATTGACCACTTTTTCCACTCCGGCTTATAATCTTCCGGACTTACAAGCTGACATAAATGCCCCACTGCCCACGTCACATACGCTCCGTCTGTAAACACTTCATTCGGTGGAATCTCTAAATAGCCGTCGTGACGCTTCGGCTTAAACTGTGAAGCTAGAGTCAATCCTTGATCCGGCTTTTCTGCAATAATTAACTTCATGTATTTAATCACCTTACATTTCAAATTTCCATGTGAAACTTAGTCAGTTTTATTATTTTATCATAGAAAGAGCTGTTGGAGTATGAATGAGGAGAAAAGTAGTTTAGATGAGAGATACCTATCTCATTTTAAAAACGCGTCGCTGTCCGTTATAGCTTTTCAATAAAAAAGCTGTAGATCATTTTCTACAGCTTTGATACATATCTGAATTTTTCTGGCAACAGCCATTATCATATCGACTAAAACAAATCTGGACGTGTTATGAAATAATCAATAACCAAACATACAAACCAACAAGCGTAATAAACAATGTCGGAATCGTTAAGATAATACCCGTTTTAAGATACGTTCCCCATGAAATTTTCACGCCTTTTGTTGAAAGAACATGAAGCCATAAAAGCGTCGCTAAAGAACCAATCGGGGTAATTTTCGGACCTAAATCCGATCCAATAACGTTTGCATAAATCAACGCTGCCTTGATTGTTCCAGCCGCGTGTGTTGCATCGATTGCTAGTGCATCAATCATAACGGTTGGCATATTGTTCATAATCGATGAAAGAATAGCCGCAGTGAATCCCATGCCAATTGTTGCTGCAAACAGTCCATGACTAGCCGTTGCTTGGATCACGTCAGCCAGAATTTCTGTTAAACCAGCATTACGCAAGCCGTATACAACAACATACATGCCGATAGAGAAAAAGACAATCGCCCATGGAGCTCCCCGTAACACTTTTTTTGTATGAACCGCTCGGCTTTTTTTAGCCATCATCAAAAACAGAATAGCAATAATACCTGCAATAATCGAAACAGGGACGCTAAAGAATTCTCCAATTAAATAGCCTAGCACTAACAAAACTAAGACAATTCCAGATAATCGAAACATCTTTTCATCTTTGATGGCATCCACTGGCTTCTGTAAATCTGCTACATTGTATTTCTTAGGAATTCTTTTGCGGAAATACAGATATAAGACCATAATACTTGCAAACAGAGAAACCAAATCTGGAACAATCATGCGTGATGCAAATTCAGAAAAGCTAATACCGAAGAAGTCGGCTGATACGATATTTACTAAGTTACTAACAACAAGGGGCAGCGACGTTGTATCTGCAATAAATCCACTTGCGATAATAAACGGAAAAACCATTTTATCGTCGAACTTTAATGCCCGAACCATGGCTAGTACAATGGGTGTTAAAATCAACGCTGCTCCGTCATTAGCAAATAGCGCTGCTACAACGGCTCCAAGAAGAGACACGTACACAAACATACGCACGCCGTTCCCTCCTGCAGCTCTAGCCATATGAAGCGCTGCCCATTCAAAGAAACCAATTTCATCTAAAATTAAAGAAATAATAATAATAGCAATAAACGTAAGAGTCGCATTCCACACAATGCTGGTTACCTCAAGAACGTCTTGAAAATCAACAACGCCTGCCAGTAAAGCAATCATAGCTCCCCCGCAAGCCGACCAGCCGATTGATAAATTTTTCGGCTGCCAAATGACAAAAATTAATGTTACTAAAAAAATCAATGATGCTAGTACAACTGATGCCACTTTTTAAACCTCCAATTATTCACAACAACTAATACGCAGTCCTTGTTTTTCCAGCTCTTTTAAACGTTCGTCCTGACTTGGTACAGATTCAAGTATGCCCAGAACAAACTCATAGTACTGGCTTTCTTTATTAAGAGAATAAAAAACCCATTGCCCTTTTCTTCTTTCCTTCACAAGTTCAGCATCTCTTAATTTTCGTAAATGCTGACTAATTGAAGGTTGGCTAGCTTGATAGATATCTACGAACTCACAAACACAGCATTCATTGTTCTCTATTAATTTAACCATCGAAAGCCTTGTTTTATCTCCCAATAATTTTAAGATTTGGGCTGCTTTTTCAATACTATCTATAGATTTTGTGCTCATTAATGAATACCTCCTACTCCCTTTCAGTTGATAGATAATAATGTGCTTATGTATTAATGCTCATTACTATAATTGATTTCTAAATGCTTTACAATTTTTTAGTAAACTAAAAGTGATTTAGTAGTTGTCTAAGGATTTAAAGAAGTTATTTTTCCCCTACTAATCTAAACAAAATCTAGCACATAATACTATAGGTATATTTTCTCGTAAAAATGCTCCTAATGTCCTTGGACAAACATACATACTTATTTTGTCGATCCGCATAAAATATAGAGAAAAATAAGAAAAGATGATTATGATAAAAAAACATTATTCCTATTATAACCCTCAAGATGGTAAATATTATGTAGACAAGCCTTACTCTCTTAGAGACAATAAAGTATCGCCCTCTGCTTCCCCTAAAATTCCTTTGAAAAATACAGCCGACAGAGCTTTTAAAATCCCTGTATTCCTCAGCCACCCTTCTATGCTTAATACTACTCAAACAAGATTTCTTAATCGTTTAATTGATGAAATTGAACGTGCTCTTCTTTTCCCTCGTACACTGCCTGATACAGAGCAATATCCTAATAAAACAATAACAAGCGTTCGCCGAATGATACTCTCTAGCTATGGGTTGATCGCGGTGAATATGCAGCAAGTCTTTGCCAATTATACCATGACGAATATTCCCGGCGGTACACCTCCGCCACCATCATGGGAAGGTGCTCCGTTTTTACAAATAGAGCCAAGCATGGGTTACCAACGAGGCCTGCCTTTACTTCTTATCAAAGAATCAGGTGTCAATAGTATAGGCGTTTGGAATCCATCAGTAGTTCCTTTCTTTATTATTGAATGAGATTCTACAAAACCGCTTGATGAGTTTTTTAACCGTGTTGAATGGAGAGAAATATTTCAAAACTGGGTGGCTCAAGTACGAAATGGCTACTTTATTCAAACACAGCCTTCCTATCGATACGGCCCGGATGATCTATAGAAAGAGTTTCAACCGAAGAGCACTTTCGAAAGCTGTTTCTATAAAACAAGTTGGAATGCGAGGTGAATATAATTGACTTTAATTAATAGTGGGACATGCGTAGGAGTTCTATATCGAGCTAATGCCGGTGCCTCTTGCAGAAACGGGTACTGTGTTCATAATGGAAGATTAGTAGTCGGCGTCATAAGCTCAAATGCTGGTACCTTAACGGTTACAAGAAGCATCGATAACACAAAGTTACAGACTTATAATGGTATTCTTCTTAGCCACCGAGCCGTAAACCGAACGACAGGCCAAGTCACGCAGCAGTATTTGTATTTTAGAAAAAATCAGTTAGAAAAAGTAGAAGTTACGCCTTATACACAATATAGTGACCCTAGCTGTCAAAGAGAGAATCATTATAATATCCCTGATATTATCTATCCTGGTGAATGTGTAGGAATCAGATATCGGATAGGAGATGAATGGCATATAGGAAATGGGCGATATCTATATTGGACAGGCCAAGTGAATCACTGTATATTTGATGAACGTTCGCAAAGTACAAATAGACAATTTTTACGGCAGATTTGGTACGCACATTGGGTACTCGATCCAAAAAATGAACGAAATATTATACACCAAAAAACCTCCAGAGGACCTGGATCTCCAAGAGGTGAGCGTAGAATTTATGTGTTTAAAAATCTGCTTCCAGCAAACGGTGAGACCGTCCTTGTAAAAGCTGCTTCTCCTGTAAATTCTGCTTCCTGGCCTTTTCGTATTATCTATCAGTAAGAAAAATAGAGAATAATCCTTCGTTCAACTATAACTTCCAGCCTACATTAAGTTTCTTTTCAACATTCCACCAATAATGTGAATGCCCATCCAAATATTACTGACTACCAGTTGGATGGGCATTTTCTTAAATTTTTTCTTTTTTTATTTGTACATATGGTTCGCTTTTTCTCTTTTTTGTAAAAAAATAGAGGCACTAATCCACGAAGTAATTGGAATAATAATGGCTACACCAATGCCTCCGCTTAAGATAGAAATGACTTCTGCACAAAAGGTTTTTGAATTGATAATATCTCCAAACGAATACGACAATCTCTTAAACCATATAATTAAAGTCAAATATCCCCCTACAAATGCAAAATACAGTGTATTGGTTGTAGTGCCTAAAATATCTCTTCCAATTTTCAGTCCTGAATTGAAGAGATTTTTTTTAGTTACGGACGGGTCATGAACAAATAATTCATTCATAGAAGATGAAATAGATAGCGAAATATCAATGATCGCTCCTATGGCTCCCATAATAATTGTACAAATGGCTATTTTAGCAAAGTCAATTCCAACGTAAAGTGAAAAAGCGTTAATTTCTTCTTCTTGTTCTTCTCCAAACCCTTGAATCATGGCATGATGTTCAATGATAAAAATAAAGAGTACTAAAACGGCTAAGGTAATAATCGTTGAAACAAACGCAGCAAGCGTTTTATGATTGAATTTATTAATATAAAATAAATTAATACAGCTAATGATTGTACAAGCGATCAACGTAACAATAATCGTATTTTTTATAGACAGCATAAAGAGAATGGTTAGAAAAATAACGCCAAAATTCAAGAACAAAGCAAGGAAAGATCTAATTCCTTTTTTTCCGCCCACCATACTCATCAAAATAAATAAAATAAGAGCAAGCAACAGTAAAACGTTCACTTTCTGTTCCCCTTCCTAAAAATAAAAAGAATCGAAAGATAGAGTGTAATTGGAATCGCTAGCACAATGCCAATGCTGCCAGTAAGAGCACGGATTAACTCTAACGAGAAATTCATTGAAAACGTGTATCCTAAAGGAGAACCGTTTTTTAAATAAAGAAGGACCATTGGAATTGTTCCACTTATATATGAAAAAAATAAAATATTCGTCATGGCTCCCATAATGTCTCCGCCAATTTCCTTGCCCGATTTCAGTAAGTCTTTGTGCGCTATCTCTTTATTCTTTTCATATAGTTCATAAACAGAAGAAGTAATGGTAATAGCTACATCCATCACAGCTCCTAATGATCCTATTAGTACCTCACTCATAAATATTTTTTGAGGAGGAATCGTCACAAACTCCATTCCTTCATAATGAAGACCGTTCGAATCTGTTAGCTGCATGACGATGTACGCAATTAATAGAGAAACAAACGTACCTATTAAAGTTGAAATAATTGCTACATGCGTTTTTTCTTGATTACCGCTTACTAATAATAAAGAAATAACTGTAAAAAGAACGACCGCAACAATACATACAGCTAGCAAGCTCACATTCCCTAGTGCTAAATATACATTGAGAGCCCCGATTAAAAGTACAATATTAATAAATAAGCTAATGATTGAATAAAAACCTTGTTTTTTTCCAATCGCCAGCAAAATTAATATAAATAAACCCGCGACAGCGGTAACCTGCGTGTCCCGCTTCACTCCTTCAATCGTGCCGCTTAAAGCATGCTGTGAATTCTTTTCTAAGGAGACAAAAAGATCTGTTCCGACAGTGTACTTTTGATCATAAGCACCTGAGTATGAGTACGTATTCTCTAAATGAATAAGCTTCCCTTTGTATTTTCCGTTCATGATTTTAGCAACAATTTTTTGAGAATATACGGTATCTTTGTTGTGATTTAAATCAGTAGATTTATTTTGTTCTACAACATTCGTCTTCACTACCTCCGCTATCGGTTTTTTATAAAGCGAATAATTGTGGTTTGTTACTATTAGCGCTATACACAAACAGCAAATTCCTAGTATATAGAGAAAGATTTGTTTACGCGATAATTTATTAAACTTTTGCTTCGAAAAAAGATTCCTTATATGCTGGGAATACAGAGGTGACATCACATAATTCCTTTCTAGTTATTATTTGAACGCAGAGCTCTTGAACATGAAGAGACTGCAAAGAGATCTAAGACACTTTGCAGTCTCTTCATTCGTTTATTTATTATGGGTGCTATACAGCAAAACACACTATGATCATGCAAGACACTCCACCTGCTATTTTTCATTCCGTACTGTATCAGAGAAAAGTGAAATTATAGTGAAAACATAGAACGATTTATCTACTTCACTAGTTTTTTATGACTATCTTATATAATCATAGGAATATAAAAACAAATAGAAAACTGTCTGCGCTATAATAAATTGACTTTATAGCTACTGATTAGTTATAAAACTCATGAAAAGCGACAAATAGTTGCTAAAAACAAGGAGGTTATTTCATGTTAACGAAAAAAACACTTGTCATGCTTTCTACTCTCACCCTTGTAACAACATGCGTAGCATTCAGCACTCCAACTACTGAAGCAGCTGCTAAAGATACCTACTCACAAAAAATTGAAACTAAAGCAGAAACAAGGCCTACGCTTCGTAAAGGTTCTCACTCTAGCTACGTAAAGGACTTACAGCAAAGCTTAAAAGATGTGAAGTATAACACATCAGTTGATGGAATTTTCGGTACGCAAACACAAAATGCAGTAAAAGAATTTCAAACCGATCACAGCTTGTCTCCAGATGGTATTGTTGGCCCCTTAACATGGGCAGCTTTAGATGAGAACAAGGTAGAAAGAAAGCAATTTCCTGTCAGCACGGCTATTGCATTCGGTAAAAAAGAACTAGGTGACAACATTGTCTTCAGTACAGACGACCGCTTACGGAAAGATAACAACGATAAAGCTTACTATAGATTCGTAGCAAAAAATAAAGACTGGATGGATCAAGGGGGATCAGGTACCATAGGCTGGTATCATATTTACAAAAGTGGAGATGTGATTGAAGAATCCAATTAAATCTATTTGCAGATAACCGTTCGAAAAAAGCCTTTATAATCACTCTTTTGAGTGATTTACTGCCCGCCTTACAGAATGCTAAAATTTAAAGGAATCATTCCGTAGGTATTTTACTTGAACAAGAACAGCTGCTACTCCCCGTAGCTGTTCTTGTTATTTTTTTAAGTAAACATACAAAAAGCAGCATGTAAACATTCCACACGCTGCTTTTTGCAATTACATGACTACTCTGCGGGTCGAGGTCCTGCTTCTCGTCCTGAGCTTTCTACCGTTAGTATTGGCCGAACGGTGACATCTTCATTTACACGAATTTGGCACGATAAGCGCAAATGATCTTCAATTGAACTTTCTGAGTATGCATTTTTCTCCGCGTGTGTTAAATCACAATATTCACCTTCGAGCACTTCTACCCTGCAAGTCGTGCATTTGGCTTTCCCGCCGCACCGATGAAGAATATTTATACCGTTGTCTTCAAGTGCCAAGACAAGCTTTTTTCCTTTTGCCACTTCAAAACTTCCGTATCCTAAAACGGTTACTCTTGGCATATATCTCCCTCTTTCCCTCTACTGTATCCAAGCGATTTGAATTACACTCTATGCAGTTTTTTTGTTGCATGCCTAAGTTGCAATCCATTATTTCTACTGATTGCGATGTCTGTTTGTACGTTACAGACCCCTTTTACATGCCTAAATCCAATTAAGAAGACCATCATTTTGTAATACGGCAACTAAAACGACAATCCCCAGTATAATAACAGGTATCAGTGCTTTTAAAATTTGATACTTAGATAATTCTATACGTTGAGGCTCCTTTAACAAATGACTTTGATTTAACTCAGTATTGTTTTCACTTTCTTTATGATTCATGTTCCTCTGCCTTTCTATTTTTTATAGTGCGGTTCATATCTACTTCTGCTGAAATCACAAAAATAGACACAGAATTTCTTCATAAAAACCATCTTAACCTTTTTAAGAACATGCTATACCAACAATGCTATTTTAAAACAAGCCCCTAGCACATGTTTCAAATAAACAAATTCATCTTGTTTCTCCTTTTAATAGCGTCAGATCAGAAGACTAGACTTTTCACATCACTAAGTGCATGAGCAAGGTCGTTATTTATAATCAAAAGTAAAACCCCATAGCGAGTCATGGGGTTTTACTTCGTACGTTGGTTTTTTGGAATTTTAATTTGTTTAATATCTCCCAACACATAAATATAAAAAATTAAGCCTAGCAACAATACAATTCCCGCTACAATAAAGCTTAGATTAAAAGAACCGGTTTTATCCAAAAGATATCCCGTTAAAGCTGTAGCTATAATTCCACCAAACAAATTATTAGCTAAATTAACAATAGAACTGAGAAGAGAAATGGAGCCTGCAGGCGCAATTTCAGCAGAAATTGACCAGCCGATTGGTGCCGTTGCAGATATACCTGCCAGTCCAATCGAGATACAAATCATCGCTACTACAACACTATTGGTGAAAATAGAACCTAAAAAAACAAACCCTAAGCATAATCCTACAACAATGATCGTGCGATATACTTTTTGACTGTTATATCCTTTTTTTATGAGGTAATCAACAAGCCAACCGCCAACTAAAATGCCAGCAAATGTAGCAATTAGCCAAGGGACTGCCGTAAGCAGACCCGATGACATGATATCCATACCGTATTTTTCTTTTAAAAAAGTTGGCAGCCACGTTAACAGTAAATTAAACGTATATCCATAGCCTGTAAACCCAATCATTAGCCCCCAAACTTTTCGATTCGTAAATAATACTTTTAAGGTATGTAAAAATTTTGATGTTTGTTCATCGTTCGCATTTAAATTATTTTCTTGAATATACTTCAGCTCATCATCTGATATGCGTCTATGCTTTTCTGGTTTTTCGTAATAAAACCAAAACAGCAGCGTAAACAGCACGTTTATAATTCCAATGGATAAAAATGCTGTGCGCCAATCAAATTTAGTGATGAGAAATGCTACAAGAGGCGCGCCAAGTACATTTGAAAATTTGGCTGCTGAATCAAACAAAGAATTTGGCAAGCTTCTTTCGTTTGGAGGAAACCATAGAGATGTAGCTTTTGACGCTGCTGGAAAAGCTGAAGCACTCATTATTCCTATTAAAAATCGCACGATATAGAGAAGAAGTTTTCCTTGCAAAAATGCCATCGACATCGTTAATAAACTCCAAATCACCATACCCACTCTTGTTACCCATGCTACTCCGAACCGATCAAGCAAGCTTCCGGCAGGTATTTGCATGATCGTATAAGAATACGTATAAATAGAAAAGACAATTCCGAGCTCTGTTCCCGTTAAGTGAAATGCATCTTGTATTGCAGGAGCGGCCACTGACACCGCTACACGATCAAAATAATTTAAAATAATCATACTGCTTAACAAAGATGAAATGAACCATCGTGTGCGTCCTGTTCGCTTTACTGTATGTTCACTCATAGCTAGCTCCTTTCATCAGTAGTTTGTTCGTTTTATTACCGTAGCATTCTACTTAATACCACAACTTCTTTTGAAAGAAACATACGTTTTCTTCATCCATCATGCAAGAAATCCCTCATGATAAAACATAAAACAAGAAGTAAACAAAAAGAGATTAAGTCATAACTAAATCAATCCAAACTACAGCTAGAAGCAACGACCTACATTCACCATAACAACGAAAAAATCCAAACGATGAATCGAGATTCTCAATCAAGAATCTCGATTCATCGTTCGGATCTTCCTTCACCTAAAATACTTTTGTACCAGCCTCTTTTTTCGCTAACAGTCTATTTGGCTGAAAGTTCACTTTCGGTTACCCACTTGTGATTTTTTACTTTCTCTCCGCCTGTAGTCGGTGCGTAGTCTACCATGTATACCGTTGTTTTTTCGGCTGAATCAATCGTTGCTTTTGCCCCTTTCATACCTTTCATATGATCTGCTTCAAGCGTTACTTCGCTACCTGGCTTTAACTGCTCGTTACCCGCACCTTTTATTTCTTCTTGAATAACCCACTTATGATTTTTTACTTTTTTCCCGCCAGTCTTTGGCGTATACGAAACGGTATAGGCCGTAGTGTCGTAAGCACCAACAATCGTTGCTTCAGCCCCGTTCATGCCTTTCATATGATCTGCTTTTATAACGGCTTTATCTCCAACTTTATATGTTGGATTCTCTGCTTTTTTTAATCCTTTTGGAACCTCTCCTGAACTAGAGTGATTCATCTCTGAGTGATCGTGCATGGATTCGTTTTTGTCAGCTGAAGGCTTTTCATGACTAGAATCGTTTCCGCATCCGCTTAGTCCAATAATGACAGATGCCCCAAGAATAAATAGCTGTTTTTTCATAACAGTCCCTCTTTTCCACATAATAAACTTTAAAATAAAAATCATTTAATCATTAGAAACAACTTATCTTTGCCTACTCTTCTTCTTTTCTTTATTGTAGCCAGAATTTGTGCAGATTTTGTGAAGATGAAGGTAATTGGGCACGAATAATTCCTGTGCCTAAAAAAGGCCCTCGTATGAATCACTTACCACAAGGAAAAAATATAAAAATAAAAGGAGGAAAGAAACATGCTAAAAATACGCTTTGCTCTGTCCTCACTGTTACTTGCGTTTAGCTTGGTGATTGGAGCCCCTTTTGCTTCCGCACACTCCACTCTCTCATCTAGCGTACAAAAAATAGAAGTAACGTCCATTAAAATGAAAACGCTCAAAACATTTATCGATGAACAAGATATGAATGCATTCACTAACAGTATTAAAAAAGCGCAGCATATGAAACTTCTCTTAGATGAAGAATCTGCTGGGAGCATCGATTGCAAAATGACCATTACCTATGGAAATGGTTCTAGCCGTCATTATTTCATTTGGATTATGGATGATGGACGTGATGTGCTAATTGCTCAGCAAAAACACCCAGAAGACCTTCATCTTAAAGGGTATGAATTGAATCAAAAAAATTCCTTGCACCTAACAAAGCTGCTAAAGAATATTCTTTAGCAGCTTTGCTTTTAGATCACTTTCACCGAGAATGACTCGATGACTCTAATATTTTTTAGTTTATATTGCCCACATAGCATATACTGCTATGACTGCGAGCACGTACAAAATAGCTGAGACGATCCACTTTTTCATATCTTATAGCCTCACTCTCTGCAATCGCAGTGCATTTAATACAACCGATACAGAACTAAAGGCCATCGCGGCTCCAGCGACCCAAGGGGCTAACAGCCCAACTGCTGCAATTGGAATACCAAGCGTGTTGTAGCCCATTGCCCAGAATAAATTTTGCTTAATATTAGAAATCGTTTTTCTACTCATTTCAATCGCATCTGCAATGCTCATCAAGTCTCCTCGCATCAGCGTAATATCAGCGGCTTCCATCGCTACATCCGTTCCTGTTCCGATGGCCATTCCAATATCAGCTAACGCAAGTGCAGGAGCATCATTAATACCGTCTCCTACCATTGCGACTTTTTTACCTTGCTGCTGAAGCTTTTTTACTTCTTCTGCTTTGCCTTCTGGCAACACTTCTGCTATAACGTGCTCAATACCCGCTTGCATCGCAATAGCCTGAGCTGTTTGACGATTATCACCTGTAATCATCATCACTTCTAAACCCATTTCTTTTAACCTGGAAACTGCTTCTTTAGAAGTCACTTTAATGGTATCTGCAACAGCAAGCATGCCGGCATATTTTCCGTCAAGAGCAACGAGCATAACCGTTTTTCCTTCTCGTTCTAAATTTGTCATTTCTTCTAAGGCTGTATCAATATTCACTTTATGTTGGTTCATAAGCTTTCTTGTTCCCACTAACAGCTCTCGCTCTTGTACAGTTGCTTTCACTCCATACCCTGGAATAGCTTCAAAAGATAACGGATCTTGAATCTCTATACCTTTATTTTTTATACCTGCTACGAGTGCTTGAGCGAGAGGATGCTCCGACAAACGCTCAGCCGATGCAACTAACTGCAATAGCTCATTTTCTTCGTAGTCTTGTGCAATACGTACATCGGTTAACTCGGGAGTTCCATTTGTAACAGTTCCCGTTTTATCTAAAAGAATCGTATCGATTTTATGCGTTGCTTCTAAATGCTCCCCGCCTTTAAACAAAATACCAAATTCTGCTGCGCGGCCCGACCCCGCCATAATGGAAGTTGGAGTAGCTAAGCCTAACGCGCATGGACATGCAATCACTAGTACGGCAATGAGCTTTTCTAAAGCCGGTGCAAATTCGCCAGGCGCAATCCAAATATACCAAACAAAGAAAGTAAGAAGTGCAATTCCGACTACAATTGGCACGAATATACCTGAGATATAATCAGCTAATCGCTGAATAGGCGCTTTAGAACCCTGCGCTTCTTCTACTACTTTAATAATTTGCGCAAGCGCCGTCTCCCTGCCAACGTTTGTAGCTTTTATTTTTAGAAAACCATTTTTATTAAGTGTGGCCCCAATGACTTTATCTCCAATGTTTTTATCTACCGGTACGCTTTCACCTGTCAGCATGGACTCATCTAAGGCCGATTGCCCTTCAATAATCTCTCCGTCTACAGGCACTTTTTCACCAGGCTTAATAAAAATAACTTCGCCTTTTTGGACTTCTTCCACTGGAATTTCAACTTCCGCTCCGTCTCTTATGACAACGGCCGTTTTAGCCTGTAAGCCCATCATCTTTTTAATCGCTTCTGAAGAACGGCCTTTGGCATTGGCTTCAAATAATTTCCCTAAAAGAATCAGCGTAATTAATATAGCGCTCGTTTCATAGTAAAGCTGAGCTGTATGAACAGATGAGCCAAGCGATTTAAGAGAAGAGTATAAACTATAGAAATAAGCTGCGCTTGTGCCTAGTGCTACTAAAACATCCATGTTGGCACTTTTGTTACGCAGAGCTTTAAATGCACCTACATAAAATTGTTTCCCTACCACGAATTGAACAGGCGTAGCTAAAGCGAGCTGAACCCATGGATTCATCAGCATATGAGGTAAAGGAATAAACGACGTAAACGTAAAATGACTAACCATTGCCCATAATAACGGTACGCTTAAAATAAACGAAAACCAAAACTTTCCTCTTTGTTTACTCAGTTCTTTTTCTCGGTAGCTTTGCTCTTCTTCTCTTTCTTCCGACTTTAGCTTTGCTCCGTATCCAAGTTTTTCAACTCGCTGCGTTATATCTTGCGGAGCTATTTGAGAAGGGCTGTATTCAACAGAAGCCGTTTCTAAAGCAAGGTTAACACTTGCCTTTGTCACGCCTTCTAATTTGTTTAACCCTTTTTCAATACGAGTCGAACAAGCGGCGCACGTCATACCAGTAATAGCAAATTCGGCTTTTTCATTTACAACTCCGTATCCAAGCTTTTCGATTTTTTCTTCAAAGGCCTGTGGACTTGTTTTAGACGGATCAAATATGATAGTAGATCTTTCTAAAGCCAAATTCACGTTTGCTTCTTTTACACCTTCTATTTTTTTTAATCCTTTTTCAATTCGATTTGAACACGCTGCACATGTCATACCCGTAATTTGCAAGGTGGATTCTTTTTGTTTGTCACTCACCGCGTTTCGCCTCCTATTATATACCTACAAGGGGTATATTTTTCTCCTAAATCAAGCGTGCGAAGGTATTCGCACGCGATGCTGTTTATGCTACGTCATAACCTTGGTCATCAATAGCCTCTTTAATATCTTCGACCGTTACTTGACTTGGATCAAATGCAACTGTTACTTTTGCATCTTCTAAGCTTACTTCTACGCTTTTAACGCCATTAAGTTCGCCTACACCGCCTTCAACAGCTTTGACGCAATGACCGCAAGACATTCCTTGTACTGATAATGTTACGTTTTCCATTTCTAGCATCTCCTTTATTTCATTAATCGTTTAATGGTTGTTAATAATTCATCTACTACTTCTTCATCACCATCTTGCACACGTTCTACAATGCAATGCTTCAAGTGACCTTCAAGCAAAATTTTACTTACACTATTTAAGGCAGACTGCGCAGCTGCGATTTGAGTAATCACGTCGTCACAATACGTATCTTTCTCGATTAATCCTTTAATTCCTCGAATTTGTCCTTCAATTCGATTTAATCGGCTTGTTAGATTTTTTTTCACTTCTGGAGAATGGTGACTTTTTCTTTCACTATTTATCATACAACATTTTTCTTCACTGTTCATGTGATTCGCTTCGACCATCTAACATCCTCCCTTCATGACTTCATCATACTATACCCCCCTACCCTATGTAAAGGGAAAAGGTCGCTTACTTTATCTTTCCACCAATTCCGATAGCTATGCTCATATCATTTTCAACTAACATCAACCCACTTATAGCCTATTCCCCATACGGTTTGCAGGTATTCGTCTACAGGAAAACCCGCTTTTCTAAGCTTATCCCGAACATTTCGCACATGGGAGTCAATAGTACGGTCTCCAATCTCAGCCTCATATCCCCACACTAACACAAGCAAGTCGTCTCGGCTGAACACACGATTTAAATGCTGAAGAAGTAATCCCACTAATTCAAACTCTTTAGGGGTCACTTGAATGTAATGATTTTTATATTGTAATACGTGGTCTTCCTTGCTCCATACTAAGCCTTTATAGGTGATTTCATTCTTTTCTTTTAAGGAACGTCTAAGAACCGCGCCGATGCGTGCAACCAATTCTTCTTCGCTAAACGGTTTAGTAATATAGTCGTCTGCTCCTATATTTAATCCTTTTACTACATCTAACGTTTGGCTGCGGGCTGTGAGCATAATGACCGGTAGATCAGACATTTTTCTTACTTTTTGACAAATCTCCCACCCATCTTCGCTTGGCATCATAATATCTAATAACATCAAATCTGCTTTGTTACCTTCATAAAGATAGCGCAGCGCTTCTGTGCCTTTTTCAAATTTTATACATGTAAATCCGTTTGGCAGCAGATAAAGCTCTAGTAAATCCAGCATCCTTGCTTCATCATCTACTAATAAAATAGTGGCCATCCTATCCATCCTCTCTTAATGCAATCTCTACAGCCGTTCCTTTTCCCCTCTCGCTTATGATTGTTATTTCTCCTCCATGAGCTTCTACAATCTCTTTTACAATTGATAAGCCTAATCCGTATCCTCCGCTTTTTCTCGAGCGAGATTTTTCTACTCGATACAGCTTGTCAAATACGTAAGGCAGATCTTGTTCTGGAATGCCTATTCCTTGATCTTTAAGGGTTATTGTCAATGATTCAACTGATTTTTTTACAATTACCTCAATTTTAGTTCCTTCTTTTGAATATTTCATTGCGTTATCAAGTAAATTGATAATCACTTGCTGAAATCTTTCAGGATCTAGTGAAATGTAAAGACTTTGAGGGCAGCTTATGTCAAGCTCCATCTCTTTTTCTTTTAAAGCTAAATGAAAATGCGCGCATATGGTGTGCAAATACGTAGCCAGTTCTACTTTTTGTTTTTGAATAAAAAACGTGTGCTGATCCAGCTGCGCCAGCTGAAACAAATCTTTGACTAACTGTGAAATTCTTTCCGCTTCTTCTTCCACAATAGCAAGATATTTATCACGTTCTTGCGGTGTATTAGCAGGCCTTCTCGCAACGTCTGCATATCCCTTTAAATACATCAAAGGAGTCTGAAGTTCATGTGAAATGCTGCTTAAAAATTCATTTCTCTCTTTTCGTAACCGCTGCAGCTCATTTGCTAGCGACTGAATGGACATTCCCAATTGTCCAAGTTCATCTCTTGAATGAGCACCAAGCTTTACAGACAAATCCCCTTGACTCAGCTTCTCTGTTGCTTTTTTCATCTTGATTAAAGGAGCGGTTATAAATTTAGACAGAGCAAAAATAGTCACAATCGAAAATAAAATGGAAACAGCTCCCGCTACGTAAAAATGATGCTGTAGCCTCGCAATCATTTCGTGAATATCATTTGTGTTTTTGAACATATAAACCGTTCCGAACTGCTGACGGCCTTTTTCAATAGGTGATGCTGTGGCGATATAAGGTTTTCTTTTCCAGTCGCCTTGCATAATTTCACCTTTGTATGTAAGAGACTTCCCTTTCCATTTCTCTACTGCTTTTCTTGCACCTTGAATTAAAGGCCTAGACGAACTGATAATTTTTCCTGTTTTATCTGTTATGACAACATCAGTTTCTGCTTCAGATTCCATCAGTGCAACATGGTTAAGCGTAGCCGAATCATGATGCTTCTCTAATACTTCCCGGTGACTATTTCCT
Organism: Priestia sp. YIM B13486; assembly: GCF_042787865.1. NCBI lineage: Bacteria > Bacillati > Bacillota > Bacilli > Caryophanales > Bacillaceae > Priestia > Priestia sp. YIM B13486. The sequence goes on along the minus strand of NZ_JBHZOZ010000002.1, from coordinate 132,182 downwards.
CTTAAACGCAAACTCTCTAATTCCTCCGAAATTCGTGTGTTGGCAAGACCGCTATATAAGTAAAAAAAGAGAGCCGCTTCAATTAGTAAAATGAACATTAAAAATAAGAGTCCAAGCTTAATAGAAATTCGATTCATTTATTCACATCCTTTGCTTTCATTATAAAAGTAATAATTGAAGAAACTGTGCAGAATAAAGCATATATGATTGAATAACTATTATTCTCTGACAGTTTACCACAGGTATCTGACAGCTTAGCGTATAAAGTACGTTTATCATACCGTAAATTTCGAGCTCACTAAGCACGCAGCACTACATAATCCAAACGCAAAAAAAGTGGAGACATAACGAAATCCCTCCAATCCACAGTTAGAAGCACCTATATACAGGAAACCTACGTTCACCATATCAATAAAATCCACAAAAAATCCGAACGAGTTGGATTCTCCATCAAGAATCTCACTTCATCGTTCGGATTTTCCTTTAACTAAAATATTTTTGTCCCAGTCTCTTTTTATTTAACAATGATAACAGGACATTCTGCAGATTGAGCAACTTCGTGACTTACACTTCCTAAAAATGTCTCTTTCACAAAGCCCTTTCCTTGACTTCCTATTACAATGACGTCTTGTTGATTGCCATGTGCGTATTCGATAATTTTCTTTGAAGCGGTGCCCTCTAAACCGTATGCCTCATATGGAATACCTGATTGAGTTAAATGATTATGAGCTTCAGATAAAATATCGCGGTTTTCTTCTTCTATCAGTGCGTCTAAGTCAACGCTAAAAACAGGCTGCTGCAAGTGAATTCTTTCCTTAATATGTACAATTGTCAGCTTATTAGCATTTACGCTTTTAGCTAGTTTACTTGCATGTTGAATAGCACGAATAGAAGGTGCCGAACCGTCAAAGGCGACTAAAATTTTGTTATACATATAAAGAACCCTCTCTCTTTTTGTTCTTTCGTGATGCGATGTCATCTAGATGCTTTAGATGATAAAGCAAAAAATAATAAAGTAAGAGACTTCTTGATTTTTGCTTTATCACCCATACTATACTTTTACCGCTTTCAGAAAAAACAAAACATTTATCCGTTTTTTTCCATATAAAAAGCCTTTGCTCACTAGAAGCAAAGGCTGATTGTTTATGTTAGTAGGTTATTTAACAAACTTCTTTTAACTCTTCAGTTAAACGTAAAAAAGTTTCTTTATCTCTTTTTTCTAAAGACTGATCAATTTGCAGTAAAAGCTGTGCTTTTTTAAAGTCACGAAGAGATTTGTTTAGCACTAGTTGAGCTGCTGTAGCGTCTGATACTTTTACTTCTTCTTGTGTCATTTTGCGGGACGTATAGTTTTCCATTACAAGTCAACTCCTCATCCTTTTCGCTATTATATAAGAAATCATATAATTATTCAAATATTTTTTCTTATTTTTCATTTTAAATGTGCTTCTCATAATGAGGTTTGGACATAACTAAATCATTTTAATCCAAAGGCGAGCGAATTGAATTGATTTCCGTGCAGGGCTTTGCTTTCCGCGGGCGTCTTCGCCTTGCCCTCCAATCAACAGCTAGAAGCAACAGAAGATACAAAATCCACGTTCACCATCACCATGAAAAAACCCGAACGAGTTAGATCCTTTATCAAGAATCTCGATTCATCGTTCGGATTTTCCTTCAACTAAAATACTTTTGTCTCAGCCTCTTGATATCACAACCACTCTGGACATGAAGAACCTCGAGGAACCAGAACCGTCTTATATTCCCCTGGAGTTTCGGACATTTCGATTTGTTCTGTAAGCCCTTGGTACAATCCTAAAGGTGTTTGGGCTGTAAAGAGATCCGGTGCAATGTACTCGTGCTTTTCTGATGAACCAGCTGTTTGATGAACGTACGCTTTGTCATAGATGCCCATTGATAAAATCCATAAAGATACGCGATCCAATGATACACGCACGCGGTAGCTGCCTCCTTCTTTTGCTCTTCTTTCCAGTGCCATTAAAGCACCGACTTCAAGCAGCCAAGAAACCGCATAATCATTGACAACTACAATAGGAGGCAGCTTAGGATTTTCTGGCGATCCTTCTAACGCCATGACTCCCGTTACGCTTCCCGCTGTTTGGTCAAATCCATTTCTTTTTGCCCACTCTCCTTGCGTTCCATGCAGGTTAACGGTGCAGTGGACGATTCCTGGTTTTAATTTTGCACACTCTTCAGCGGTTAGACCGTATCTCTCTAGGAATCCGTATCGACGGTTCGCAAAAAAGATATCTGCTCCTTGTAGAAGTTCAACCATTTTTTCTTTTCCTTCTTTTTCACCAATATCCAGCGTTGAAGAGCGCATACCGACATTAGACGTAGCGTAAATCGTATCATGCTCCCAGTCCGTTGGCTTCCAAATATTTAACACGTCCGCACCGTGTAAAGCGAGCGCTCTACCAAATCCTGCTCCTGCAATAACATGACCAAGGCCTAATGCTCGAACACCATCTAGCGGCGTTTTAGGATTCTTTGAAAAAGGAATCGGCTCACTTTCTCCAATCTTTTCAATTTCAATTAAAGGAAGCTGCGCTATTTCTTCATACACGGACTCATTCATAAACTCTTCAATTGTCCGCACAACAGGCATGATAACTCCTCGCTCCGCTGCAGCTTTCTCTAATTCTTCTGCATTCCAACCGCGAATTGCTTTTGCCACTACATCAGGGTCTTCTATACAATTTAACAACTTTAGCGTTTCATGCTTAGAGCGTGGATATGGATTCAGCGGCATCACCCATTTGTCATCTTTTGTTTGATAAAAGCGAAAGCCTAATGGGTTATATGGATCATTTGCTTTACTTGGTGCGTACCCATTAAGCTTTTCCCATTTTTTATCGTAAAAAGGTGATAATCTTCGGATCGCTTTTCGTAAATCCATATGAATATCTTGACCTTTTCCTCCGCGTATTCTCCAAATTTTTGAGACAGCTACTGATTTAGCAACTAGTGCAATTGCTGCTGCTGAGGCAAGACGCAGCGTACTAGGAACAACCGGATCTTCTCCGTAAAACGTAATGCTTCCTCCGCTGTCTTTTGCTGATAAGCCGACCCCTTGAAGCACATTTTCCAGCTCTTGATAGATATCAAAATCACTATTATCTGTTAAACGATTTTCATTTGCTTTCACAATAGATTTTGTTAGCTGATCTTTCGTAATGTTGCTCACGTATAGTCCCTTCTTTCCTCTTATAATTACCTCATTATGTCCCTGCTTGCTGAAGTTATGCCCTCGTCGAGTTAAATTAAAACACTCCAAATATAACCTTTACGTTAACGTTAATATTATCTTAAAACGAATGTATCATATATCACTTATGCGAACAAATAATTTGTTTCATAGACAAACAAAAGCGCTGTATGTTTTTGTACATAAAGCGCTTTTGTTCTACTTCATATTTTCTTTTTTGAACTACTTTTCAATCGGTTTTTTTAATGCATGTAAATTTTCTTCTGCAGAAAGCATGACTTGGTTCATAATATCTTCTGCATCTTTAATTGCTTGGTTATAAAAGTGGGGACCGATATGTTCTTTAATAAACTCTAATACATTTTCCGCTGCAAATTCACTGATTTCTTCATCTCGTTCGTTATAAAAAAACGTTTGAATTTCATTCAGCATTTTATCTTTGTCTTCTTTTGAAAAATTAATAAACATAAACAAAACTCCTCTTTACACTGATATCTGTCTACCTGACATCATAGCAAGAGGAGCTGAGAAAATGCAGTCTTTTTTTCTTGTTGTTTTTGTGTACAATGCTTGTGCTGATTTGAATTAGCTAGACACTTTCATAGCCGGTTTTTCTTTTATGCGGCTTGAGCGCTTTTTCATATCTTGTAAAATTTCTAAATATCTCTTTTCCGTCAACTCATATTTTACGAGTGGGACAAGTGATAACAAGCAAAGGATGCCTGGAATGATCGTAAAGATTAAAGCAATCCAAATGAGTGTGCTGTGTGACTGAATTTGATTTGGCACATACCCTACCGCTGAAAGGATGTACCCGCCTACTGCTCCACCCACTGCTGAAGCAACCTTTGTTTTGAAAATATTCGTAGAAAACACCATTCCTTCCGCTCGGTTCCCTGTTTTCCATTCGCCGTATTCTACACAGTCAGCGAGCATAGATGTTTGAGCAATGTTGCTAACTCCACCGCCGAAAGAAGCTAAAAAACTTAAAATCATCACCGGCATAACGTGAAAACCGGTTGCAAACATTGTAAGAGTAGCTACAGCATTTAGGGCAATTCCCCCTATTGCTGCGCGTTTCTTTCCAAATTTATTTGAAATGAAAGGAGACGCGATCGCTCCTACAATTTGTGCTGTGAAAAATAAGGTTAAATAAAGAGACGCGATATTCTCTGCATTTAAATTGTATTTAAAATAGTAAATAGAAAACGTAGTGCGAATTGTTAAAATCGTTTCAACTAAAAGCATCGAGAAAATTAGATAACGCAACGGTTTATTTTGAATAAATAAGTTCCAAACTGCTTTTGGCGTCTGCTTTTCCTGTCTTTTTACGGTATAGTTTTCTTTTACTCCTGAAAATGTAATAATCATTGTAATCATTAAGATACACGCATAAATAAGACTCAGCATAAACCAGTTCCCAAAATAATGAGCTAGTGGAAGAGTTAATAAACTAGCAAATAAAGACCCTACTGCTGCAATGGTTCTAGGAAACGCCACTACTTTATTTCGTTCTTTTACATCTTGTGTAATCGTTGCTGAAAGCGACCAGTAGGGAATATCCATAATAGCAAAGCTTGTTCCCCATGCGATATAGGTGATATAAGCGTAAATTAATTTTCCTGTATGAGAAAGATCAGGACTAATAAAACACGCGACTGTAGCAACAGCTGCAAAAAATCCGCCTATTAAAAGATAAGGCCTAAACTTACCAAATCTCGTTTCTGTATTATCAACAATCATTCCGATAATAATGTCTGCAATCCCATCCCATATCCTAGCAATAAGAAATAAAGTTCCTACAGCTGCGGCATTTAATCCTACGCTGTCCGTATAAAAAATCATTAAATATGTACTTGTTAATGCATAAATAATATTGTTTCCAAAGCTTCCCATTCCATATGATAGTACGGTTTTCAGAGAAACTTTTGACTGTACCCCCATGCTCATATACCCTAACTCCCTTCTCCTATAAAACGCTTTCATATCATATTATAAGTGGCTAGAATCTCATTGCTTTATGAGATTCTAGTCTCCTGTTGCTACTACATGTTTTCTACAACTCGACTTTCGTAAGGCTGCAGAACAATATCTTTAAATACTTTTACTTCTGGCGTATGGTTCATAAGGAAGTAATAACTTTTCTCTCCAAGCTTGCGAGGATATACTTCAATCCCCTCTTCACTTTCCGTATGCTCAATATGCTGCTGTTTTACAATATCAAGCGCAATTTTTTCAAACGTTTGCCCTTCAATTCCACAGCCTACATAATAAACCGTTCCGCGACCAAACTGATTTTTTGTTACAGCGGCTTGACTATAAAATGGATCATCATACTCATACAGCACTTCAGCTGTTACAGGTGTGACAATGTCTCTCCAGACGGACGCACTTGACTGCTCTCCTTCATACGGTCCTACCCCTTTAATAGCTGCTTTTTGAGTAGAAGACAGTGCTTCGACTTCCTGAATTTCAATTCCCGTTATTTCTTTTACATATCCGGGCAGCGTCTGTTTAAAGTGAATATTATTTTGTTTGTCTTTAATGCCGGTTCTAAACGTAAAAATGATGACGCCGCCGTTTTCAGTAAATTCAGTAAATCTTTTACCTAGTTCTTCATCAATGATCTGCAAAGCCGGAACAACCAGTACTTTATAGCTTGAAAAATCTCTCGAAGCAGGAATAACATCAATAGGTGTATTCAACTTATAAAACGGGGTATATCCTCGAAGCAGCTCTTGCGTAAAGTCAAATCCTTCACTTTGCTGCTGAAAGCGCCATGACCATATATTTTCATAGTCATATAAAACGGCAATATCCGATTTAATATCAGACTTCAGTACATGTTCGTAATGAACGATTTCACTAAATAACGACTGAACTTCTTTGTAGCGTCTTCCATAATGATTATCGTGACCTACAACTCCATAGCAGTACTGCTCGGCTCCTCTTGTCATTCCGCGCCAACGGAAATACAGCATATTCGTACCTCCATGAGCAAACGCCTGATAAGACCACATTTTTGCTTGGTTAGGTCGCGGAAGATAACCGATGATATCATGACCTTGGGCGCCCATTAATTCCTCTACAATCCAGAAGTTTTTATGTAGCAAACCTCTATTAAAATCATGCCCTAGTGCAATATGAGCCGGAGTAATGGGCTCTGTTTGACCGCCCCATACCGGATAATTGTCATAAGATACAAAGTCCATTACTTCTAGATTTTCTTCATGATCAAACCATTTATCAAAAAAGCCCCCTGATACGTTCGTTGTCAACAGCTGGTGATCACCTTTATATTTCTTCACAATCGCCGTTTGTTCGTGAGCGTATCTGTTTAACGAAAAAGAACGAAAGCGCGCCCAGTCAAGCTTTAGCGAAGGGCTGTGTGTCGTAATTGTTTTTACGGGCATAGGCACTTCAGTAAACTCGTTATATGTTTGTCCCCAGAAAATAGTGCCATACTTTTCATTTAGCTCATTGATATCTTTATATTTTCTTTCCAAAAACTGCTGAAACTCTTTATGACATTGTTCGCAGTAACACATGTCACTGCCTTCATGGCCGAATTCATTGTCAACTTGCCATGCTACGATTGCTTCTTCTGAGCAGTAGTGCTTTACGAGTTGTTCTGTAATCTGAGCGCTATACTTCCGATAAAGAGGCGAATTAAAACAATATTGACGTCTTCCTCCAAAGGCTCTGACCGCCCCGTTTTCATCTTTCGATAAAATAGAAGGATGCTGCTTCGCAAGCCAAGCCGGAAAAGTGGCGGTAGGCGTACCAAACATAACATCAATATTCTGTTTTTTAAGCTTATTGATAACGCTATCAAAAAAGGAAAAGTCATATTCACCTTCTTTAGGCTCCATTAGATGCCAAGCAAACTCTCCTATTCTTACCATGTTTGATCCTAGCTCTTTAATGCCTTGGATATCTTCTTCTATCATATTCTCTGGCCAATGTTCAGGGTAATAATCGACACCGATGTACATTTTTCTCTACTCCTATCTATTTCTTTATTTCATTAAATGAACGATTTGCTGCTACTTGTTAAGCTCTACTCGGAAACGGTGATCAAAAGCAAAAAAATCATATTTATTTTCTTCATAAATAAATTTCTATTCAACTTTCAAGATACATACTTCCTAATCTTTTAAAACGCTTACAAGTTTATTTTATGAACTTTATTCAAAATATTCAATGGTAAAAATTTAGAGAAAAACATCCTTTTTTTGCTCTTTATTAAAATAAAGAATAAAACGCTTACAAAGACAAATGTTTTTATAATTCTTATATATATCTTCCCTCACACTTTCCATATCCACATTTAGGTAATAAATTGCTCGGAAAACAAGCGTCAAAAGTTATTTCTTTCATCCATGTTATCTATCAATTAGTAAGAATCATTTGACCTATCTATAAAATAGTAAAAATTACAGAGCAGGTTTTTACCATTATTAACACATTAAACCTACGTTCACCATCCCAACAAAAAAAAGACCGCACAATTAATCAATAATCTCGATTAATTGTGCGGATACTTCTTGGGCTAAAATATTTTTTGTTCCGCCTTTTACTTGCAGCTGATTATAAACACACCTTTTACCGGTTTGTGTTCATGCAGCTTCCATTTATACAAAGTTCTTCAAACACAGGATCCTTTACATTTTCCATTAATAATAGTGTTGCAACATGCTGGAAATTAGAATGACGAATCGTTAGGTTGGTGACAGGAGAACGTTCATAGGCTCGAATCCATAAGCCGTATTTGCCTCCGTTGCTTTGCAAGTTTTCTATGTTGATATTCCGAACGACGGGCGTAAAATTCCCTGTGTCTCCTTCTTCATAGTACATGTCTATTTGAATCACTTCACTGCCTACGCTTTTGACCGTATTGTTGCTAAAGTCGATATCTTCAATCTTTCCGCCGCGAACTGAATTTGTTTTAATCCGCAACGCCCGGTCTAGATTGGGACTGTCCATAACATTATGCTGAGCAAATACGTTCCGGACGCTTCCTGATATTTCGCTGCCGATCACAACGCCCCCGTGGCCATCTTTCATTTCGTTTCCTTCAATAACAATATTTTCACTTGGTACGTTGATTCTTCTCCCATCTGCATTACGCCCCGACTTAATCGCAATACAATCATCTCCATTGTCAAAATAAGAATCTTTAATAAGCACATTTTTACTCGATTCAGGGTCTACTCCATCATTATTAGGACCGTGACCTATAATTTTTACATCATCAATTAAAATGTTCTCGCTTAAGACGGGATTGATTTGCCACATTGGCGAATTTAAAATGGTTACACCTTTTATCATGATATTTTTACTGTGATAAGGCTGAATAAAACTAGGTCTCAAATAGTGTCCTTTACCAAATACGCGCTCTTTAACAGGAACTTTCTCTTCTGCCATTTTAAACAGCAAATCGCGATCTTGCTGCTGACTCGGCTCGCCTTCTTTCCATCCAAACTCCTTTTTTCCTTTCCAGGGCCACCAATGTTCGTTATCCCCCTGTCCATCTAACGTACCTTCTCCTGTAATCGCAATATTTTTTTCGTTATACGCATAGATAAGCGGTGAATAATTATATAGCTCCACGCCTTCCCATCTTGTTAAAACAGCAGGTAAGTATTTTTCAGGATTTTGACTAAACTTAATCGTAGCTTTTTTCATTATATGAAGATTTACATTGCTTTTTAAATAAATCGCACCGGTAACATAAGTTCCTGGTGGGACAACAACGCGCCCTCCTCCTGCTTTGTTAGCCGCTTCGATTGCTTTTTTAAAAGCAGCCGTTGAATCAGACTTTCCATTTCCTGCTGCTCCGTACTGCTTAACATTAAACGTACGGTTTGGAAATGAAAGAGGCTGAATTTGTTCTTTAACTGCTGTTATTTTTTCACTTGCTGAAAAAGATTTCCCTTGGGCAGAAAACGGTAAAATAAGCATAAGAGTCATCACAAACAAACAAAGCACATATTTTTTCACTAGCTTTTCTCCTTTCGTTTAACAATCTAGTAACCGACTTATTTATAAAGTAACGCCTGTTTTAAAAATGGCCATTTCTCTAAAATCATTTTTTTCATTATTTACAAGCTCTCCGCTAGAAACTCTAATCATGTACTCAATAAAGCTTTCTAACGTATCTTCTTCTGTGTCACCTTCAACCAGCACTCCTCCGTTAAAATCAATCCAGTGCGGTTTTTTGTTATAAAGAGCGGTGTTTGTGGAAATTTTCATAGTGGGCACAAACGTTCCAAACGGCGTTCCTCTTCCCGTTGTAAACAGTACAATATGACACCCTGAAGCGGCTAAAGCAGTTGAGGCAACTAAATCATTTCCAGGAGCACTTAGTAAATTTAAACCGTTAATTTGTAAACTGCCTCCGTACTTTAACACGTCTACGACTGGGGCCGTGCCTGCTTTTTGAGTGCAGCCAAGTGATTTATCCTCTAATGTTGTAATACCGCCTGCTTTATTACCGGGAGAAGGATTTTCATACACCGGCTGATTGTGATTGAGAAAGTACGTTTTAAAATCGTTAACAAGATCAACAATTTTGTTAAATGTTTCTTCATCAACGGCTCTTTCCATGAGCAAGGTTTCTGCTCCAAACATTTCAGGCACTTCCGTCAAAACCGTTGTGCCTCCTTGAGCAATGAGCCAGTCGGAGAATTTGCCGAGCAGCGGATTTGCTGTAATACCTGATAACCCATCTGAGCCACCGCATTTAAGACCTACTTTCAGCCTTGAAATATCAACGTCTTCTCTTTTATCGTCTTTAGCAGCATCATAAATTTCTTTTAGCAAAGCGACTCCTGCCTCAATTTCATCCTCGACGTCTTGAGATTGTAAAAACTTCACTCTGCTTTCATCAATTGTACCTAGCGCTTGTTTAAATTCTGTTAAGCTATTATTCTCACATCCAAGTCCTAACACTAAAACTCCTCCAGCGTTTGGATGCTGTACCATTCTCGTAAGCATGGTTCTTGTATTACGGTGATCGTCACCGAGCTGAGAACATCCGTAATTGTGTTTTAGAACGGTTACATGCTCAAAAGGCGAGAGATCCCCTATTTCTTTTTGAAACTGTTTAATCATTTGTTCGGCTATACCGTTGACGCACCCTACCGTTGGAACAATCCAAAGCTCATTTCTAATTCCAACATCTCCGTTTTTGCGGCGATATCCTTTAAACGTTAGCGATTGTTTTTTTTGTTTAGGAACTGCTAATTTTTGATGAAACTTATATTCATTAACGTCGTTTAAATTTGTTTTTGCGTTATGCGTATGCACCCATTCACCAGGTGAAATAGAATAAGTCGCATGCCCGATTGGAAAGCCATATTTTATAATGTTGCCGCCCGCTGAAATTGGCGTAAGAGCTATTTTATGGCCCCGTTTTACTTCTTCTTTTAGAGAAATTTCTTTTCCATCAACCATAAGGTTCTCTTGTGCTAAAAAATCTCGTAAAGCTACTGCTACATTATCTCCCTGATGAATACGAATTACTTCTTTCATATGCTTCACCTCTTACTGTTTAGTTGCGGTTACATAGAGAATTTCTTTCATCGCCTGTTTCATTCCGACAGTTTCAATAGCTAAGACTCCATTTGTTACGGCTTCTGTTAAGCTAGGAATCATATTTAAATCCTCTCCCCAATGCTCTTTATATCCCAGCACTTCTTTTACAATGTAAGAAATGCTTTTTTCAGTACCGTCATACGTATTCCAAAGAGATTCATACATTTCTAGAACTGCGGGGTCATCTGATAGTTCAATTTTTTCTCCTTCTCTTTTTCCTTTATAAAAAGAAATGAGGGCACTGAGAGAAAATGTAAGCAAAGTAGGTAACGCTCCGTGCTTTTCAACGTACTCTTTAAGAGTTGGGATGTTTCGCATTTTAAACTTTGTCATGCTGTTCAAAGAGATGCTCATTAATTCGTGATGAATAAACGGATTTTGAAACCGTTCTAATGCAGATTTAGCAAATGACAAGGACTCTTCTTCCGCAACTGGTAAACTAGGAATAATTTCTTCATATAGACACTTTCGAATAAACGTTCCAATTACTTCATCTTCGACTGCTTCTCTGACCGTATTTAGTTGCGCTAAATACGCAACAGGCATCGTTGCAGTATGAATACCGTTTAAAATTCTGACTTTCTGCAGCGCATACGGTGCAATATCGTTCACAAATTTCACATGTAAACCAGCTTCTTCCGCGGGAAACTCCTCTTTTACCCACTCTGGTCCCTCAATAACCCATAAGTAAAATGGCTCTGCAATCACAAAAAACTCATCTTCATAACTCAGTTCATTGAGCGTATTTTCATCATTTGGATAACCTGGCACAATTCGATCAACAAGCGTGCAGCAAAAAGCGTTTGCTTCGTGTATCCACTCGGTAAACTTCTTTTCTAAATTCCATTTGTCGGCATAACGTAATACCATTTTCTTTAACAAATCCCCGTTTCGCTCTACTAATTCACAAGGAAAGATAATAAGCCCCTTTGTGGGGTCTCCTTGAAAAGCTTTAAAGCGCTTATATAGAAATGCTGTGACTTTACCTGGAAAACTCTTTTGCGGTGCATGTTCCAAGCGGTCTTCTTCTAAAAATGCGATGCCTGCTTCTGTTGTATTAGAAATAAGAAATCTTAGCTCTTCTTTCTCCGCTAATTGCATATAAGCCTCATAATCTTCATATGGATTTAGACCGCGGCTAATAGATTCAATTACTTCATGTTCTTTGAGTGCTTTACCGTCTTGAATTCCTTGAAGAGAAACCGTAAACAAACCGTCTTGCTTATTCAATTTACCTGCATTTCCGGTGATTCTCGGATTGACAGCTACTATACTGCCTTTAAATGCAGTGCGTTTGTTCATTTGATGAATTTGCCAATCAGCAAACCCTCTTAGAAATACGCCTTCTCCAAACTGCAGAACTTTTTCTGGGTATATACGTGTGTTAGCTTGCATCTGGCGGTTTAACTTCATGTTAGCATCTCCTTCTTTGCACACATTAACATTGTTATTTTTATAGATTTTTATATTATTTTAACTCCAAAAATGTTAACGTTAACATTTTTGGGCCGGTTATACTAAATAACCGGCTACATAGATGAGCGTGACTTCACAGACTGGCGAACCATTAATTCGGTATTAATTAAAACTTTATTTTGCAGCATATTTTTGTCATCTTTGTTCATTAATGATAAAACTGCTTCTGCTCCGGTCATGCTGATTTTCTCGATTGGTCTTTTAACGGTTGTTAGTGAAGGAGTGGTGTATTTGGCTAATTCAATATCATCAAATCCAATAATTGATATATCATTGGGTACGTTTAGCCCAGACTCGAATGCGGCATTCATAGCACCGATTGCCATATCATCATTTGAACAAAAAACAGCAGTAGGCGGTTGCTTCAACCTTAACAGTGCTTTCATTCCTTCATATCCGCTTTGCATATCGTAATTTCCTTGAATCATATACTCTTGGCGAATGGAAACATTATGATCAATTAACGAGTTAAGAAATCCTTCCTTACGCTGTTGAGTTGATTTAAAGCCTTCTATTCCTTCTATGATTGCGATATGTCTGTGACCTAATTCAATCAAATACCCGCCAGCTTTGTAAGCTCCTTCTTTGTCATTAGACAAAATATTAATAATTGATGAATCATCAACTTGGCGATTGAGCACAATCAACGGGATGCCTTTCTCTACTACGTTATATATAAAAGTGTTATCACGATCGCTTTGACTCATTAAAATAATCGCATCAAAGCGTTTATTATTGATGTACGTATAATCATCGTAATCGTCAATGCCTCTTACAAATAAATTATACTGAACATCAATTACTTTACTTACCCCTCTAATACTATCCACTAAAAAACTTGGTGATGTACCGTTTGCCATGCTCGTAAAAAACAGTCCAATTGTATGAGATTTTTGAAGAACTAAATTTTTCGCATGGTAGTCAGGAATATAGTTAAGCGTATTTGCAATATCTAAAATTTTCTTTTTTGTTTTTTCTTTAATAAGCGGACTATTGTTTAATGCACGTGAAACCGTTGTATGTGATACGTTTGCTAGTTTTGCAATATCCTTAATTGTAACACCCATTTCATTTACCTTCCTTTAATGAATCAGTATCGATTTTTATTATAAGGATATCACAACTTAGTAGGAATAATAAGCAAATGGTGAATGTTATGACAGTTTTGACTAAGACCTAGCATGAATATCTTGGACAATCTCCGCGTGTTTTTTATCCGTTAGCTTATACATAAAACCAATAATCACTGCAGCAATGGATAAAGCAATAGCAGGATATAGTAACAGTAAACTTTTAATCCCCACTAATGTACCTGCCTTTTGTGCCACGTTTGGGATATACCCAACTAACCCTAAACCAATACCTGATAAGAAGCCGGATAGCGACTGAGCGAGCTTTCGAGAAAAGTTAAACAGTGAATACGTTGTGCCTTCTTTTCTTTCGCCTGTTTTCCATTCACCATAATCAATGATATCTGATACAAATGCCCATGTAATCCCGTTAGGAATGCTGATACCTATAAAAGCAATACTTGCTAAAATCGTAAAAATTACGACGTTAGAAGGCATAAAGAAATTTACTGTGTCCGCTGCAATACTGATTCCTAAGCCAATCATTGCCGCCTGCTTTTTTCCAAATCGGCTAACAAGCTTTGGCAGCATAATGACTCCTAGAAAGGATGAACCAATAATAATAAAGTTCATGTAAGCCATCAATTTAACATTTCCTAAATTATATTGTGCAAAGTAAATAAGCATAGCTGATTTAATATTGTAAGCTGAAATGGTAAATACCGTCATAAATACTAAAATTAAAAGAGGTTTGTTACTTACAAACGTTTTAAAAATAGACTTGACTGATAATTTTTCTTTTGGACTCTCTTTTACGACAATGCGTTCTTTGCAGTTGCGATAACATACATAAAAAGCGATTATTCCAATGACCGACATAATCCCCATGACAACGGGATAACCGATTTTTTCATTTGGAAATAACAGAATGAGCGGTACAACAGCAATGCTGGTTACAAACAGTGCACCTAATGATCCTGTTTGACGAAAAGCAGCAAGAGACGTGCGATCAGAAGTATTTTGAGTCATGGATGCGCCTAGCGATCCGTATGGAATATTGACAAATGAATAGCCAATTCCCCAGATCATATAAGAAGCGTACGCATAAATTAATTTACCCGCCGGTGAAAGGTTTGGAGAAATAAAAGTGAGTACGGTTAAAATGGCCAACACCATACTTCCGAATAGTAAATACGGTCGGAATTTCCCTTTAGCACCTATGTTTTTTCGGTAATCAATAGACGAACCAACAATTGGGTCACAAACTGCCGCAAATAACTTACTTACTAGAAAAATCCCTCCCGCAGCTGCGGCAGGGATGCCTGCCACATCTGTAAAGAACTTCAACAAATACAACTGCCCTAAATCAAACATGAAACCGTTACCAAAATCACCCATACCATAAGATATTTTTTCTTTTACACTAAGATTTTTCTCTTCTACTTTTATTTCAATCTTTCTTTCAGTTGCCACAACACTCATGGTAATCCCCCTTCTCCCCTTGCAATTCTTTAAACTATTTTGCGTGTTTATTTTTGCAGCGTATAGGCAGGAAAGCTAAAGTAGTCTTTAGCATTTTCATAACATATTCCTTTTACAATTTGCTCAAGCAGCTGTTGGTCATTAGGCATTTCTCCTTCTTCTACCCACGTACCGATTAAGCTGCATACTAGTCTTCTGAAATATTCATGCCTTGTATATGAAAGAAAACTTCGGGAATCCGTTAACATACCAATGAAACGACTAAACAACCCAATATTTGATAACGCTTTCATTTGTTCTAACATACCTTCTCTTTGATCATTAAACCACCAAGCCGTGCCGAGCTGCAGTTTGCCAGGGATGCCGTCTCCTTGAAAGCTTCCAATTATACTTGCTAATACATAATTATCTTTTGGATTTAACGAATATAAAATCGTCTTTGGCAAACTATTTTGTACGTCCATTTGATCGAGAAGCTGTACGAGAGGCTCTGCCACTTGTCCATCATACATCGAGTCATACCCTGTATCCGGCCCTAACTGGTGAAACATTTTTGTGTTATTGTTTCTAAGAGCATGAAGGTGAAATTGCATTGCCCAACCTAGCTCATTATACAGCTTCCCTAAAAAGATTAACGTATATGACTTGTATTTACTTTCTTCTTCAGTACTTACACCTTCACCTTTTAAGGCTTTTAAGAAAATCTCTGAAACTTCTTCTTTTGAAGTCTTCGTATATACCATTTTGTTTAGTGCGTGATCAGATAGACGTCCTCCCATGGAATGGAAAAAACGAGCTCGACTTTCAAGAGCTTTTAACAAATCATCATAGGTGTGAATGGAATGATGTGAACAATCTTGCAGCTTTGCAATCCAGTTCTTAAACCCTTCTTGATTGATTTCAAGCCCTTTATCCGGACGAAAGCTTGGAAGTACTTGGGTCTCAAACTCTTGCACATCTCTTAGTTTCATATGATACTCTAATGAATCTGTTGGATCATCCGTTGTACAAATAACTTTTACGTTAGAACGTGTAATAAGATCTCTTGCACCGAACTCACCGCTGCGTAATTTCTCATTTGCTTTTTCCCAAATAAACGGTGCCGTATGTTCATTTAATATTTCATCAATATCAAAGAAACGCTTTAACTCTAGATGCGTCCAATGATATAGCGGATTCCCAATTGTCATCGGAACTGTTTTAGCCCACGCGAGAAATTTTTCATAGTCACTCGCTGATCCTGTTATCTTTTCTTCTTCAATTCCGTTGGCTCTCATCAGTCTCCATTTATAGTGATCTCCATCTAGCCAAACGTTAATTAACGTTTCAAACTGTTTATTCTCATAAATTTCCTGTGGGTTTAAGTGGCAGTGATAATCAATAATGGGCATATCTTTTGCATAAGTATTATACAAGTGTGCGGCTGTTTCATTTGTTAATAAAAAATTGTCATCCATAAACTTTTTCATTCCCATTCACTCCTTCATTTTTTGTTAACGTTAACAAATTTACATAAATTGATGAATAATCTTATTTATAGATAACTATATTAATAAGATTTAATCTTCAACACTATAAATGTTAACGTTAACATTTTATTTAATTCTATTACTTCTTTCTAAATTTTACAACAATTTATCTTTATATTTTTCAATTTTTTTCTCTCTTTATTTTCATATGCTGATTCTTCATTTTTAAAAAAACAGGATTTATGACATGTTTCCATAAGAATTAAAGCATGTTGTTTCACATAAAGGTTATACAGGGTTAATAAGGCGAACAGGCTGTCTTTAATGCTATAATTAACTTCGTATGCATCACTACTAGCATTTAAATCATACATAGCCGCTGCACCTTATTTTCGTATCATTTAAAATAAAGGAATTTTAAAGAGAAAAGTGAATAGTATAAACATGCACTTTATTTACTATCTCTTTTTAATTTTCATATATTCATTGCTTTTAAAGGAGAGGATATCATGCCAGGAGCAACAAGCATGGTCGTAATCGGAATTACTGCCTTAATTGTATTTGGACCGAGTAAATTGCCGGACATAGGACGAGCATTTGGACATTCCCTGCGAGAATTTAAAAATGCAGCGGAAGGAATTATACAGGATGACGACAAAAAAATTCCAGAGGATACCACTGAAAATAAAGAGGAAAAATCCTAATTTTTATGTAAATAAAAGTTATACAGACTAAAAAGCCCACTTTTCACGTGCAGTGGGTTTCTTTTTTGATGTATGATAGTAAAAAATAGTAAAGAAAGAGGGTAACTTTTTGTTTAAATCGAAACTGCATTTTTGGACATTAGAACTATTAATGATTGCTTTACTGATTTACATTTGTAAACATATTTCGTTTGTTTTTCTACCAATCGGTGTGTTTATCTCCACTTTATTTTTCCCTATTCTCGTAGCTGGTTTTCTTTTCTTTTTATTCGAACCAATTGTGTCATTTCTCACAAGAAAAAAAGTGCCAAAAACACTGGCCATCTTATTATTATACGTTGTTTTTATCGGCGTAATTGCTTCTATTGTAGGCGGTGTGGGACCTACTTTATCTAAACAATTAACTGATTTGGCTAAAAATATTCCGTCTTATATTGTAGAAACGAGAGAGTACATAAATGATTTATCTAACTCAAGATGGTTTAACTGGCTCGTTGAACAAAAATATGTGTCCCTCGATCATATTGAAGAGTCACTTTTAAACTACGCGTCTACTTTACCTACGAATCTCACAAACAGTATTTCATCTGTTTTAAGCGTCGTAACAAATATTACACTTACGGTTGTAACCGTTCCTTTCATTCTTTTTTATATGCTTAAAGACAGCCATAAACTTCGTAAAAATACGCTGCGTATGGTTCCTGCTTCTTACCGAAAAGAAACGTTACGTACAATGAAAGAAACAACAAATACGCTAGCTACTTATATTCAAGGCCAAATGCTCGTTTGTTTATTTGTCGGTATTAGTACATTCATTGGTTACCTCATCATCGGGTTACCCTATGCATTGATACTCGCACTAATAGGAGCCCTTACTAATATTATCCCGTACGTCGGCCCTTTTATTGGCGTAGCACCTGCTTTAATCGTAGGTTTATTATACTCTCCTACAAAAGCGATATTAGTAATTATCGTCGTCGTAATCGTTCAACAGCTAGATGGGAACATTATTTCTCCGCTGGTAATTGGAAAGAAATTAAACACTCATCCTTTAACAATTATTATTTTATTGCTTGTTGCTGGTAATATTGCAGGAATACTCGGAATGATCTTAGCGATTCCGGCTTATGCTGTAACAAAAACAATTGTGATAAATATTGTAAGAATGATTCAATTCAGAAACAAATCTGTCAAATTGTAAAATGCCGAGGCAATCCAATAGAAGCTGATAAAAAAGCATTTTAGTTGAAGTTAAATCCGAACTATTAATCTGATTAATAGTTCGGATTTTTTGTTGTCATATTGAACATAGGGTTTGTGCAGCTGCTTCTAGCTGTTGATTGGAGGGCAAGGTGAAGACTTCTGCGTGAAAAACGGAAGTCTTCAACGGAACTCAACAGCGGTGTCACAAGCGGTTCAGCTCCTTTATCTCATTTGTTCGTCTTTAGATTGGGGTAATTTCTTTATGTCCTAATGTCTTTTATCTTCCCATGGGTTCAGCACTGACACACCATCAGGTGATTTCCATCCGGATCTTTAAATGTAAACCAATGATTGTGTTGAATTCCTGTCGTTAGCTCTACTTTTTTCTGCTTCATATATTCATAAGCTTCTTTGATATCGTTTGTATTCAAATGAAAAGCTGGCGTTTTAAAAAGCGTATTTTTTGAATAAGTTTTGCTATCTAATACAATCCCTGTTCCATTCATAGGTATCACATATAAATGATCATATAAAATGTCTTCATCTGCTATCAAACCTAGTATGTCACAATACCAATCTCGTGCTTTTTTTATGTCCTTTACAGGAATAAAAACCGTGCCTACTTCATTTAATATAGGGTTCATTTATGACCTCCGGTATGGGTTTAGTAGTTTTACAGCGTATTCTCTTTTGATCGCTGATATCCTTTTATTTTGAGATACTTTCTATCAGTCCATTAAACTCGGTAGCAGAATTAGCGGTCTTGCAGACACGGTTATCCTCCATACATAAGCTACACGGCAAATATATATGCTACATGGCTAAATGTAGATTACTAAAAAAGAAAATAAGAAAATCTCCCCCTTCCTCTGCTTTGCACGTGTATAATGAAAAATAGACTATAGATAGTAGCCTTTTTTTGTTTGTAGCATCGAACTTTCGTGCATTACAATAGATTTAAAGCCACTATCCAGCTAAGAATTAAAATGAATAACTTAAGATTAAGGAGGTTAGATGTGTATGGATTATTCATCTTTACTCATACGCGAAGTCATTGATAGAGTATCTAAATTACGCCTCTTATCTGTTTATAATGAAAGTATAAAAGGTGATTTAGAAAGCACCATCCTCCCTCTTTATCAGCAGCACTTTGAAAATAAAGATGTAAACGAAGCGTTGAGGATTTTAAAAAAAGACTTTCTCAATCGTACGAAACGCAGATGGTTAGATGCTGCTATACGCGACTATGAGCAAAAAAAGCCTAAGAAGAATAAAGAGCTGATTGGCGAATACAAAGCGCTAACAGCTTATTATAAAACGAATGGAAAAGAACTCTTTTGCAAACAGTTTGAAAACGTATCATCTCCGGAAGAAGTCATTGATAAACGAATTGGTATCCTACGTGAATGGAGTCAAGAAGATAGCTTCTTCTTAACGGATTATCCTTATATTCATCAAAAAACCAAGACCCAGCGAGAAAAAGCAATCCATACGGATATATCTATTATTATTGGGCTTACTATACTGGACCCAAGCTTCCAAAACGGAAATCATAGTATTATTGAGAGCCCTTTTTCAACTGTAGAGAATCCTTTTTTCTCTAACTCAAGAGCAAAGCTTCTCGTCGAGCAACCCCTATTAGAGAAAGAAGGAAAAGAATATTTCTTAAGTACTTATAACTCTGAAGACGGGACAGATTACGAATTGTTAATAGAAAAAGAATACGCTGAAGAAAATGGAAATAAAATTAGTGATTTAGATCGGTTTGATTATAAAGTGTTTTTAGAGATCATGAGCCAGCGCGACGAATTGTTCGCTACACAAAAAATTATTAACGTAAAAATTGGTGATCTTGTGAAAGCACTCTATAAAACAGACAGTAAGCGCAACTATCAGATGATAGAAGAAAGAATTACAAAAATGAAGCACTACAGCATGACAAAAGTACAGCATAATAAGAAAATTGCCTACGGTATTTTTGACTTTGTGGATATTACTACGATGCCAAACGGAACGCGAATTGCTGAAATTCACGTCAATGAAGTGATATATAGAGACTATATTCAACGCCAAACGGTGCGTATTTATAAAAACAAAGTAGAAAAATTAAGTTTAGACGCCGCTTATCATTTGCTATTCGTTATGCAAAAAGAGCGTCTCATTTGCTATGAAACAAAATCTTCATACAATGTCACAAGAGATTATTTATATTTTTCGACAAGAGTCCGCTTTCGAAAAAGACGAAAAAAAGAAAACCTTGTCGAAATAGAAACAGCCTTAGATGAGCTAGTCGAACAAAAACTAGCTGTCCAATCCTATAAAAGAGTGGGCCAAGTGTTTCAGATTACCTTTATTCCTGTGGGAGAAAGTGAAGTAAAAGACTTACTAGCTGGTGATTACGAATATGCTCCCCTTTCTATTTATCAAAACGTAACAAGTTCTATAGGCTAAAAAAGAATGCCCTTATAATCTTTATAAGGGCATTCTTTTTATCTATGTACTATTAATCACTGCATTTTTTGCTCCACATTTCCGTGCAAAAGTGTTTTTTTGCTCCAATTCTCCATGTAAACATATTGTTTCCCCTGCTAATATAGCTATTAAACTTCACCTTCCTTATCATTTTGTGAACTTTTTGTGTCTAAAAAAGTATTTATAATTGTTTTTTGCTCCAGATTTCCGTACAAAAGTGTCGTTTTTCTTTCTATACTGCATTTACTATAAGTTTGGCTCCAATCTTCCGTGCAAATATGCCACTTTTACATAAATTTTCTTGTGTCAGCGACTTTCCCTCTCCGTTTCCTTCAATTTTTGCTCCACATCTCCGTGCAAAAGTGTTTTTTGCTCCAGATTTCCGTGCAAACATGCCACTTTCTTAAAAAAACACTATTTTTGCTGCAAATGTTTGTTTATCCCCTCTGAAAATGTGAACTTTTTGTGTCTCAAAAAGGGCGTTTTTCTTTTTTTTGTTCCTATTTTCCGTGCAAATGTGTCACTTCCTTGCCTGAACCTTTACTTTTATCATTTTTGCTCCTATTCTCCGTGCAAATATGTCATTTTTACATCAAAATTTTTTTCGAATTTGTCGCATTTTGTGTATTTCATCCGTCATAATACGACATTTAGCTTAAGAATGCTGTTTTATCAACGTTTATGAAATATAACGCTATTTTTGCTCCACATCTCCGTGCAAATATGTCACCTTTTAAATAGATGTCTCGTCCCTTGGTATCACTAGTCTTTTAAAAAAATGCACCATTTCCCCGTGCAAATATGTCATTTTACAGCCTATATGACTGTGTCTATACTGTAAAAGACGACGTATATAGTTTTGGAAAGGAGGTCACTACATGAGTATACAAAAGCTGGCACTAAAACGGCACACCCTTGTAGCAAATAAACTGCTGATTGTCATGAGCGGCTTAAATAGAAACACGAAACGAGGCAATAGCTATTACTATGAAAAACATTCATTTGGTCTTGCGAAAAACTTTGTAGATATAAAGTGGACGGGTTCTCTGATGAAGCAAATTTTAGCTTACGTAGCCAAATGTAACAGCCAGGGTCATATTTCAATCATTTCTGAGCAAGAACTGGCTAATACAATCCAATGTTCCGTTCGGACCGTTCAAAATAATAATAAGCTTTTAGAAGACTATGACATCATTCGCTGGGATCGTTTATGGGGAGACTATATTCAAGTTTCTTTAAACAACTATTTAGAGGATTTTTTAGATTTACATATAAAAGAAGCTGCTGATGTTCAAAACATATCATATAATCCTGAAATGCTTGATGAAGATAACAATACATATACTTCAAAAGGTGGTTATACTTCTGTTTCGATGGAAGTGATTTATCAATTGCTGGCTATTAAAAATATCAACATGCTGCGTCTGGCTTTACGTGCGTTGTACGTATACGAATCTGATGTAAACGTAAAGAAAGATTCAGAAGCGCTTCTATCTTACACTGAGGTAAAACACATTCTTCCAAAATACATTGGCTATAAAGCTGCTATTAAAGAAATGGCTAGTAAATTGAGTACAATTTTCCGTATCGATGTGCTAGAAAAAGATGATTGTGTCAAAACATTATTAGAAGAAAATCAGCCAAGAAAATCAATTATTGAAAAAATCAAGGATGGTTTTATTTTAAGCTTTAATTTAACTGGTGCTCATGATAGTAAAAAACAAAAAGAAATCGAAAAAATTCGTGGAGAGCATATATTTGCTCAGTTTAAGAATTTCTTTAAATCTTTTGGCCATTATTCAATTAAAAAAGAAGATATTCATTCCATTGTACATGAGTTTGGTTTAGATATAATCGAAAAATCATTAACGTCCGTTCAGCGTCACTTACAACAAACTTACATAGAAGAAAGTATGGATGCATTTCGACCTCTTGTGCATGAAATGGAGTCAAACTTCTTTACGTATATCCGCAAAATTGCCAACGGGTATTATCAGGCAAAAATTAACGCTCTATAATACTCTTTTTTGTTATGCCTTTTTTTACTCATTTCTACTCTATTTTCCTTCCATTCTTTCTTTCTCTTTAACTTACTCAAACATACACGTCTGTGAGCTACGATAAATCCCTTTAAATGATAATGATTTTCATTTTCGTGAAAAAAATCAACTAAATGAACAAAAAACACAATAAATAAACGTTATTTTCCGAACTACTGCGTAGAAAATATGGCCGTTATAAAGAAATCCTATATTTTTTCGTGAAAATTCTTGTAGTAAACTGCAGTTTTTTTGATTGCTTTATTCCCTTTAACCTCAGTCAGCAGAAGGCTTTTACCCATATAAGTTTTAGCAATGTTTATAATTTCTTTAATTTCTTTTTAATGTCTTATAAATGTCTAGTAATTTCTATAAAATAATGAGCAGCAAATAAATAATATTTTTTATACATGGAGACATTAAGCTCCTATACAAATTGTAATCATAAGTTGGGTTAGTTTAATGACTATCAAATATAAAGGCAGGATTAACAGCTTTTTCTCTCTTCAAATAAAAAAACACACAAAATCTGACATCTATTTTGTGTGTTTTTTATTCATTAGAGCTATAAAGGCAAATTATTTAATTAGTTGGAGTTTAAATGATTTCTATCTACCGCTTCCGGTGGTGTTTCCATCCATCCATTTTCCATCATAATATCCGCTGCATCTTTTACAAACTTCGAGATATTTGTCATTGATTTTCCATATAACAGCGCCAAATCATGTCTTCCATTGACGGCTACTGAATTTCCAAAAGCCCTCATTTTCATCGAGAACATATCCATTTTATGGAACAGCATCAATTTATCCGAAAACGGTGAAAAAGTCGAAGTAGTAATTAAATGATCAAGAAAGGATGGCGCTGGTAAATTATCTCGATGAAGCTTTTCAATATAGCGTTCTACCGCTTTATTTGTCAGATCTTCACCTTTTACAAATAACGTACGGATTTTTTCACTTTTAACAACTTGACTAAATGCCAAAATTAAGGCTTTGCTTGTCACATTATTTTCGATGTTATCATACAGATGAGCAATTTCTAATGCATGCAAAGGTCGAACATCTCCTATAAAACCGCTTAAATAATGAGTATTAGCGATGTTCACTTTTTCTGGTACGGGAATAAGTGGCGGCTTAATAATAAATCCTTTATCCATTAAGATTGCCTTTATTTGCTCCATCAGTTCCATTGTTGCTTTCATACAATACGTTAAAAATGTCTTTACATCTTCTCTATACATTAGAGGCAGTGCGATACTGTAAATGCTTAATCCAGCTTTAGCAGCATATTTTAAATAATGCACGTAAAATTCATCTTCAAACAGCTTTGGAGCGCCTAGGTTCACATCTTCTTGCGTAAATCCGTATGGAATTGGCACGTTCTCTTTTGTAAAAATGTCTTTTACGTTACTTTGAAATTCTTCCGTTAAACCTTTTGCATGCTGTAACAGCTTTTTTATATCTGGATCTTCAACGTGTTCAAGAAAATAACTTAAAATATACGAAGACATGCTGTTGCCCATATAGGTTGCCCAAAGTTTGCCCATTTCGGGGGCTGTTAATTTCTCTTGCACGCTTGTTTTTTTTGAACCTATTTTAATTGGTTTGATTGTTTCCATCTATAATCTCCTAATTTGATTTGTTCTTAGGTTGGTCTTTTCTATTTTATCTATTCCTCCACTTTTGTCCTTTGTTTAATGAGTTAACATTATCAGGTGAGGTGTGCAGGTTTTCAGTATGTTAATCTATAGTCGGACCTATTCGCTGTTTGTTTCCATGCTTAACCTGTACGTTGACCTTCACATTTATTGAGTCTTTTGTTAAAGGAATTGCCCCGTTGCTTTGAACAGCCTTCCATTTACGCAGTTCTTTTTTATAAAGAACATGAGAAAGCCTGTAAACATCGCTGTTTATACTTAAGCCTTGCGCGTACGTTTCCATAATTTGTTTCTTAATTTTCTGTTCAGCTTCTTTTTTTATAGTCGATAGTTTTTCGTGCTGCGGCATAACTAAAATCGTTGTTTTTGCACGAACTTTTATATTAAATGTTAAATTACTACCGTTTATAACAGGTTCAATTTTTACTTTTTTCTTGTCTACCACAAGATCAATATCGGAATGATCAGGGAGCCTTACCCGTAAACCAGCTCGTACAAATTCATCCGTTATCCATCTAAGTCCTTTGATTTTATTCTCTGAAAAAACTCCTTTTAATTCAGATGATGTAATAGCCACTGCTCCGTTTACTTGAATAGCTGTTTCTTTTTTTTGATCCGTTGTTAAATGTTCTTTAGTCTGAACGAGAGGAATATTTACTTCGTGACTAGGTTCATTAAGATGGATAATGAGCTCTCTTAAATCGATTGGTGGAATAAACGAGTTTTGCTTAAAAATCACTTTAGGATCGCTCAAGCGAGAAAGAGCGTTCGATACTTCGAACATAGGCGTAGCTAACAACGTTTTTTTCAAAGGACTTTTCGTAGCATACATCCAGATGTTGTATCTCGTTTCCCGATAACGATCTAAAAAATCCACTGCCGATTTGACAGCGCCATGCTTTAACGCATCGTCCGTTAGAACAAGGAAAGCTAAGTGCCCAAAAAAGATTCTGCGCTGAGAAATTTGATAATATCTAAAAATAGCTTCATCAATGGTTTTCCCTGTTGCATAACCAACTTCTACTTTGACTTGACCTGCGCCAGCACCGCTTGCCTCGGATTTTGCTAATAAACTTAAATTGATGGTCTGCAGGTAAAGAACGTAACGGTTATCTTTAAAATCTACCCCCATTCCTTGTGCATATACCATTTGTTCCGGTTCATTCGTATCCCAGCATCCCGAAAGAAACAATAAAAAAGAGCTCATAATAAGTATAAGTAAATTCCTTATATTCCCTTTCACTAACTTTCTCCTTTTTCGCGTGTGGAATCGCTTGGGTTAAGCATACTAGCTCTTGTTGCTTTTTTACTTTCGGGAAGACGGAAGAGAGATTTTAAAATATTTTTCACGTCTAAACGGGTTGCTAACTCAAAATATGGCACACCAAACGTTCGGATGTTTGTAATATAGATCATGACTAAAAAGATGGAAATAAAAAATCCAAAGAAACCTAAGATGCTGACACAGATAATACAAAAAAAGCGGATTAGTGAAATTGTTCCTATAAGAGACTGATTAGCTAGCGTAAACGTAGCAATTGTAGAACCTGCAATGACAACAAGCATGGCAGGACTGGTTAAACCGGCTCTAATGGCTGCATCACCGATAATAAGCCCTCCAATTACACTGAGGGTCTGCCCGACAGAAGTCGGCAGTCTAAACCCTGCCTCTCCAAACAATTCAAATAAAAGAAGCATTAATATTGCCTCAAGAGAGGTAGGAAACGGAACACCTCTTCTTGCTTCAACAATCGTAGCTAACAGGCTGAGCGGAAGCTGATTTTGATGAAAAGCCGTCATTGCAACCCAAAAACCCGGCAAAAAAGCAGCGATAGAAAGCCCGAAGATTCGAAGAATACGCTCAAAAGAGCTGTATAAATATGTATTTTCTTTATCTTCAGATCCCTTTAATAAGTAAAAAAGGTTAATGGGTGTAACATACGCATATGAAGTTCCATCAATTAATATAATAAACCGGCCATTTAACAGAGATTGAACCGCAAAATCAGGTCTCCCTGTATAAGCGTGTCGAGGAAAAAAGCTATACGGATTTTTATTAATGAGCTCTTCTAACTGTGTTCCGCTGAAAATACCGTCGATATCGATATCTCCTAACTTTTCCATAATTTCGTCAAGTATCTTCTTGTCAGCTACATCTTCCATGTATAAAATGCTTACTTTTGTTTTTGTTCGTTTTCCAATCTCTAAAGAGTTTGTTAACAAGGAAACTGATTTAAGACGCTTGCGAATTAAAGCAATATTGACAGGTAAGTCTTCAATAAAATTATCTCTAGGACCCAATATGGTTACTTCATTTTTCGTTTCTTCTGGGCTTCTTTGAGGACGGTCCGAAATATCGATAGAAACAACTGATTGTGGTGATCCAAAATCAATGAATAATTTCCCGGAAAAAATTTCTGAAACTGCCTGTTCTTCATCTTGAACGATGGAAACTGAGGGAAGATTTAATAATTTTATGATCTTGTCTCCTTCTACTTCACCCTCTAACTTAGCACAGCATTCCTCTAATTTTTTAGGAATCATTTCATATAGCATTTCCGTACTAACTAGACCGGTACAATAAATCATAAGCACTCGTTTGTTATAAAAATAAACGGTCTCGAAGTTAATATCGCTGCATTTTCCAAATAAATCTCTTAACGTACACTCATTGATTATCTGAGCACGAGAAGAACTTTCTTTTAAAAGACTTTCCGCCTCTTGTTTTTTAGAGCTGTAGTCTTTTTTCTTCTTAAAAAATTCCACTCTTATCCCTCCTTGTTTTATGAGAAAATAGAAAGACTATGACTACTAAGAAAAGAGAGAAAGCAACAAATAACCAGAAAGTAGCCGGTATGATTGTAAAAAATAAAAGATTTGAAAAAGCAAAGTCCGTTATAGGAGCCAGCGTACATACAGTAATAACCACTAGAATGAGTAAAAGAAACCTTTTTTGGCCTTTTTGAAACGAAACTAATTCTTTCATAATAAAAAGAAAGGTCGAAATGCGGATAAAGGTACCCGACAACCACTGATAAATAGATAGAAAGTCGATATGTTCTATAAACTTTCCAAGCGATGCAATTCCCCATTCTTCATAGGGAGGGAAACGTTGCTTAGAGGCTTCTACAGGGCCAAATTCAGTAATTGCTCCAATGAGAGGTCCAATCGTAAGGCCTGTTAAGAGAATTGCAGCCACCGCTAAATGCTTATAGCGTATAGGCTGCGGCACTTTGTGCTGCAAAAAGAGCAGCAGCAGCAGCTCTACCATCCCTGATCCTTGAAATACAATACTTTTAATAACAGAAAAATAGCCATTTTCTAAAACAGGCTGCAATAAAGAATAATCTTTAAATTGAAAGTTTGTAAAAGAAACAAAGAAACCTAATATTACAATAAAAAATAAAAGAAATACGTTTACAATACTAATCGTTCTAAGACTCGTAGCGGCAAGTAAGCAACAGGTAAAACCAAATAGTAAAACGAGAATAATTAAAGGTGTTCGCTGAAGAAAAATAATATTAATCCACGTAATCGTCTCTCGTAAAGTGACGATCTCCATAAGGGTCAAATAAACGATTGTAAGAAAAATAACGACATTGGTAAATGACTTATTCACATGCTTTTTCATCCATCGAAAAAGATGTTCGCCTTTTGTTTTTTTATTTACATATACGAGTAAAGGAACCCATATGAGTGTTAAAAGACAAGTAAGAAGAACGGTGATCCAAGCATCTCGTCCTGCCGTTTTAATTAATGGAGATATGAGCATCACATGAGTTTTTAAGCCAATAAACGTCATTGAAAGAAGGATCAATTGAAAAACAGAAATTGAGTCTGACTTATTCATGGTAATCACTCCCTCTCTTCAGAAAATTTACTACTGGTAGCTTATCCTAAATTTCTCATAATATAATGGAGAATCATTATTCGAAAAATAAAAAAGAGCTGTTTTATACGTCGTATTTCTCACGTATAAAACAGCTCGCCTGTTATTCACTTATTTTCATGAAGCCCTATTGTCTGCATATTATTCACTGCGTTCAATTACTAGTTAGCTGGACTTCTTTCTTATCTTCATTTTCTTCTATTCCCGCTTCTTTTATATTCACAAAAGGTTGATCAGCAACGGTCACAAGCTCGCCGCCGCAAACATGACGAACAACGGTTACTAGCTCTGGAAAAGCGGGGAATTTGCCGTATAACGTTTTTAAAGGAAGTGCGCCTTTACATATCTTACTGTTATGTGGTTCATACCCTTTGAGCGTATCAAGCAATAATTGTTCGCCATTTTCAGTCAATTTGATGTAGGTGTTTCTTTTATCATTTTCTCTTTTGGACAAATGCAGATATCCCTGATTTTCTAATTTTTTTGAAAAATTAAACGCTGTAGAGATATGCATAGCTCCTAAATTAGCTAACTCTGACATAGAGATTTCTCCCGTGTTACTAGCTAAACATAAAATATGATGCTCATTTACGTTTAGTCCATAAGGTTTCACCCATTGCTCCCAGTCATCTTCCGCAGCTCTCCAGATGGCTTTACTTACCTGCATTAATTTTAATCCAAACAATGATGCATCTTTTATTGTGTATTCACTTTCTTGTTCTTGTTTCGACATACTATCATTCCTTATTTGTAGGCTGTTGTAAGTTAGTTTATTTTTAAAACGCGTAAAAACATTTTTATTTCATCTAATTTATCAGTATACCTACAAAATCAGACGAAAAAATACACGTACAGTTTAATTTATCAGCTTTATTCCACAAAATTTCTATAATTCTGAAGACGTGTCTACCAACTAAAAAGAGGTACTTACTTTATTTTTATTAAAAAAAGTAATACGCGTCTTTTTAATTACTAATAGATGATGCGGATTCCAAGTGAGTAAATGCTTGTGCTAAGTCTGCAATTAAATCTTCCGTATCTTCAATTCCTACAGATATGCGAACCAGTCCTTCGGATATTCCAAGAGCTTTACGTTCTTCAAGCGTACATTCTACGTGGCTAGTCGTTCTTGCTGGTCCATAAATTGTTTCAACCGCTCCTAAATTGCCGGCTTTATTTGCATACGTTAACTTTGGCAGCAAAATTTTAATAGCTTCCATTTCTCCTTTTAAAACAAAGCTTAATATCCCGCCAAAGCCTTTCATTTGTTTTTTGGCAATATGATGATGAGGGTGTGTTTCCAATCCAGGATAATAGACGGCTTCAACCGCTTCTTTCTTTTGAAGAAATTTAGCAATTTCCAAAGCGCTTCGCTCTTGTTGACGTATACGTAATTTTAACGTTTTCATTCCTCTTAAAATAAGATACGCTGACATGGGATCCATGGTCGCGCCATTGATCTCACGGTAGTGATACACATGCTTCATTAATTCTTTAGAGCCGCATACTGCTCCTCCTAAGGCATCCGCATGTCCGCTTAAAAATTTTGTTGCGCTGTGAATGACAAGATCCACCCCTAATTGAAGAGGGTTTTGATTAATAGGTGTCGCAAACGTATTGTCAATAATGACGACTGCCCCTACTGCTTTTCCTGCTTTTGCTATTCTTTCAATATCAATAATTTTCATCGTAGGATTTGTAGGTGACTCTAAATATAGCACTTTACATCCTTTATTTACTTCCGCTTCAATTTCTTCATGATTCCCCGTATTGCATAAGGTTACATCCACTCCGATGTTAGGAAGGAACTCAGTGAAGATTTTATTTGTTCCTCCATATGTATCTTTTACCGATACGACGCGGTCTCCAGGTTTTAAAAACGTGTATAAAGTGCTGCTAATAGCCGCCATGCCGGAGGAAAATGCGACCGCTTCTTCTGCTTCTTCAAGTATCCTTACTTTTTCTTCAAAAGCTTTAACTGTAGGATTACTCATGCGATTATACGTATAGCCTGGTTTGTTTCCTAACGCAACTTCTTGCCATTCGTCTACATCATCATAATTGTAAGCTACGCTGAAGACGACAGGAACTTGAGTGGCATTGTAAGCAAGGGATTCTTTTTCTCCCGCCCATACCGCTTTGGTTCCGTCTTGTACATTTTTAAACTGTTTGTCTGTCATTCACTCATCACCTCTGATTTTATTAATTAGATAATGATTAGATTATATATTGTATACAATATACTGTATATAGTACAGAATAATCTGATAATAAAATAACCATACTTACCTTATTCAATTTAAAGAGGTTGAGACATAACGAAATGAATCCAATCTAAAGACGAACAAATAGGATAGATGAGCTGAACCGCTTATGACACGGCAGTTGATTTCCGTGCAAGACTTCGCTTTACATGGGCGCTGAGCCTCCTCGTCGCATACGCTCCTGTGGGTCTCATCTGTTCCGCTTTTCCCGCAGGATTCCTCATCTTGCCCTGCAATCGACTGCTAGAAGGGCCTAAACAAACCGAACATACGCTCACGCTAACAAAAAAACGAACCACTAATCAAAAATTTTGATCAATGGTTCGTTTTTTACTTCGTCTAAAATACTTTTGTCCCAGCCTCTTTTTTTATTCAGCTTTCACCAAAATTTTCACCTGTTCCTTTTCTTTTAACAATGTCTCAAAACCTTCTTCAATTACATTCTCTAGCTTGATACGTTTTGTCACCAGTTTATCAGCCGAAAAATAGCCTTTTGCCATTAAACTAATAACCGCTGGAAATACATCGCGGTAGCCAATAATACCTGTTACTGTACGCTCTTGTAAAACGATTGTTTGAGGATGAATGGACGCTTCTTTTTCAAATATGCTAACAATCATTGTCTCCCCGCCACTTTTGGTAGAATTAATGGCTTGAGTTAAAACTAAGGGAACACTTGTCACTTCATAGGAAACGTCTACACCTCCGCCTGTGCGCTTATGTACTTCTGCTACGGGATCGTATTCTTGCGGGTTAATCACAATCGCCCCAAGTTCTTCAGCTTTCTGTCTGCGCTGTTCCGATAGTTCAATCGCATAAATTTCAGATGCACCCGATGCTTTTAACGCTTCAATAACTAGCAAACCGATTGGCCCCGTCCCAAATACGGCGGCTTTATCTCCTACCTTTAGTTTGCTTTGACGCACAGCATGAAGAGCCACAGCTGAAGGCTCTACGAGAGCTCCTTGCTCGTAAGACACCACTTCTGGTATTTTATGAATCATTTCAACCGGTATAGAGGCATACTCAGAAAAACCTCCGCCACCTCCGGCAAGACCATAAAACCCCATTTTATTACAAAGATTATACTTTCCTTGTTTACAGTTTTCACACTCTCCGCATGCATAGATAGGTTCTACCACTACTCTGTCTCCGACTTTTACATTCGTAATACCTTCTCCGATTTCTACAACTTGTCCAGAAAATTCATGTCCCAGCACAACCGGCGCTTTATCTTTACTTAATGGATGGGGTTCTTCTGTAGGAATAAAAATAGGTCCTGCCGTGTACTCATGCAAATCACTTCCGCAAATTCCACACCATTCTACTTTAATTTTCACTTTTCCTTGAGAGACAGTAGGTTCTGCAATATATTCTAACCTTACATCTTTAACGCCATGCCATCTTAATGCTTTCATTCTACTCAGCTCCTATCCTTATTTAAAAATTTAAAACAGCTACGAACTCTCAGCTTACAAATTGAATTTTTTTAATCTGTTATAAAATGTACTTCTTGGTATATCTAACAGCTTAGCGGCAAGTGACACATTTCCCTGTGTTTTACGTAAAGCATCCATCATTAAGTCTTTTTGAACTTTTTCACGAAATGTGAGTACGGGGAGGGACGTAAAATCATTGTCTTCTATTTCTTGTGAAGTATCAGAGTTAGAGATGTTCTTTTGGCCACCAAGACTTAAAGAACTCAAATAATTCAATATCTTCTCTTTTTCTGCTTCTGTTTTAAGCGAGATCTTCAAGCGTTCAAGTACATTAAATAATTCTCGAATATTGCCGGGCCACTGATAATCTATTAGTTTATCTACTAATTCCTTGGGGAAATTCATATTCCAAGCATTCTTTTGACAAAAGTAGCGCATCAGATGTGGAATATCTTCTTTCCTTTCTCGCAAAGGCGGAACATGCACGGGATACACGTGAAGCCGGTAATATAAATCTTCTCGAAACTTCCCTTCACTGACAAGTTGACGAAGATCTCGATGAGTAGCGGTAATAATACGGATGTCAACCGGAATTTCCTGATTGCTTCCAACAGGCGTTACCTTGCGCTCTTGCAATACTCTTAACAAAGAAACTTGCATAGAATGAGGAAGTTCACCTATTTCATCAAGAAAAATCGTACCGTGATTAGCCTGCTCAAACTTTCCTTGATATCCTTGACGCCGTGCTCCTGTAAATGCTCCTTCCACATAGCCAAATAATTCACTTTCCATAAGTTCTTTCGGAATAGCACCACAATTAAGAGCAATAAAAGGCCCGTTTTTACGCGAGCTGTTTTCATGAATTGTTTGAGCTATTACTTCTTTTCCGGTACCTGTTTCCCCTAAAATATAGACTGTTGTATCCGTAGGAGCCGCATGCTTTATTTCTTCTAGTGTTTGCTGAAAGGAACGGCTTATGCCTGCTTCCCCTTTAAAAGAAAATGATTGAGCAGGGATCTGTGTAGTTGTTTGGTTGTGGTGCGCTTCTTCTGATAAATAAATAATCTTTCCAATAGAATGACCGTGTCTTTTTGAAATTACAGGCACTTCCATCACTATACGAAATCCCTGTTGTACAATCGTATTTAACTGCAGACCTGACCATTTTGGTATACATTCTCGCAAGGTTTTGCTTGCTCCCACAATCACTTCTTTGTAATTGCAAAGCAGCAAGAGCTGTTTGCTATCAACAAAATTCATAGAAGCGTGAACCAACTCAATTTCGTCTTTGTGCATTCGAATGCTTAACTCCCGCTCAATTGTATACGCAATGGACGTAACCATTCCAAGTGTATAAGGGTGAGCTCTGTTTACAGGACAAGAAATATTAATAATCCCAATTAAATTTCCGTCGTCATTTCGAACAGGCGCTGCCGAACAGCTCCATTGATGCGAAGCAATCGAATAATGTTCTGTACCCGTTATCATAATGGGCTCTTCCGTTTGCAGAGCCGTACCGATTGCATTTGTGCCTACTTCTTTTTCTGTCCAACAGGCACCTTCCACAAAATTAATTTTCCTTGCTTCATTCAGTGTAAGTCTATTTCCTGTAATAGATAAAATATAGCCTTCTGGGTCAATTAATAAAGCAACCATTCCTAAGTCCGCCGCTGATTGTCTGATTCTTTCTAAATGCGGCAAAGCCGTCTCAAGAAATAAAGAGTTCATTTGTTTTCGAGAATGAAAGTCTTCATTTCTTAAAATCGATCTGCCTTTATCTAGGTAAGGATTAACATCTGCGCTTTTACAACGATGCCACGACTTTACAATAATGTCGTTTAACCTTGAAGGTTCAAGTGCTCCTTCGTTTACAAAACGTTTCCATGTGTTTAAAGAAAGTGTGGATTCCATTTTTTACCTCTCCCCTATAAACTTAATTGAATATAGTAAATCAAGGCTTGTTACCATTATTATAAATCACAAAGAAAACGTTATCATTACCAAATGATAGATTTTTAAACTCACGTTATGTAAAAATTAATAAAGAAACTAGACGAGGATGCAGGAAAACTACTATACCGCTTCCGTGATTCCTTCATCCTCTAGTTATCTTTTTGAATCATTCATTTTTACTTTTTATCCTCAAAAAGTTTAATAACTTGGGCACCTGCGTAATCAGGAGTGAACGGCCTGACCCGCCGACTGCAAAAGAGCTTCGTGAATGGCTTCAGATAATGTAGGGTGGGCAGCGATAAAGTCTTCCATTATATCTGTGGTCAACTCTCCGTGCATCATAATGGTTCCTTGTCCAATTAATTCTGTAGCATGTGAACCTACAATGGAAAGCCCAATAATTTCATTAAACTGCGGTTCTACGATTACTTTCACTTTTCCAACGGACTCATTTGCAATCATTGCTTTACCATTTGCCGTAAACGAGAATTCTCCGACGCGAATATCGCCGTATTCGCTTCGAGCCTGCTTTTCTGTCATACCGACACTTGCAATTTCAGGGTGAGTATAAATGCAGCGGGGTACAGCTCGATAATTTACGCTCTTATCTTTTCCGCATGCGTGCAAAGCAGCAACTGTGCCTTCATGAAAGGCGACATGAGCAAGCTGAATTCCGCCAACTGCATCTCCACAAGCATAGATATTAGGTATATTCGTTTGCATATGCTCATTAACATCAATTCCTTGTTTTGAAAAATGTACGTCAACCTGTTCTAAACCCAAACCTAGCACTCTAGGTTTTCTGCCAATTGAAATTAATGCATACTCAGCCTGCAGTTCATGCAGCTCTTCTTTATGTTTAAATAGAGCCGTTTTATGTTCTGGCTTCATTTCCGTTAGCGAAGCGGATGTATAAATCCCTACGCCTTTTTTCTCTAATTCTTCCTGTAACGTCAATGCGATGTCGGCATCTTCACCAGGAAGCAGCTGATCTGCTGCTTCCACAATCGTTACTTTTGTTCCCATTTGGCTGTAAATGCTTGCAAATTCACATCCAATTACACCTCCTCCTACTATTAAAAGAGATGAAGGGATAGCAGGCAGCGACATTGCTTGTTTACTGTGAATGATCCACTTTCCATCAAAAGGAGCAAATGGCAGGCTAGCAGGTTCTGAACCCGCAGCAATAATAAACTGTTCAGCCTCTATCTCTTCTACGTGATTTTCGTTTCGCACGGCTAGACAATGATTTGTCAAAAAAGAAGCTTCTCCTTTTATGACTTTAATACTGTTCTTTTTCATCAAATAGCCGATTCCCCTGACCAAGTTTTTAACAATGGTTGTTTTATGATGCTGAACGCCATCCCAGTTAATTTTCACTTGTTCTAAAGGAAGATTGATGCCGAATTGCTCAGCTTTCTTAATTTTCTCATAGGCTTCCGCGCTTGCTAATAGCGACTTTGTTGGCATACAGCCCTCATTTAAACAGGTTCCACCTAAATCTTTTTGTTCGATTAACGTAACTTGTTTTCCTTGCCGGGCGGCAGTGATTGCCGCCACATATCCTGCTGGACCGCCTCCAATCACAACTAAAGGTTTCACGGAATGCACCCCTTTCTATAAGAGTAGTAAAATAGGCTGTTCTAAGTATTGTTTAATAGTTCCAAGGAAATTAGCTGCAGGTGCTCCGTCCAGTACGCGATGATCAAACGTCAGGCTTAAAGGCAGCAAGTTTCTTTTTTGTAATTCGTCTCCTTTATACATCGGTACATCTTCAGTAGCTCCAACACCAAGAATTCCTGTTTCAGGCGGGTTTAATACAGGTGTAAAATACTCTACTCCGTAAGCACCGAGATTAGTAATAGTGAATGTAGAACCTTGCATTCTATCAGTGGCCAGCTGACCTTGCCGAGCATCTGCTGCTCGTGTTTTGATCTCTGCAGCTAATTCAACTAACGACATCTTTTCAGCATGTTGCATAACAGGGACAACTAACCCATTTTCTAAAGCTACGGCCATTCCAAGATGAACATGGTTATAGAGATGAATTTCGTTATCTATATAGGCACTGTTCATTTGTTTATGTTCTTGAAGTGAAAGAACAACAGCGCGAGCAATAAAATCAGTTAGAGATATCTTCACCTTATGGCGTTGTTGGATCACATCTTTGATTTCCCGTTGAAGAGACAGCAAATCCGTCACGTCAGCTTTCATATTAATTGTTAATTGGGCACTGTTTAATAAACTACTATGCATTCGACTTGCAATGACTTTTCTCATGCCCGCTACTGGAAGCGTTTCTTTTTTTATAGCTTTATCTATTTCTGCTGGTGGACGACTCGCTTCTGAAGCTCTTTCCGCCAGCACTTTCTCTACATCTGCTTTGGTGATTCTTCCTTTTGGTCCTGTGCCTTTAATCGTTTCAACATTAAGGTTTTCAGATTCTGCTATTTTCCGTGCAATTGGTGAAATAAGCACCGTTTCTTTCCTCTTTTTTGATGGAGCTGCGTTTGCTGGTGGCTCTTCTAACGAGATAGCAGCCGCTACCTCGTTTTTAGGCGCTTGCAGCTCATTTGCTGAACTGTTTTGCTCAGTGAGCTGCTCGTTTGGCTTTCCAACATAACAGATAATCGTTCCAGGAGGCACTCCTACATCTTCTTGTACAAGAATATCAAGAATCACACCGTCCTGCGGCGCTTCAATATCCATTTCGATTTTTTCAGAATTAATGCTTGCAATCATATCTCCTTTTGAAACGGAGTCTCCAACTTTTTTGTTCCACGTCGAAACAGTTCCTTCTTTCATTGCCATACCTAGTTTTGGCATTACAACCTCTGCAGCCATTTGCTTCCTCCTCCTTTTCTTTAATTACACGCTTAGAAGCGATTTATCTCCTAGTAACTCCGATACAACTTCAATTACTTTTTGTGGTGTCGGCAGATAAATATCTTCTAATGGAGGCGAAAACGGCACAGGTGTATGTGGTGCTGTAATTCGTTTAATAGGTGCATCAAGCATGTCAAATCCTTTATCAGCAACTAGCGCAGCAATATCCGTTGCGATGCTGCATCTTGGATTGGCTTCGTCAATGACAATTAATCGATTCGTTTTTTCTACAGAAGAAAGAATGGTCTCTTCATCAAAAGGTGATAGACTTCGCGGATCGACTACTTCTACATCAATTCCCTTGTGAGACAATTGATCTGCTGCCGTAAGTGCAGTATTTACTTGTTTTCCAATTGCTACAATGGTTAAATCTGTTCCTTCGCGTTTCACGTCAGCTTTCCCTAACGGAATTGTATAGTAGCCTTCAGGAACCTCTCCTTTCATGTTGTACAATGTTTTGTCTTCAAAAAAGATAACCGGATCATTGTCTTCAATAGCTGCTAACAATAATCCTTTTGCATCGTAAGGGTTAGAAGGCACCACTACTTTAATGCCAGGAATGCTAGTGAATAAAGCGTACAAGCTCTGAGAATGCTGAGCTGCAGCCCTAAACCCTGCCCCATGAGTCGTTCGAATCGTGACGGGCACTTCAGCTTTTCCTCCAAACATGTATCTAAATTTTGCGCCTTGATTCAGCACTTGATCTAAACAGCAGCCAATAAAGTCATTAAACATTAATTCTGCAACCGGTCTTAACCCTGTAGCTGCCGCTCCCATTGCAGCTCCTATATAAGCTGCTTCTGAAATCGGCGTATCAAGAATTCGTTCACGTCCAAATTCTTGCACAAGCCCTTTTGTCACTCCAAGGACCCCGCCCCACGCCTCATCATCTTGCAAGTGGTCAATTTCCGCTCCGCCAGCTACATCTTCTCCCAAAAGAATCACATTCTCATCTTTTCGCATCGCTAGTTTCATAGCTTCATTAATAGCTTCAGACATGCTTAATTTTCTAGTCATTTCCTTTTCCTCCTTTAATTAATAAGATACATAAACATCCGTTAATAGTTCCGAAGCATCAGGATAATCGCTTGTTTCTGCTAGCTCAACTGCGCGTTTTACTGCTTTTTCTACTTCACCTTCAATCTCTCTAAGCTCTTGTTCTGTTATTACTTGTTCTGAAAGCAAGTAATTTTCAAAAAGAGCGATAGCATCTTTTTCCTGGAGATGTTCTTTCTTTTCATTTCCTGATTTATACGTTTGTGCGTCGCCTTCAAAATGTCCGTAATTTCGATACGTTACACATTCAATTAACGTTGGCCCTTCCCCTCTGCGGGCTCGTTGAATAGCTTCTGCAGCTGCTTCATAAACTGCCATCACGTCTTTTCCATCCACTCGTACCCCTGGAATGTTATAAGATGCGG
Organism: Priestia sp. YIM B13486; assembly: GCF_042787865.1. Lineage (NCBI taxonomy): Bacteria > Bacillati > Bacillota > Bacilli > Caryophanales > Bacillaceae > Priestia > Priestia sp. YIM B13486. The sequence goes on along the minus strand of NZ_JBHZOZ010000002.1, from coordinate 93,930 downwards.
CACGGTCTGCAATCGCGCTGCAGCTCGAAGCATAAGAAAATGGAGTTGCCTCTCCGTAGCCATTATTTTCAGCAACAAAAACAACCGGGAGTTTCCAAATGGCTGCTAAGTTAATTCCTTCATGAAACGTCCCTTCATTGCCCGCTCCGTCTCCAAAAAAGCAAACGCTTACATCTTTTGTCTTTTTATACTTAGCAGTTAAAGCAGAACCGCATGCAAGCGGAAAGCCTCCTCCTACAATTCCATTTGCCCCTAAAATTCCTTTATCTAAATCCGCGATATGCATGGATCCGCCTTTTCCTTTGCCTAACCCGGTTACCTTTCCAAAAAGCTCAGCCATCATTCCATCTAAATCGCCGCCTTTAGCAATACAATGGCCGTGTCCGCGATGAGTGCTTGTAATACTGTCACTGTCATTAAGATGAGCGCACATTCCAACCGCTACCGCTTCTTCACCTGCATACAGATGAACAAAACCAGGCAGTACACCTTTTGCGAAAATTTGATGTACTTCATCTTCAAACTTTCGAATTTCTACCATTTTCTGATACATCCAGCTGGCTTTTTCTTTCGTAAGCTTTTCTGTTTTGTTTTGAGCAGTTTTCATTATGGTAAGCCTCCTCATTTGATTATCAAACTTCACTTAACTACTATTGCAAGTACCGTGCCAATAGTAAAATCCCTTTATACTAGCAATCTATTATTGTATTTGGCCTCATAAAGTTAGACAAAATTGGACACTGTTCCAACTTTGTCTAACTTTGTCCAATCTTAGAGGAATCAATTATGTAAACTGAATTTAAGGTGCATAATAAGTGTGTGGGTTGAAAATCACATTGAATAATTAGCGAGAAAGCTTTTATGTAAATATGATATAATGCTGAAGGAATCGTCTTAATTTTGAGGAACACCAAGGCTTTTAAAGGAGGTCGGTTAAAGAAAAACGGGCTTTATAGAAGTTTTACCGTAAAGTTGGATGTAAATTAAACAATGAAAGATGAGGTGAAAACCTGGAAAACATCCAAAGTTTTTGTCATCTACACTTCGTGATGTCTAGATGACATATCGCCAGGTTACTGTTATGCACAATGCAATTCAACACATTACAAATTTTCATGTATACGCAGCCATTATTATATTTATCATTACATATTTTTTAATTATGACTGAAAAGATCAATCGCGCTTCAGCAGCTCTTTTAGGTGCTATATTAATGATTTTGTTAGGCATTGTTGATTTTAATAATGCTATTACCGAACACATTCAGTGGGAAACGATTGTCCTTCTTATGGGTATGATGATTCTAGTCGGCATTACAAATAAAACGGGCGTGTTTCAATACGCAGCCATCAAGTCTGCTAAAATCGCTAAAGGTGATCCAGTTCGAATTCTAGTTATTTTATCAATTTTAACAGGCGTCGGATCTGCTTTTTTAGATAATGTAACGACGGTTTTATTAATTGTTCCCGTTACTTTTTCAATTACTACTATTTTAAATATTAATCCTTTTCCGTTTCTTATATCAGAAGTGCTGTTTTCAAATATTGGGGGAACGGCTACTTTAATAGGCGACCCGCCTAATATCATGATTGGAGCAGCAAATCCTCATCTTGATTTTAACGCTTTTTTATTAAACTTAGCTCCTGCAGTGCTAATTATCGGTGTTGTTACGCTGGGGATTCTTGTTCTTATCTATCGCAAAAAATTAAAAGTAGAAGATAGCAAAAAACAAGAGCTAATGAGTTTAAATGAAAAAGATTATATTCAAGATTCTGTTTTAATGAAAAAATCGTTAACTGTACTAGTCTTAACGATTCTAGGTTTTACCCTGCATTCCGTTTTGCATATTGATGCGGCTATGGTAGCCATTACAGGTGCTGCTGTACTATTGGTAATTGGATTAAGAACTCATGATGAAGTAGAAAGCGCGTTTGATTCTGTTGAATGGACAACCATTATTTTCTTTGCAGGTTTGTTTGTTCTTGTCGGAGGCTTAATCGATGTAGGCATCATCAAAAAACTGGCTGCTGGCGCTTTAAACGTTACAGACGGCAACATCGCACTGTCAGCTTATCTCATTTTGTGGATTAGTGGAATTGCTTCAGCTGTTATTGACAACATTCCTTTTGTTGCTACAATGATTCCACTTATTCAAGATATGGCTCATGGAATGGGAATGAGTCCTGATTCTGCTCAAATCAATGTACTATGGTGGTCACTGGCACTAGGAGCATGTTTGGGCGGAAACGGTACGTTAATTGGAGCGTCTGCTAATGTAATTGTAGCTGGCATGGCTGTAAAAAAAGGACATAAATTTTCGTTCATGGATTTTTTGAAAATTGGAGCTCCAATCATGCTCGTATCTCTTTTAATTTCAACGTTATATATCTTCCTTCGCTATCTTTTATTTATGTAAGGGAAGAAAAATTAAAATCTACGCGAACAGTAAAAAAGACTTCTCAGCTGAGAAGTCTTTTTTACTGTAAATACATGCCTCAAGCAGCCCAGACGAAGTTGATAATAAAAGCGGCGCTAATGATATACATAATCCAGTGAATTTCCTTTGCCTTACCGGCTAACAATTTAACGAATGTATAAGATAAAAACCCTAGCGCTAAGCCTTCTCCGATACTAAACGTTAATGGCATCAAAATAATGGTACAAAAAGCAGGCACAGCATCTGTTATCTCGTCTAAAGGGATGTTTTTGATTTCCGTTAACATGAGAGCTCCAACCATAATTAAAATAGGCGCTGTAGCAAAAGCAGGAATAATGCTAATTAATGGCGTAAATAAAAGACTCACTAAAAACAACATGGCAACGACCAGTGCTTTAAGGCCCGTCTTGCCTCCTTCTGCAATTCCCGCAGCATTTTCTACATACGCGTTCATTGCGGTAGATCCCATAGCAGCACTGGCTACTGTCGCAAGAGAATCTGCCATAAGCGCTTTATCTAACCCTTTAATTTCACCTTTTTCATCCATTAATCCAGCTTTTTTAGATAATCCAATCATCGATCCTAAATTATCAAACAGCTCCACAAGTGTAAATGAAAAAATAATAGAAAAAAGACCGTAATGAAGAGCGGATTTAATATCCATTTGTAAAAAAGTTTCCGACATGCTCGGCATTGAAAATGACACCACGCTGCTGATGCTTTTAGGTGCTTCTACTATGCCCAGCCCCATCCCGGCAATTGATACTAGCAAAATGCTAATCAGGGCAGCTCCTTTAATTTTTCGAGCAGTTAATACAGTTACCGCGATAAAACCTAATAAAGCAAGGAATGGGCCCGGTTTTGTAAGCTGACCAAGGGCTACTAAATTTTCTTTGTTGCTTACAATAATGCCAGCTTGCTTAAAACCGATAAAAGCAATAAATAGACCGATTCCAACTGAAATAGCACTTTTTAAAATAGCGGGTATCCCTTCAATAATCTTCTTGCGTAAGCCTGTTATCGTTAAAATAAAAAATACAACCCCTGAAATAAATACGGATCCTAAACCTGTTTGCCACGTTAGCCCTTCATCCAATACCACTGTATACGTAAAAAAGGCGTTCAGCCCCATTCCTGGTGCTACTGCAATAGGTATGTTCGCCCATAATGCAAACAAAAGAGTAGCAAAGACAGTGGCAAAAATCGTCGCTGCAATTGCCGCTTCTTTTGGAATGCCTGCATCTGCTAAAATAGTCGGATTAACAAAGATAATATAGCTCATCGTCACAAAAGTAGTAATTCCAGCAAGAATTTCTGTTTTTACATCTGTTTTGCGTTCGGTTAAATGAAACAGCTTATCTAACCATGAAGGATTAGGTGCTGATTTTTTTATAAGTTCCATATGCTGAGCTTCAACTTTTTCATTTATCGCCACTTGCTTTTCACTCCTTTAATATTCGATTCATCTTCTTTTAACTCGCTTTTACAGCTCCTCTATAAAACAGTGTTTTTTTAACCATTCCCCCTCTCTTTTTTTATGAAAATATCTATAAAAAGAGCCGTGAAAACAGAAGGGAATCCTTCTGTTTTCACGGCTCTTTGCTTCTGTAAACAGAAGATAAGCATCCGTTTTTTACGTGTTTTGCACAACAAACGATTTCATCGAACGTTTTGCAATTTATATAGAGAAGTTATTTAAAGCAAATAACCGTACAAGAATTCTCTGTAACAGGATCATAGTCTCTAAATAAAGAAGTGACCTGGATATCAAATAAAAGCTCCACTTTTTGCTTTAGCATTTTTTTATATTTAGTCGACAAAGCGGCATCAAGAGACATCACTAATTCTCTATATTCTTCACTAAGTGCTTCTAGTGCCGGCATTCTTTTTGATTGAGCTAGTATAAGAATTTTATTATCAATAATGTCTATTTTTTGAGTATTCACACCTACATTAAAAATTTCTTGGCTAATTTGAGTATACAAAGTAGCTATCTTCTTTTTAGAGATCGGCTCCATATGCTTCACCTTTTTCATTGTTAAAAATATGTTTTTGCTATATTGTTTTCACTTGATTATTGTCCTTTGACCAGCTGCCGACAAATTCAGGCTCATCATAGTCAAAGAAATTAGTTAAATTCTCATGGCGATTATCAATAAAAAGCTGATTGGCGACTTCTGAGACGAGCTTTGGTATCGCATATTTCAGCCCTGAAAGAGCGGATGCAGAAATTCCACAGCTAATTAAAGCGGAATAATTAAAAGCAAAAAGGCCATATACCATTTTTTGACCGTCCCTATTACGACTTAAAAAAGCAAAGCCGTTACTAAGGTAAGGGTGGGCATCCAATACTGGGTTGGCGATTTCATGCGGTGCTTTGTAATGATCGTTCCAGCGGGCGATGTGTTTTTCAACAAGTTGCAATTCTGGACGCAGAGCCGGATCTGTTAGAAGTCCGGTGCTAATAATTAAATAGTCAAACGTAAACGTTCCCTGAGGAGTGGTTACAACTGCTTTGTCGTGTTTTTCCTCGACGTCGAGCCATGGGGCATGTACGTGCAAATGAAAACCTGGCCATGAGGAAGCGCGTCCAAATGTATCATTCGTAGGCGGCTGATTGTATTCGAAAAAATGAGCCATCACTTCATATTTTTCAGCATCTGACAGAGCATGGAAACGTTCAATCATTCCTGAAGCTTCCATTTGTCTGATTGGATTAATACGGGGAAGTTCTTTTCGTCGAACAAATACATGAGCTTCAGCAACCCCTTCGGAAAGCGCATAGTTGGCGTTATCAAACGCGGATGCTCCTCCTCCTAAAACAGCTACTTTTTTGTTCTTCAACGTAGTAAAATCAATGGTTTGTGAAGTGTGAGAATAAAGATGAGGCGGCAATTTTTCAGAAATCATAGGCGGGACATGCCATTCTCCTCCTCCTTGAATTCCTGTAGCTAGTATAACTTTACGTGCCACCAGTGTAGGACACACGGCTCCATTCCCTTCAACATGCAAGCGATGGATACCTGTTTCTGCAGGCTCAATTAACGTTAATTTTATTTCATTTGCCACAGGAAGGTTAAGAATATTCCGGTACCAGCGCAAATAATTCATCCATTCTCCTCTTGGGATTTTGTCAAGAGCTTCCCAGCCTTCTGAGCCGAATTTCGCTTCCCACCACGCTTGAAACGTAAGTGAAGGAATTCCTAAATCGACAGACGTTAAGTTTTTGGGCGTTCTTAGCGTAATCATTCGCGCGTACGTTTCCCACGGACCTTCTAAACCCGAACGATTTTCATCAATAACAAGAATATTCGACACGCGTTCTCGCAGCAAGCCAAAGGCCGTTCCTAAACCGCTTTGACCTCCTCCAATAATGATTACGTCGTATACGTGTCCGCTCTTAGGGATGATTGGCTGTGCTTCTGTTGGTTTCCTGAAGGAAAGGTAAGACAGATCGGTTTCTACTCTTTTATTTAAAGCTTCTAAGCTCATCGCTATCTCTCCTTTCAATAAAGTTTCTCCGTGATAAAAGTTTATTTTATACCTTACATAAAATGATAGATTTTATAACATCGTTTAATTTATATTTATATTATCACTTTTGGAATATGATTGTATCTCCATTCTCTCTAAAGTTTTTTTTGCAAATTGTATAAAATCACTAATATAATTTTTTTATATCTTATGTATGGAACCATATTTGCATCGTTTAAAAGGAAAAAACCATTACAAAATTTAATGAAGAAAGCTTTTCTGACATAAATTTTAAGGGAAACATGTGCGAGTTTGTGACAGTTATTTGTTAATTACGCTCTACTACTTGACTATCGTATTCATCAAATCTATAGTCATAATTAGTAACTCAGCAAAGGGAGTCAACGTATGAGAAATTTATTTAAAATAACAGCTATATTTACAACGATTGTTATGTTTATTTTAATGATTGCCGGCAGTCTGGTCACAACCACAGGATCTGGATTAGGGTGCGGAAACGAGTGGCCGCTGTGTAACGGGCAGTTAATACCCGAATACGCGGTAGCAACAATGATTGAATATACGCATCGTCTGATTACGGCATTTGCAGGTCTTCTTGTTTTGGCATTTTCTATTTGGGCTTGGATTCGTTACCGCAGAAACCGTGAAGTGAAAATTTTAGCGATTATGAGTATTGCATTTATCGTTATTGAGTCATTACTCGGGGCTTCTGCAGTTATCTGGCCTCAGTCAGCTGAAGCGCTAGCGCTTCATTTCGGTCTTTCGCTTATTGCGTTTACCGGCGTATTTTTGCTTTCCATGTTTGTTATTCAAAAAGACCGTTCGGATCATTTTATTAAAGGAGCGGTCACAGGCAAATTTAAAGGGCTCGCATGGTTTACGCTTATATTTACCTATTGCGATATTTATTTAGGTGCATATGTGCGTCACAAAGGTGCAAGCTTAGCATGTACAAGCTTTCCTGCTTGTTATGGCAATACGCTTATTCCAAAACTTTCAGGAACAACAGGTATTCATTTTGCCCACCGATTTGCTGCTCTTGTACTGTTTGTTCTTATCATTTGGATTATGGTATCTGCCATCAAACAGTACAAAGAAACCCGCCGTGATATTTATTACGCGTCCATCATTGCGGTTGCTTTAACCATTGCTCAAGTATTCAGCGGTATCTTTGTTGTCATGTCTCGTTTAAATGTCTTTGCTACACTGTCTCACTCAGCATTTATTACAGCGTTATTCGCTACGCTTAGCTACATTTGTGTACAGACTTTAAAAGGTAAAAGACGATAACTCAAAAAAACACGTGCAGTTCATAACTGCACGTGTTTTTTTGAGTTAAGCTAGTTCTATTCCGCCTGTAATCCCGTAAACTTGAGCTGTTACGTAGCTTGCATCCGTTGAAGCTAAAAATACGTATACATTTGCCAACTCTACTGGCTGACCAGCACGCTGCAACGGTGTATCTTGTCCAAAGCCTGGAATAGCGTCGCTTGGCTGCCCTCCAGAAATTTGCAGCGGCGTCCAGATAGGTCCTGGAGCAACGGAGTTGACGCGAATACCTTTTGGAGCTAATTGCTTGGCTAGTCCGCGAGTGAATCCGTTAATGGCAAACTTTGTAGCTGCATAGTCTAATAAATTAGGACTTGGGCTATAGCCTTGTACAGAACTTGTTGTAATAATAGAAGCACCTGCCGGTAAATAAGGCAGCGCTGCTTTTACGGTCCAATATAAAGAGAATACATTTACTTCAAAGGTTTTGCGCAGTTGGTCCGTTTCTAAATCAGCAATATCTTCTACTGCCTGCTGTTTGCCAGCTACGAGCGCTAGAACATCTAAACCATCTAATTCTTTATAAGCTTTTTCTACTAGCTCTTTGCAAAAAGATTCTTCGCCTACATCACCAGGTATGAGAACGGCTTTTCTTCCTTCTGCTTCAATAAGCTTTTGTACTTCTTCTGCATCTGCTTGCTCTTGTGGCAAGTAATTAAGCGCAACGTCTGCACCTTCTCTTGCGTAAGCGATCGCTGCTGCCCGGCCAATACCTGAATCTCCGCCCGTCACAAGAGCTTTTCTGCCTTTTAATTTACCTGCACCTATGTAACTGTTTTCCCCGCAGTCCGGGATGACGTTCATTTCTTTTTGTACACCGGGCGGTTCTTGATACTGTTTTGGATAGTCTTCATGGAAATATTGAGTTAATGGATTGTTTAGTTTTGACATATTCGTCACTCCTTTATGAATGAATCCTTAACCAACTAAGGAAAAGTTTTCTATATACTTGTTCTTCCCGTCCTCTTCTTTAGTAAACATGCTTGATGAGCTCTATTATCCTCACTTTTCTTTCATTACCTTTCCCCTTCAATCAACAGCTAAAAACAGCTGCATACCTGAAATCTACGTTTACCATCACAATAAAAAAATCCGAACGAGTCGAATTCTTTATTAAGAATCTCGATTTCTCGTTCAGATCTTCTTTTAACTAAGATACATTTATCCCCCCCTCTTTAAATAAATGGTGAGAGCTTTGTATTTTACTGTGAACAATAAGCGTTCTTTTTCTTCTGTTCTGCTACTCTGTTAGTTCCACTTGTAAAGGCTTTGATTCTTCTTCGGCTTCTTTAGGAGTGCGAACAATTAACACATCACATTTGGCATAGCGTAAAATATGCTGAGATACGCTTCCGATTAAAATGCGCTCTACGGCGTTTAGCCCCGTCGCACCGCATATAATTAAATCAACGTGCTTATCGGGAGCAATTTTTTTAGATATTTTTGTTTTAGGAGAACCGTGTTCAATTAATGTCTCGACTTTCGTTACTCCAGCCTTAAGAGCTAGGTTACTATAGTTGGTCAAAAGTTCTTCAGCAAATTTCTCTGCATCTTGAAAGCGTGTATCTGTATAGAATGCATAAGGTGATGGACTTAACGCCTGTATGTCGATAACGTGACAAACTATTAAATGAGCGTTATTTTTTTTCGCACTGTTAACTGCTTTTTTGAATGCCCACTCTGCTTCTACAGAACCGTCTACTGCTACGAGGATGTTACGATAAGCCATATTCATCATAATCTCTCCTTTGTCTTTCGTTTATAAAGAACTTTCCTTGCTACACTTTTATTTTACTTCTTGCGCAAACGAAAGTATGTGATTTTTATCACAATATATAGAAATTAATAAAAATGGAGCCGTGTGTAGTGCACGGCTCCATTTTTATTGAACTTGAGAGTTAAAAGTCATTATCCAAATCGATCCTGCTACAATCGTAATAACAAAAACGATTCCAAGTATTAAAGCCATCACATTATAACGGGGCTTCTCTCCGTCTTTAATATGCATGAAGAAAAACAGTTGAATGAAAAATTGAAGCACGGCCATTCCTAGAATGCTAGCTAGTAATATATTTTTAGCAAATACTTGGTTTAATACCAGCATCAGAGGAATAACGGTTAAAATAATCGAGAAAATAAATCCTATTGTATAAGCTTTTAACGATCCATGGTTCTCCATCTACATCACCCCCATTAAATACACAACCGTGTAAAGGAAGATCCAGACAGCATCAAGAAAATGCCAGTATAAGCTGATAATCGTCACTTTTCGCTTTGTTACAGAGGTAATTCCATATCGTTTTAATTGGATTGTAATTGAAATCATCCAAATGATGCCGACAGAAACGTGCAGCCCGTGCGTACTAACTAGCGTATAGAAAGCTGTAAAAAATGCGCTGGTGGAAATGGTTGCTCCTTCATGAACCATTGTTTGAAATTCATGAATTTCAAGGCCCACAAAGCACATACCTAAAAGCAGAGTTACGATTAGCCAGCCAATTAAAGGTTTTATTTTTCCCTTGTGCATGCTCAGCACAGCTAATCCGCTCGTAAAGCTGCTCGTTAATAAGATAAACGTTTCAGAAACAAATCCTGGAACTTCAAAAAATCCCTTTCCTGTAAGGCCTCCCGCAGTATGATTAACAAGAACGGCATACGTAGCAAATAATGCTCCAAATAGGATGCAGTCCGTTACGAGGAAAAGCCAAAAACCCATAACTTTGATTCCTTCATCATGTTCATCATGATGTTCTTCGTGGTGCGCTGTCGTATAAGCCATGTCAGCCAACCCTCCCTACTGAATCTTCTGTATGTCGAATTTCATCCACCGGAATATAATAGTCCGAGTTGTATTGAAAAGAACGAGCTAGTAAACAAGCTCCGACTCCTGTCAAACCGAATATCGCCATCCACACCCAGTGGAACGTTAAGCCAAAACCAGCAATGAACCAAAAAACCGACATGATAAATGGAATACCTGAATTCTTAGGCATATGAATCGGAGAGAAAGCAGCTGTTTCCTTCGCTTTTTTCTTTTTTCTTTCTTCTTTTATTGTCCACCACGCATCTTGCCCCGTTACTGTTGGAATCACTGCAAAATTGTAGTGCGGCGGCGGTGAAGGGATGGACCATTCTAATGTACGTCCATTCCAAGGATCCCCTGTTACATCCCGTTCTCCGTACTTAATGCCATGAAGAATCTGCCATGCTTGAAAGATAAACCCTATGCCCATAAAGAAAGCTCCGACTGTAGAGATAACGTTCAGCGGTCCCCATCCCATGTCAAAGTTGTACGTATAAATACGGCGCGTCATTCCCATAAACCCTAATGCGTATTGAGGCATGAAGCATACATAAAAACCAATATTCCATGTCCAAAACGCCCATTTACCAAGACGGTCATTTAATTTAAAGCCAAACATTTTTGGCCACCAATAGTACAAACCTGCAAAAAATCCGAATACAACGCCTCCAATTAACACTTGGTGAAAGTGTGCAACTAAAAAGTAGCTATTATGATACTGATAGTCTGCGGGAGCTGCTGAAAGCATAACACCCGTTGCTCCTCCCACAACAAAACACGGGATAAAAGCAATTGTCCATAGCATTGGCTGCGTCATTTGAATACGGCCGCGGAACATCGTAAATAACCAGTTGAACACTTTAACACCCGTTGGAATTCCGATAGCCATCGTCGTAATAGCAAAAAACACATTCACATTAGCACCTGCACCCATCGTAAAGAAATGATGTACCCATGTGAAATACGATAGAACGCTAATAATCATCATTGAAAAAACCATAGACTTATAGCCAAATATCTTCTTTTGAGAAAACGTTGCAACGATTTCAGAAAAAATGCCGAATGCAGGAAGTACAACGATATACACTTCAGGATGTCCCCACATCCAAATTAAGTTAATGTACATCATCGGATTTCCTCCGCCGGTCATAGTAAATAAGTGTCCGTCAAAGAAGCGGTCAATAAACAATAAAGCAAGCGTTACGGTTAATACAGGAAACGCGAAAATGATAATAATACAGCTTGCTAGAACGGACCACGTGAATAGGGGCATATGCATAAGTTTCATGCCCGGTGCACGCATTTTTAAAATAGTCATAATAAAATTAATTCCAGAAGCCAAGCTGCCAATACCTGATATTTGAATACCCCAAATATAAAAATCTTGACCTGGTCCAGGACTGAACTGCATGCCAGAAAGCGGAGGATAACTCAACCATCCTGCATCTGGCGAGCCGCCGATTACAAACGACAAATTGAAAAGCATGGCGCCAAAGAAAAATAGCCAAAAGCTTACCGCGTTTAAAAAAGGATAGGCGACATCCCTTGCTCCAATTTGAAGAGGTACAACAATGTTAAAGAACGCAAACATAAGCGGCATTGCCATAAATAGAATCATAATGGTTCCGTGCGTAGTAAAAATTTCGTTGTAATGATTAGAATCTAGAAAATGCCACTGAGGGAATGCTAGTTGCATACGCATTAATAATGCATCTACTCCGCCTCGAAACAGCATTAATAATGAAGAAAGCATATACATAATACCAATTTTTTTATGATCCACCGTTGTGAGCCACTCACGCCATAGCCACTTCCATTTTTTAAGATACGTAAGAACAAAAATAATACCGGCTAATGTTAATAAAATGGCGACATCTGCTCCGTAAATCATCGGTTCTCCTGTCACAAAAAAATGAGATGAAAAATCTTTTAATTTTTCTAACAACTTATTTTCCTCCTTCCTGGTGCTCATGCTGTGCATGTACTTGTTCTTCAGAAGCCACATTCATAGTCTTCATGTCTTCATTTTTCATATGGTGATGCTGACTATAATATTGACCACCGTTTTTAATGACAATTTCTTGGAATAAGTCTTTAGGAATGGTAGAATACGATTTTTCTAGAGAAAGACCTTGTTGGGCAAGGTTGCTATAATCAGCTTTTGTTAAAGCTGGTGATGTTTCTTTCACTTGCTTTACCCATTGATTAAATTCTTTTGTCGATGTAGATTTAACTTTAAAGTTCATATGAGCGAACCCTTCACCCGTAAAATTAGCACCCGAACCAAAATATTCTCCCTTGTGATCAGCTTGCAGCCAAAGCCCCATTGCCATTCCCGGCATGGTATATAATTGTCCTCCCAACTCGGGTACCCAAAAAGAATTCATAGGTGCATCTGACGTTAGCACGAATTGAACGGGCACATCTTTTGGAATGTTGACATAGTTCACTGTCGCAATATCTTGATCCGGATATTGAAATAACCATTTCCAGTCAAGGGATGTTACTTCAATTGTTAGCGGCTTTACATCTTTTTTCGGCGGATCTACTAAGTCATACGTCGTCTTGGCCGTAGCGAAACCTAAAATACTAATAATAATAATGGGGATCCCCCACCAAATAAATTCAAGACGCTTACTATCGTCCCAGTCTGGCCGATACGAAGCCTTATTTCCAGGCTTATCACGGTAGCGTAAAACGATATACACAAGCAGACCTAAAACAGGAATAACAACAATTGTGCATAAAATTATGGAAAAAATAATTAACTGGTATTCTTTTTGAGCCACCGCCCCCTGCGGATTTAAAATCAAATAACGACTATCACAGCCTGCTAAAAAAATTGTGATGAATACGGAGAGAATGATTAACTTGCCAATATGCATTGATTTTTGCTTTCTCACCTAAGCTCAGGCTCCCTTCTTCTAAATCTCTGTACATAATAATGGTATATAAACGTTCATATTAGAGATGCATCTCAACAGATCAAAAGGCTAATAACCTCCTAACATATTGAAGTTTGTCATGACATATTGCTTACTCCTAAAAAATTATCATGTTGTATCATTAAAAGGTGTGATATTCATCACACTTGAAGCGCTTTTTATCTAGTTTAAATGGCTTTACCATAAATTCGTCACATATTTGGGTAATTGTGGGGAATAAAAGGTGCCTTGTGACTATCCTAATAAAAGAAAAAAACTCTTCCAGTTTTTATTAACTGAAAGAGTTTTTTATAAGTACTAGATGAAGTATTGAGCTTTAACACTTACTGATTTGCTTGTTTGACCTGCTGAAACATCCAATCAATCATATTCCGATTCTGATACGCGGGAACCCAGGAAGCATGATCATACTTTAATTCTTTAGGATATTCCGTATATAGCGGATACCCCCAGATTTTTTGTAAATTCATTGCACCGTTATTTATATTTACGATGAAACACTCCTCATAAAGAAAACTATATTTCTATTTTCAAAGAGACTTATTACTATAGCAATATTTTTTAAAAAAGCTATCCACTTTCTTCATAAAGATTACATATTAAAAACACCTAAAGATAGTTTAGGTGTTTTTGAAATTTTTATATTCATCTATTCTCTAAGTAAAAGCTCAATGGTTATATGGCCTTCTTACTCTTTGAAGCCCCTAGTTTTTTTCTCCACATATTTTCCATTTGTTCGAGAGTTTTACCTTTTGTTTCAGGAACAAATTTCCAGACAAACAAAGCAGAAAGTATACTCATTAAACCGTAAAAACCATATGTTAATCCTCCGCTATATTCCATCATCACGGGATATGTAGAGGAAATAAAATAGTTAGCCGCCCACTGAGCAGCTACGGCAATAGCTACAGCACGACCTCTAATTTTATTAGGAAAAATCTCTGAAATGAGCACCCAACAAATTGGTCCCCATGACATCATAAAGGAAGCTGTATAAATAATGATAAATACGAGCGTCCCTATACCAATGATGTTTGAAAAAGCCATGCTTGCTACACCGAACATTCCAATGGCCATTCCGATAGACCCTGTTATTAATAAAGGTTTTCTTCCCAAACGATCAACCGTCAAAATTGCAATTACTGTAAAAATAACGTTTACTAATCCCATAATAATAGTTTGCAGCATAGAAGAACCTTTAGCTGCTCCCATGCTTTCAAAAATACGCGGAGCATAATATAGAGCTACATTGATTCCTACAAACTGTTGAAATACAGAAAGCAGTATACCTACAACGATAACTAATTTTCCATATGCCAATAATTTTTCAGACGAAACATTGGTAGAAATTGTTTGTTTAATATCTTCTAAAATTGATTTCGCTTCTGAAGATCCATTAATTTTAGTTAGTATGGCTAAAGCTTTTTGATCTTGATTCTGTATAGCTAAGTAGCGAGGCGTTTCAGGAACTAAAAACAAGAGTGCTGCAAAGAGTAAAGCTGGAATGGCTCCTGAAGCAAACATGTATCTCCAACCTACATCATTAATCCATTCTAAGGTTTCCCCATTTGCAATACCCCAATTCACGAAGTAAACGACTAACATTCCAAAAATAATCATAAATTGATTGAACGATACCAATCTGCCGCGAATATCTGCCGGTGCAATTTCTCCTATATAGATGGGACAAATGGCTGATGCTAAGCCAACACCAATCCCACCTATAATGCGGTAGAAGTTAAAAGCAAGTAACAAAGAGAGTGTCGGTTCCCCTTTTGTGAAAAATAAAAACTCAGGATAAGAAGCTCCTAACGCTGAGACTATAAAAAGAATAGCTGCTAGTATAAGTGATTGTTTGCGTCCTAGTTTCGTCGCAAAATAACCAGATACCAATCCTCCAATAATACATCCTATTAAAGCACTTGATACAGTAACACCGTGTGCTAAAGATCCTAACCCTAAGCTGTCAATAAGATACACCTTTAATGATTCTTCAGCTCCAGATATTACAGCTGTGTCATATCCAAACAGTAACCCTCCGATAGCGGCAACTAAGGTAATAGAAAAAATATATAATGAGTTTCGATTTTGTTTCATGCGTTGTTAAAAGCAGTTAGTTAAAAGTAACAGTAGAAGTTCT
The DNA here is from genome assembly GCF_042787865.1 of Priestia sp. YIM B13486. NCBI lineage: Bacteria > Bacillati > Bacillota > Bacilli > Caryophanales > Bacillaceae > Priestia > Priestia sp. YIM B13486. Next base: position 78,781 of record NZ_JBHZOZ010000002.1, on the reverse strand, counting down.
ATTTCTAACTGAGTTCGCACTTATTTGAATACGTTTTCAAATTATTGGAACACAAAAGAAATTTTCGTCGTCTATTCGACTAACTGCTCTTATCCTCCCCTCCAATGTACGTATTTTTCTAGTGAATCAAATCTTACTACAGCATTTTCTATACTTCCTTTTGTGTCAGGTATATCGATATACAACCATAATCAATTGATACAAGCTACTTTCATATGAAGTTTCTTTTTAAAGTAAGGTTGCATATTTTGCAACCTATTATTTCCTTTTAAATTCGCCTAGCTTTTTACTTAAGTCGTTTGTTTGAAGGTAGACTTCTTTATATAATTCATAAAGCTGTTTATAGACTTGTACATGTTCTGCGTTAGGATAATATGTTTTCGAAGACGTAATAAATACGTTTGCACACTCTTCCAATGAGTTATACCAGCCACAACCATAAGCTGCTAGCATAGCTGCTCCTAACGCTGGGCCTTGTTCAGTAGACAACTTTACGATTTTCGCATTAAAAACGTCTGCTTGAATTTGAAGCCAATGATCATTTTTTGCTCCGCCCCCAATGGATACAATAGACGTAATTTCCTTTCCGTTTTCTCGAAAGATTTCAATTGACTCATTTAAAGAAAACGTAATACCTTCAATAACCGCTCGCGTAAAGTCTCTCTTTTTATGAGAGGCGTCCATTCCTATAAAACTTCCGCGAATCGTAGCATCTGCATGCGGTGTACGTTCTCCGACTAAGTAAGGGGTAAATAAAAGGCCGTTTGAGCCGATTGGGACATTTTTTAGGTCAGCCAATAATTCTTCAAACGTGACGTTTTTTGCGAAATTGTCCTTAAACCAGCCTAAACTGTACCCCGCAGATAGCGTAACACCCATCGTATAAAAGGCATTTTCTTTTCCATGATTAAAATAATGGACTTTTCCATCAAAGTCTCTATCGCTTCGTTCCTCATAAGAAAGAACAACACCTGATGTCCCAATGCTACATAGTGTTTCCCCTGATGATAAAATGCCGGCGCCAATTGCTCCGCAAGCATTATCAGCTCCACCTGCAAATACTTTCGTTGAAGTGGCTAATCCCGTTTTTTGAGAGAACGCTTCACTAATATTGCCTATGCATTCACTAGATTCAACTAGTGGCGGACAAAGATTAATATTGATTCCTGTTAATTGGCAAAGCTCATCATCCCATTTTTTCTTGCTGATGTTTAATAATAATGTACCGGCAGCATCTGAATATTCACTATGAATAAAGCCGGTCATTTTAAAGCGTAAATAATCTTTAGGCAGCATAAATACAGCTGTTTTTTCAAATATAGCCGGTTCATACTCTTTTACCCACAATAACTTAGGAAGAGTAAATCCTTCTAAAGCCTGGTTTTTTGTTATCTTTAAAAGACGTTTTTCTCCAATGACTTTATAGAGATGATGACATTGTTCTGTTGTTCTTGTGTCATTCCACAAAATGGCGTTACGTAATAGGTTATAGTTTTCATCCAGCATCACAAGGCCATGCATTTGTCCAGAATAACTAATTCCTTCTATATCTTCGGGTTTTATATTAGCGTTAGCAATTAATTCACTTAAAGCACTAGCCGTCTGCTGAACCCATTCTTCTGGATTCTGTTCGCTATACCCTGTTTTTTCATGAAGGAGAGGATAATCCTTAGAAACCACAGCGCAAATCTTGCCTTTTGTATCAACTAAAACCGTTTTTACGGCGCTTGTTCCTAGATCAATTCCAATTACATATTTCATCTTAATACCTCCGCGTTTATAAACGAGAGTAGAAATCGTTTCTACTCTCGTTTGTTTTTTAAACTTCCAAAATATATTGATTTAAAATAGCCTTTAATCGTTCTTGTCTTCCTGATTTATTCATAATATTCGGATTTTTAAACGCGTACTGCTCCAGTGTATGGAAGTTAGCTTTTCCTTCCACAATCTCAAGCCCAATTCCCTCTTTAAAGCTGCTGTAGCGCTCGTTGATAACATTTTCGAAAACACGATCTTCTACTAATTTATGTGCTACTTTCAATCCTCGAGCAAACGCATCCATTCCTGCTACATGAGCATAGAGTAAATCGTCTTGTTCAAAAGAACCTCTGCGTACTTTGGCATCAAAGTTTAATCCTCCGCTTCCCAGCCCTCCATTTTGCAGGATTTCATACATTGCTAGCGTTGTAGAATATAAATCCGTTGGGAATTCATCTGTATCCCAGCCTAAAAGAGGGTCACCTTGGTTTGCATCCACTGATCCTAAGAAGCCTTGTACTCTAGCTACTCGTAATTCGTGTTCAAATGTATGCCCAGCTAACGTTGCGTGGTTAGCTTCTAGATTAAGTTTGAAGTATTTATCTAATCCGTATTGTCTTAAAAATGAAATAGTTGTTGCTGCATCGGTATCATACTGATGTGTCGTAGGCTCTTTAGGTTTAGGTTCAATTAAAAACTGCCCCGTATATCCAATTTCGGTTGCGTAATCTACAGCCATATGCATAAATCTAGCTAAGTTATCTAGCTCTAACTGTAAATTTGTGTTAAGCAGTGTTTCATATCCCTCACGGCCGCCCCAGAATACATAATTTTCTGCGCCTAATTCTTTTGCTGTTTCAAGCCCCTTTTTTACTTGAGCCGCCGCATAAGCAAATACATCTGCATTACAAGAAGTAGCTGCACCATGAACGAACCGGGGATTTGTAAACATATTCGCTGTGTTCCATAATAACTTTACGTTACTTGTTTGCATATATTCTTTGATCATAGTGACGATAACATCAAGATTTTTATTTGTTTCTTGCAACGTACTGCCCTCAGGAGCAATGTCTCGATCATGAAATGCGAAGAATGGAACATTTAATGTTTCAAAAAGTTGAAAAGCTGCCTCAACTCTAGCTTTTGCTAAATCCATTCCATCATATCTATCCCAAGATCTTTGCATAGTAGCTGCGCCAAAAGGATCCGTACCATCTGCTGTAAACGTGTGCCAGTAAGCAACAGAAAAACGCAGCTGATCTTTCATTGTTTTACCGCCTACTACTTCTTCAGGATTATAGTATTTAAAAGCTAAAGGATTTTTAGAATCTTTACCTTCGTATAAAACTTTGTTTGCGCTTTCAAAATAATTAATTTTATTAGTACTAGTTTGGACCATTTGTCATTTCCCCCTTCGATTTAAGTGAACAAGTTTATCCATTAACTATCTTGATTCAGTTAGTTTGTTTATCCAATAAACTAACTTTATTTCATCATATACAAAATAAATGTTTATTTCAATGTTTTTTTTAGAAAATTTAGTTATAATATTAGATATGATACTTTTAAATATCTAATTCAAGCTTCAAAAAACACCAACTTAGTTCGATAGATAAACAAAGGAGTGGTTATTATTCAAATTGCAGATCAAGCTTTAGTAAAAAAAATGAATCAAAAATTAATATTAGATGAAATTTTAAAGAACTCCCCTATCTCCAGGGCAACTCTCTCTGAGATTACAGGATTAAACAAGTCTACTGTCTCCTCTCAAGTAACTACACTGCTTGAAAAAGATTTTATTTTTGAAATTGGGGCAGGGCAATCCAGAGGCGGCAGAAGACCTGTAATGCTTGTTTTTAATAAGAATGCAGGCTATTCGATCGGTATCGATATAGGAGTCGACTATCTTAACGGAATTCTAACCGACTTAGAAGGAAATATTATTCTTGAGAAGACTTCTGACTTGTCTAGTTCTTCTGCTAGTGAAGTAAAAGAGATTTTATTTGCACTTATTCATGGTTTTGTAACCCATATGCCTGAGTCCCCTTATGGTCTAGTGGGAATAGGGATTTGTGTTCCAGGTCTTGTAGATCGTCATCAGCAAATTATTTTTATGCCTAACTTAAATTGGAATATCAAAGATTTGCAGTTTTTAATTGAGAGTGAGTTTAATGTTCCGGTTTTTGTTGAAAATGAAGCTAATGCAGGAGCATACGGTGAAAAAGTATTTGGTATGACAAAAAACTACGAAAACATCGTTTACATCAGTATTAATGTCGGAATTGGAACTGGACTTGTTATTAACAACGAATTGTATAAAGGTGTTCAGGGTTTTTCTGGGGAAATGGGTCATATGACGATAGATTTTAATGGCCCCAAATGTAGCTGTGGAAATCGGGGCTGTTGGGAATTATATGCTTCTGAAAAAGCGTTACTGGCTTCGCTCTCTAAAGAAGAAAAGAATATTTCTCGAAAAGAGATTGTGGAACGTGCAAATAAAAATGATGTAGAAATGTTAAATGCACTTCAAAACTTTGGCTTTTATATCGGAATTGGATTAACCAATATTCTTAATACATTTGATGTAGAAGCTGTTATCTTGAGAAATCATATAATTGAATCTCATCCCATTGTTTTAAATACGATTAAAAACGAAGTTTCTTCTAGAGTCCATTCTCATTTAGACAATAAATGTGAACTATTGCCTTCTTCGTTAGGAAAAAATGCACCTGCTTTAGGAGCGGTTTCTATCGTTATTGATTCTTTTTTAAGTGTTACCCCTATAAGTTAGTTAAGTGAACGCAAAGGTTAGCAAACTATATCACGTTTGATCTTAAGAATGAAGCAGCTATTTTCGATTAATTGATTTTCTATAAAAGGGAAAGAATTACCCTCTTTTAATAAGAGTGTTATGTCTGTCTCCGCCACCTTTTTCATCCCATGCAGCCAGTCACCTATCATAACGGCAACTGGCTGTTTATATGTTATTGGCAACCTGCTCTTTTCTAAACTACGGAGAGTCTTGCCTTTTGGGTTAATTTACCTGCTTTTCACATTATGAAGCATGTCTTGTCAGAGTAGTTATGACTTCTTTATATTCCTCTAACTCTTTGGTCTGTGCGAGAGTATTGATTTTCTCTAGCGATAAAAGAGAACTCTGAATAATAAATGTGCGAGGCTCCGTATCATTTTGCAGTAATTCATCAGATATAAACGTCACAAATTCCAGACTCTTCTTTTGTTCCTCTTCATTTGTTAGTTTATTTTCAATCACCCGTTTTAACTTCGCGGTTACGCGCGTAAGCTCAGTCGAAAAATGACTTTCTGTTTTCTCATTAAATACCGCAGAGTAAACGGAAGGATTAAATAACTGTTCTTTTTGTTCTGCTATTTCGATTACGATCTCCTCTATACGCTTCATACAATAACGGACAATTTGTTCAATAGGCAATGGATAGTTTAGTGCTTTATTCATTTTAAATATATTGTTAAGCATTCCTTCTAGCAGCACAGCTCCATCAAATAAATAAGGAAAAGTCTTAGACGGGAAAATCTGCTGCAAACGTTCATATATCCAGTTGAATGTTGCTGTTTTTAACTCCTCTATATATTGAAATGTTTTGATCTCATTTAAAATGAGTGTACTTTCAATCATTTCAGGAATTTTGTTTTGCTCTGCAAAGTTCAGCATAAAAATTATCTGTTCTTCAAATACCTTCTGATTGTCTCCTTTATATTCAATGGCTACTTTTTCTCTTTGGAGAATAAGTGATTCTTGCAAAGACGAAAGTAATGAGAGAAGGAGTTCGCTTTTAGATGAAAAATATTTATAAAATGTTCCTTTTGAAATACCGCTTCTTTCTAATATATCTTGTACCGAAGTGTCTACGTATCCTTTTTCCATAAAAAGCTGGTGCGTATGCCCTAAAATATCGAGCTGTTTTTGGTTCATTGCTGCTACTCCTCTGTTTACAATTTACTTTTTATTTAGTATAACTTATCTGCCTTTTCCTACGTGAATTTTATCCTTTTTCCTTGATAAATAAATAAAAATAATTATATACTATTAGTACATTTTTATACATGTGGTATAAAAATGTACTAATAGTATAGGTTAATTAAACAAAGCAACTATTTATCTAGCAAGTGACAACTACTAAGCGCTATGTAGCTAGTAAATTCCAAATTTATACCTATTCTGAAGGAGGAATAAGATCATATGAACAAAGAAGTCATTCCCGTTACAGAAATTCCAAAATTCCAATCACGTGCAGAAGAGTTTTTCCCTATCCAATGGTATAAAGAAATGCTGAACAACCACCCTGTTTATTTTCATGAAGAAACAAACACATGGAATGTATTCCAATACGACCATGTTAAACAAGTCTTGAGCAACTACGAATTCTTTTCAAGCGATGGGCAAAGAACCACTATTTTTGTTGGGGATAATAGTAAGAAAAAAAGCACATCTCCAATTACCAATCTTACAAACTTAGATCCTCCTGACCACCGGAAAGCGCGATCTTTGCTTGCTGCAGCCTTTACTCCTCGCAGTTTAAAGAACTGGGAACCGCGAATCAAACAAATTGCAGCAGACCTTGTAGAAGCCATACAAAAGAATTCAACTATTAATATTGTTGACGATTTATCTTCTCCTTTTCCTAGTTTAGTTATAGCAGATTTATTCGGTGTACCGGTAAAAGACCAATATCAGTTCAAAAAATGGGTAGATATTCTGTTTCAGCCTTATGACCAAGAAAGATTAGAAGAGATTGAACAAGAAAAGCAGCGTGCAGGAGCTGAATATTTTCAATACCTCTACCCGATTGTCATTGAAAAGCGCTCCAACCTTTCTGATGATATTATCTCAGACTTAATTCAAGCCGAAGTTGATGGTGAAACATTCACAGATGAAGAAATTGTACACGCTACCATGCTGCTTTTAGGTGCAGGAGTTGAAACCACAAGTCACGCCATTGCAAATATGTTTTATTCTTTTTTATATGACGACGAGTCGTTATACAGCGAGCTGAGAAACAATAGAGAATTAGCTCCAAAAGCAGTAGAAGAAATGCTTCGATATCGGTTTCACATCTCCAGACGAGATCGGACGGTTAAACAAGATAACGATTTATTAGGCGTTAAGCTAAAAAAAGGAGATGTCGTTATTGCGTGGATGAGTGCATGTAATATGGATGAGAATATGTTTGAAAACCCTTTTTCTGTAGACATTCACCGCCAAACTAATAAAAAACACTTAACGTTTGGAAACGGACCTCATTTTTGTTTGGGCGCCCCTCTTGCCCGACTTGAAATGAAAATCATATTAGAAGCATTTTTAGAGGCCTTTTCTCATATCGAACCATTTGAAGATTTTGAATTAGAATCGCATTTAACTTCTTCAGCTACGGGGCAATCTTTAACGTATTTGCCGATGAAGGTGTACAGATAAAGTTTATGTGCATGACAAAGCAGAGAAACGTGAAAGAGGTTTATCTTCTCTCATGTTTCTCTTTTCTTTTATTATCTCGTTTAACTACTTATGTACCAAGTTTAGGAGGGCTTTAATACGATTTAAAGCTGACAGTACCGAAATATAAGTGGCGATGAGCTGGTTAACGAAATATCAGCTATTGCCTTCTCTGCCTTAAAGCATCTTCTATAAAATGCTGATACAAATAATTAATAAGAGCAGTCGCAATCGAGATGATAAAAAGTTGAAAACGCGTCATGTTGACCATTTTGTATACCTTTAGTTTTTCTGCCAGACTCGTCAAAGGATAAGCAAATAGATAATCAAATAGAACGTTAATCAGCAAATATTTTTTAAAATTTCCATAGGTCAGCTTGAATACCCAAAAATTAGCTACAAAAAATGGGCCAAAGATAAAAGATATATCGCTTGCAAGTTTAGGAAAAAGAGGTTTTCTCACTTTCCACCAAGTAAAGCTTTTAGATAACTCACTGATAAAAGCAATAACCAATGAACTAAACGTTAAAACAGGTAGGTATCTTTTAAAGACAAATTTATCAACTTTTACTATAGACAGCCAAGGCAATAAAAGTACTGCCAAAAGCGTTAACTTTCCTTTCATTATGTACCCAACTCCTGCCGTTACGAAAATGTAAGCTAGATCATATCCTCTTTAGTTTGTGTAATAGGCTCTTTTTTATGTGCTTATTACACTGCGTTAGTTCTTTTATTCGCCTTTTGTTACAAAATTTTTTCCTTTCTTTATTTTAATCCTGTACTTTTTTGCTTTTAGGAAATTATTGAGTCTCATATTCTGCATGTGCATGGAGAAAATACGGAGGTGAATGTTTAAAAGGAGGAAATAAAAATGACTACAGTACGTGAAGTTATGACTAAAGATGTGAAAGCTTGTGCACCGCACGACCCAGTAACAGCAGCTGCAAAATTAATGCGTGATATTAATTGTGGTTCTGTGCCGGTGTGTCAAGAAAATCGAGTAATGGGAATGATCACAGACCGTGATATCGTGTTAAATTGCGTGGCGGATGGAAAAGATTGCAACACTGTGCATTGCCATGATTGTATGACTAAAGATGTAATTACGTGTTCTCCGGATACGGATATTCACGAGTGTGCACGTATGATGGCTGACCATCAAATTCGCCGCATTATTGTAGTGGAGAATAATAATATGGTTGGAATCTGTGCAATCGGCGACCTTGCGACAGTGAACGTATATGTTGATGAAGCCGGTGCAGCATTAAGCGAAATTTCTAACCAAGTTCATTAAAACTTTTCAGCATATAAATCCTTAATGCTTGTACAAAATAACCCTGTCTGCAAGGAGGTGCTAACATGCCAAATTTAAACGATAACAAATTTAAAAAGATTCAGTCTGAGAGTCAAAAGCAAGGAAAGTCTCAAGAAGAATATGCGGCTGAGCTTGACGCTAATCGTGCAAAAAGCCAAAAGAAAAAGTAACAATAAAAGGATTACAATCGGCAGAGGCTCGTTTGTAATCCTTTTTATCATCCCGTTTTGTTACAGGCTGCGATCAGTTATAAATGTATAGTGAGTATATGCTTCATACTTCTCACCGGGCTTTAATACACAAGAAGGAAAATGCTTATGATGAATAGCGTCTGGTAAACCTTGTGTTTCTAGGCAAACACCGAGGTATTTCTCTGAGTGAACCCCTCTAATTTCGAATTCTTCGTCTAGATGATTTCCCGTATAGAGAACAACTGAAGGCTGATCCGTTTTGACTTCTATTTTGCGGCCGCTTGCAGGATCAAATAATGACATCTGATTTTCAGCTTCTGCTTCTAAAAGAAATGGATGATCGAACCCTTTACCCACTAATATATTTTGCGGATGTGTAGAGTCCACACCTTCCTTGAGACTATGTCCTTCTCTAAAATCAAATGGAGTATCTGTGACGTTTAGCGTTTCTCCAGTAGGTAAAAGATCATCATTTAACTCTAAGAATTCGTTACTTTTCATCTTCAAAACATGATCCAAGACCGTTTCTTTTAGATTTCCGCTTAAATTGAAATACGTATGATTTGTTAAATTGATAAGAGTGTCTTGATCTGTTGTTCCTTCATAAGAAATATGGAACTCATTTTTATTCGTTAATGTATACGTAACTTTCACTTCAAGGTTGCCGGGATACCCTTCTTCTCCGTCTTTACTTACATATGTAAATTCAACACCTACATGATCAGTTGTCTCAATAGTTTTGGCATTCCATATTTTATGACTGAATCCTTCTTTTCCGCCATGCAAATGATTGTTTCCTTCATTTTTCTCTAGACGATAAGTTTCATTATTAAGCTCAAACGATGCTCCACCTATACGCCCTGCTACGCGTCCAACCACAGCTCCGAAATAAGGAGAATACTTTTGGTATTCTTCTATTGAATCAAATCCCAATACAACACTTTCAATCTTCCCTTCAGAATCCGGCATTTCAATATTTGATATTACACATCCATAGTCAAGGCAGGTGATTTTAAGCCCTTCATCATTTAATAAGGTATAAGCATGTACAGCTTGATTGTTTAGTTCGCCAAATTTCTCTGAGTTCACTTTCACTTTTAATCAGTCCAATCCTCTTTTTATTCGTAAATTGCTTAACGGACCCTACATGTTATAAACATCGGATATGTTGTTATAGTTCCCTCTGCAATCCTTCCTGAATCTTCATTATTCTCATTTTATTGTAATCGTGTACATTTCTTAATTCAAGCTTGAATGATAAAGGCTGGCCACTGTGTGTCATTGCTATTTCTTTAGTATTCCTAAGTATTCTTCCCAAGGTCCTACATCTTCTCTGTATCGTTCTGCCATTACTCGAACAATTTGCGCAATATGGGTTAAATCATGAGCAACCCAAGTCGAGAGCAGCTCTCTGACTTTTACTTCCCCAAACTCAGGGTGTTCTCCTCTCACTTCAAGGTGCTTTTCATGCTTAACTAGCAGCTTTAGTTGATGTAAATTCTGTATTCTTACCTTTTTGAATTCAAGAAGCTTCTCTTCAATAGAATTAGCAGATTCCTTGTTTAAATGGGCATAGCGGTCAAACGGAGGAAAAGCTCCCTCTTTTCCTTTTTGAAGGATAAATTCTAGCCTTGGTATCCAATTGTTTTTTTCTGCTTCTATTAAATGTTCTATGACTTCGGAGGTATTCCACGTTCCTTCTCCTTCATTGCATTGCAGCCACCCTGCAGATAGTCCCGACAAAAGTTTTTCAAGCGTTTGTGGCGTATGCTCAAGTATTTCAATCGCTTCTTTTAAATTAAAATTCATATCAATTCCCCTTTCTCAACGTAATGATGCTGAGCTGTCAGTTATGTAAATCCTTTAGAGATTATAGTCAATTTTACCATAATTCGCTTCTATTAAAGGTGCCAACTATTTTTCTAATTCCTTTTATGATGACTAAAATAAAACAGGAACACACGTTTGGTTTTTCTCTAGAAATATGATAAAATATATATAGGCTAAAACGCAGTGAGTATCAGTCTGAATAGATATTGCTCATCCGGAAAATAGATTACTAGAGGCTTTTTCATCTTGAACTTTCCGTGTGGATTGGAGTGAGACAACAGTGAGTAAAAATCAAAAGCGATGGACAAAAGAAGAAGATAGATTTCTTATCCAACACTATGGCGCTATGACGCTTCAAGAGATGGGTAAGTATTTACATAGAAGCAAGGAATCGGTTAATAAACGACTTACTCGATTAAATCTTCGTGCTTCGGATACAGCTTTACGTAAAAAATGGACGCTTGAACAAGATGCTTTTTTGCAGGAGAACATTGATATCATGAATAACCGTGAAATGGCACATTCCTTAGGCAGGAGTCCTTCTTCTATTGCTACGCGCATAAAAGTTTTGGGACTAACACGAAAAACGGCGATGCGAAGATGGACGCTGCAAGAAGACGAATATTTGCTAAGGTATTACGGGGTAAAACCTCTTTCACACATATCAGCTAAATTACAGCGAAGTGTGCAAGCGCTAGAATCGAGGTTGAACCGTTTAGAAGTGTATGGAGCCAAAGCACACGTAGGACATATTACAGCGTGTGAACTAGCAGCCTGCCTTGAAGTAGATGTTCATACAATTTACAAGTGGATTCATAAAGAGAATCTATCGTACAAAATGATCATCGCCAAGACCAGAACATTTATGGGAATTGACATTCAATCTTTTTGGAATTGGGCTGAACAAAATAAATCGTGCCTTAACTTTTTTAAAATACCTAAAAATACGCTTATTCCAGAACCAGCGTGGGTGAATGAACAAAGAAAACTAGACTATGTAAAGCGCCCTAAATACGAGCATAAAAAGTGGACAGCAGAAGAAGATGCCAGATTGTGGCGTATGTTTTATCAGGAAAAGCGCAATCAGCGAGAAATTGGACAGCTGCTCGGGCGTTCGAGAAATAGCGTGCAGCGACGCTTAGAGCGTTTACGTAAAAAGAAACTAGTTAGTTAAACGATAAAAAGCTTGGAATAAGCTATGCTTACTCCAAGCTTTTTTTATTGATATGACTTTTTGTTAAGCTTTAACTGCTTTTTCCCAATCTGCTGCAAATTTTTCCATTCCTTGGTCAGTTAACGGATGTTTTGCTAATTGCTCAATAACAGCGTATGGAATTGTGGCAATATGAGCTCCTGCAAGTGCTACACGCGTTACATGATCCGGATGTCTTACAGATGCCGCAATAATTTGAGAGTCGATGTTTTGAACGCGGAATAACTCAGCAATTTTAGATACCAGCTGTACTCCGTCTTCTGAAATATCATCAAGACGTCCTAAAAATGGAGAAACATACGTCGCTCCAGCACGAGCTGCTAAAAGCGCTTGGTTTACTGTAAAGATCAGGGTTACATTTGTTTTTACGCCTTTTTTAGCAAGGTAGCGCGTCGCTTCCAAACCAGCTAATGTCATAGGCAGCTTAATCGTAATGTTTTTATCTCCGTCGTTAATTTTAATCAGTTCTTCAGCTTGAGCAATCATGTCTTCAGCAGAAAGTGCGTCAGGCGTTACCTCAGCGGAGACGGATTCAACTTCCGGTACCATTTGAAGAATTTCTTCGATGCGGTCTTCAAATCTTACGCCTTCTTTTGCTACCAAAGATGGATTGGTTGTCACACCAGCTAGAACACCTACTTTGTATGCTTTCTTAATATCCTCAAGGTTTGCTGTATCAATAAAAAATTTCATCTCACTATTCCCCCTTATTGTTATACATCAATCTGCATTTCAACTTGCGCGAACTATAGTCTAGCCGATTTGCTGAAGGGCATATAGATTTTCTATAGAAGCGTTTTCAATCTCTTTTGCAGTTAATACCTTTAATTTTTCTAAAAATTGTATAGCGTCCACTCGGTCTTCAATGTCTTCTTCTGTACGAATATTCTCCGTTTTAATCTGATGGATACATTCGTTGATGACTTCTTTGTACGCATTCGTTTGGATAAACCATTCTGCTAACAGCGTTTTTGTTGCTTCTCTTTCTTCTTCACTTTTAACTGCAAACAAACTCTCTGTTTCCGTTTCACTCAGCATAAGGCTGCTAAAATCGTGATTCATACAAAGCCAAAAATAACCTTTTTGGCTATCGTAATACTTTCCTTCTCTTAAAAGAAAATACTTGATTCCAAATTTAATTTTATGAGATTGGTTCTCTGAACTCGGCATATGAATTTCTTTTATTTCTACGCTTTCTGATACATCCAGATATGTTTCTAAACCATACTTTGTATTCACTACTTTTGCATCCAATATGTCCATCCTCATTCTCCTTTTCTCAAATTCTATTTATTTTTATAAAAACAGAGGTCTGATTTTATGTAATAACGAATCCCATTTTTGTGGATGTTTTTCTTAACCAACCGACATGTTTTACTGTTTACGCTTTCATTATATATCAGATTATTCGAAAAATCATCAAAAACAATCAAATTCATTCAAAAAAAGTCATGAAATCGTAAAAAGTAGTCAAAAAAGGTCATTGTTCATTAAAAATAGAGGAACTTTTATGTTGATTACGTGCTTCAAAGTTTCTTAAGGTAATTACCTTTTCCAAAAAAACGACTTTTATTACATACCCTTTCTGGAAAAATATACTCATTCGTTTCACCATTTTTTCACTTTAACATGATATCTTGTAGTATACTTTTGTTTCACGTGCTAATTCCCATGATTTTTTGCTATTTAAGGTTATTCATTTTTATTAGTGGGAAAGTTACATAAATACAACACGTTATAGGGGGACTTTAACATGGATAAGAGAATTGAAACATTAAAAGAAAAGCTGCCTGATAATCATAAGGAGGTTGCTGTTCTGACCTCTCATATTTTTGATGCGCTTGATAAATTAACAACTGAACATCGCAGATATGTTGATATTTCGGCAGCAGCCAAAATAAAGCCGAATCCGGATGAAGAGAAAGCTTTTTTTGATACCATTTATCAAGTAAAAACACTCATTATGTCAGAGCTTGAAAAAACCGTTGAGGATATCGAGCACAAAGGTGATAAAAACTGGCATAAGAACTATAAAGACGGAATCGAGTGATAGGTAAATAAAACGTTTAAAAGCCTGTGCTTTTTGGAGCACAGGCTTTTTTCCATGAGATTCTCTACACTCGACTAGCTCGATTTGGAGAGCTCTTGGAATTCAATCATTGAAGGTTTAATACCGTTACTTTTTCACGAGTCATGGATTCAATGCTTTTACGAATACCTTGAGCACCCATACCGGATCCTTTTACGCCAATAAAAGGAAAATGATCAGGGCCGCGTTCCGTACGGCCGTTGATTTGAACGGAGCCCACTTCAATTTTATTTGCAATTGAGAAGGCTTTATTAATATCTTTTGTAAAAACGCTTGCTTGTAAGCCAAATTCTGATTCGTTTGCTATATCAACGGCTTCTTGATCAGAAGCGACGCGGATAATTGGTAACACAGGACCGAATGGTTCTTCCCATGCTACGCGCATAGTATCATTCACGTCATCTAAAAGCGTAGGATAGATAAGGTTTCCTTCACGCTTGTTTCCAGTCACAACTGTTGCACCTTTTCCTAGTGCATCTGCAATTAAAATCTGAATAAAGTCAGCTGCTTTGCTATCAATTAATGGAACGATCGTACATCCATCTTCAGGAGAACCGACTGATAGTTTATGTACTTCTTCTTTTAAAATATTTACGAGCTCGTTTGCCACTTTTTCATGCACAAGTACACGTTTAATAGCTGTACAGCGCTGACCGGAATAAGAAAATGCTCCGCTTATAATATGTTTTGCTGCTTCTTGTAAATCTGCATCTTCACATACAATACCCGGGTCTTTTCCTCCAAGTTCTAGTACAAGAGGAATCATGCCTGCCTTTTTAGCTAATTGAGTACCCGTATTTGTTCCCCCGGTAAATGAAATCATGTTAATGCCTTTATGTTCAACTAAATAATCCCCAATAACAGATCCGCGACCCGTCACGACGTTTACAAGACCTTGTGGAATACCTGCTTGATGAAGAGCTTCAATCATCTTAATACCGCTGATCGCTCCTTGCGTTGCAGGTTTGAAGATAACTGCATTTCCTGAAATAAGCGCAGGCGCTAGTTTAGCAGCTGCTAAATTTACCGGATAATTAAAAGGAGGAATTGCGAGTACAACCCCTAAAGGTACGCGTTCAACAATAGCAACTTTAGACTTAGAACCGCCAGGAAAACTATCTCCCTTCATGCTTTCTCCGTTCATATGAAGGGCTTCTTCAACTGTATAGCGAATGAAATCTGCTGTGCGCACTACTTCATTCCTTGCATCTTTTAAGCTTTTTCCAACTTCCTTCATAATAATTTCGGCAATTTCACTCTGCATTCTTACCAGCTCATCCGCCCAGTTGTATAAATACTTGGCACGTTCTTGCAGAGAAATTTCTGTCCACCCTTTCTGAGCTTTTTGCGCGGCATGTACTGCTTCATCGACCTCTTCTTTTGTGATAGCCTGCACTTTTCCAATCACGTCATGACGGTATGGAGAAACAATGTCAATTGTCTGCCCTGATTTACTTTCTTTCCACTCACCGTTAAGATAAAAAGAATAAGTTGATACATTTAATACCGTTGTTGTCATAAAAAGTCCCCCTTAATAAAAGTGAAATTATTATCAAAATTTTCAGTCTTTTTTACGAATGAAAACTCTGTGAATATCTGAGCAAAAAGAATTCTAGATGCATCCATTTCTATAACTTTTTATATCGCTTGTAACTTCCTTAAACTTGTTGCCTTTAAAGCAGCAGCTTTTCTCTTTTCGACTCAAAACCAAAGCATCATATAATTTAATGAATATTTTGTATTTTTAATATATATAAATTTCTTTCATTCGTACAATACAAAAAAGTTATCTCAACGATTAATAATTTTAATGATTTATATCCCCCATACGAAAAAAATTTATGGCTTCCTACTTTTTTAGGGAAAATGGGATAAGCTCCCTTGATTATATTTATTTTGAGGGAGATATTGAGGAGATGCACTACTCTTTTTGTTCTATGTGTTGAGAAAATAAAATAAGGGTATATAATAAATATAGGAAAATGAAGATAAAAGTAGAATATATATTCTAAAGGGAGGGATTTATTGTGATTGTTACTTTAGGTTTTGCGGCATCAATTATTGCTTTGTTTATGCTTTTTACTAACCGGACGTCCAATATCCCGGAAGAAATAATCCATGAAACCACAAATGTTAATAAAGATGAGCAGTATATGTATTATATATAAAGCGTCTTAACAGACGCTTTTTTGTTGCGCTTTTTACAAAGTCTATAGCGGTTAGAAACAGCCCTCACTTATCATTTATCTTTATTTGTCAGTGCCTGATAGCCATAAATAGTTAAGCAGAAACTAATAAACGAAAAAAAGATATGTTTTGGCTTAAAGTTAACTAACTTAAATAAGTCCAATCTTATGTTAACATGCCTAAATGTAATCGGATTATGCCTATATCCAAAAAACCGGATAAGCTCTGTTGGTCTGTGAGTTATTTACAACCGGGGAACAATCACAATTAAGATAGAGCACAGCTTCCAGCAAAACGTTTAAGAGCTAATTCTTTTTAAATGAAAATATCTGAATTCAAAATACGACAGACTTCGACACTATCTATTTGTTACTATATTTTTTAGGTTCTATTTTTAGATTGGAACCATTTTTACATAAATAATTCAACAATTTAAGCCTTTAAAATGACGTGGCAAGTGGAGGAAACTTAATGTGTTTCAAATGTAGACTACTGCTGATAAAGATAGAATTTATACGAAAAATGATGATGATGATTGCCCTAGAAGAAGGGTTTACAAGTAGTAATACGATTAAAATCAGTCAGGATCTCGATGTATTGTTAAATCGGTTTGAAGCTACTTGTTAAAAAATGTTCGTTGATAACAGAAAAAGGATCTTTCGATAAGATCCTTTTTTGCTGTTGGTAGACAATTATTTGTTTCAAAAAAAATGAAGGCTAATGTTATTTAGTAGTACATCTTGATCGCTCGTTCATACTCTATTCAATCATTCTGTGCTTCAAAAAAGTCCCACATCATTTTTGAAGCATTAGGACCTTTTGAATCAGTATCTGATCCATTGTCATTTCCTCCTGACCATGCATGCCCCATATCCTCTACCATAATTTTTTTCATCCAGATTTTATTTTCTGCATCTATGTAGTCAGACATTATGTAGCTATAATGATTTCCGTTATCTTGTGACGTATAAAAAGCAGCATTTTCATGTAAGTTTATACCGAAATTCTTATAGGTATAAATCCACTGCTGAATTAATGTAGACGCATTAATTGGATTGACTGTTGTATCTGATTGACCATGAAACGTAATGATGGGAACAGGCCGTGCATAAGGTCCCATTTTTTTATAAGCTTCATCACCGTCAAGTTCAGGATTTAAAGAGCCGTATAGCATGACTTCTCCAGCTGTGATGAGGTCTACAGCATACGCATTACTGCCTGCTGAATGAATGCCTACCGCTTTAAATACATCGGGATAAGCAATAGCCATCACATTTGCCATAAAGCCTCCAGCTGACATGCCAGCAAGGTATATATTAGTAGAATCAATCGCATATTTAGCGGTTATGTGATCAATCATATCTTTTATTATGTCTGGCTCTCCATTACCGCGAAACTGGTTATACTCATAAAACCAATTCCAGCACCCGTTGGAATTAGCAAAGTAATTCATTTGAGGATAGAGAACAATAAAGCCTTTTTCTTCCGCTAGCTTATTCATCTCCGTACCTGCAGCAAAATCATCTGCATCTTGTTGACATCCATGAAGCATAACGATTAATGGTACTTTACTTAACCCAGTATATGTACTTGGAACATACACCTTGTAGGTAAAATAATCATCATAATTATACTTTTTCCAAATAGGTTGAAAGAACACGCTCTGTAATTCTATTAAAAACGTAGAAGCAGTTAAAACCGGGTTCGTAAAAAAGGAATATAAAGTATTCACGGAGTTTACCCTCTCTCTATTTCTGATGTATATACTCTTTATTTCGTTAGATCACAAAATAATCCTTTTATTATGTAGCTGATCTTTTTATATGCCTCTAATTATTTTGTTCTTCATTCTTTAGTCGTAAAAATTCACATACTAAGTTACGCTCTGCGTTGGATAACAGCTTTAGGTAATTTTATTAAACTTAGTATAACAACTAGCCAATCAAAAAATTTAAAAAAGGAGTGTTCATAATGACGAAAGCAAAGCCTAGTTTTAAACATTACTGGAATGAGATTATACGAGGACTTATTATCACCAAATAGTGTACAAATTCATAATGCAAAACTATAGAAAAAAGAATTCTATAGTAAGAACAGTCACTTAGTACTTTTAATACGAATATACGCGCGGAATACCAGAAAAGGACTGGCTATAAAAGCCCGTCCTTTTTTATGTTATCAAACAATTATTTATTTAACCAAAATTAAAAACTGATATTATTTGGCGGTACATTGTCTCCTTTGTCCTCTTTCTTGAGCTCAGATTCTATGTATGAATCTTTAGAGGATTCTCCCATACGCCAATAAACAATAAAGCTGATGGCGATACATCCTGCTACATAGAAAAAGAAAAGTGATTCATGGCCGATACTTTTCAGCCATAGGGCGATAAATTCTGCAGTGCCTCCAAATATGGCAACTGTAAGTCCATACGGTAACCCAACACCAAGAGCTCGAATTTCTGTTGGGAAAAGCTCGGCTTTTACAATAGCGTTAATCGATGTATAACCTGTTACAATGATAAGTCCAATTGTCATTAATAAAAAAGCCATGACTGGGTTATGTGCTTGTTTCATAAAAAGAAAAAGCGGTACTGTCAGTAATGTTCCTAAAATACCAAAGCTCATTAACAGAGGTCTGCGTCCAATTTTATCAGATAGCATACCTGCTATTGGCTGAATAACAACAAATACAAGCAGCGCACAGAAGTTAATCCAGCTTACGACTCCTTTATCTAGCCCTACACTGTTTACCATAAATTTTTGCAAATACGTCGTATACGTATAAAAAGCGACTGTTCCTCCTAGTGTTAAGCCAATAACGGTCAACACTGCTTTAGGATGCTTCATAAGTGCTTTAATAGTTCCTGCATTTTCACGGCTTTCAGAGTCCATTTTAGAAAATTGCTCTGACTCATCCATTGTACGGCGCAGCCATAAAACGCTTAGCGCTCCGATTGCTCCAATGACAAAAGGAATACGCCAGCCCCATGAAATCATATCTGCTTCACTAAGAACGTTTTGCAGAATAATTTGAACACCTAATGCCACTAGCTGACCAGCAACAAGCGTCACATACTGAAAGCTTGAATAAAACCCTCTTCGCCCGCTGCTTGCCATTTCAGAAAGATAAGTTGCAGACGTTCCGTATTCTCCTCCTAAGGAGATTCCTTGCAGCAAACGCGCTAGTACTAGAATAATAGGAGATAATAACCCTATCGTGCCATAGCTAGGAGTACAGGCGATAATAAAAGAACCGCTCGCCATAATGGTAATAGATAAGGTAAGCGCAGCCCGACGACCATATCGATCCGCATAGCGCCCCATTAATAAACTTCCGATTGGACGCATTAAGAAACCGACGGCAAAGATTGCCGCTGTGTTAAGCAGCTGACTTGTTGAATCACCTTCCGGGAAGAATTGCGATGAAAAATAGACGGCAAAAGCAGAGTAAACGTACCAATCGTACCATTCAATTAAGTTCCCAACAGATCCTTTAAAAATATTACTTGTAACACGCCTGTTGTTTGCAGCTTCACTGGTATGAGCCATGAGTGATCCCTCTTTTCTTTGAGTGTTTAATGTTGGTTCTCCTGTAACATGAAGTAGCAAGTAATTTACCAGCAAATCTTTTTAAACAGCTAGATTGTATTGCTTTCTATAAAACCTGTTCAACCAATTACTTATATAATGAGAGCGCTTAAAAAAGGTTGGATAATTCATTTCAGTATCATCTATAGATAATAAAATAAGTGGTTTTAAAAGCGGCGGCTGTCTATTACATATGTAGTGTTAATCCTCCCTTCCATTTATATATTGTACTATTGATTTATTAGAAAATATAATATTTTCTAATTATTTATACAAAAATTTTACAAAGTTCGGCTTTCTAATTTATATGACAAACAGAAAAAAAAGCCATGTTCTTTAAGTGAGAACATGGTTAAGAAAATACTCTTATCAACTTGTGAGTGTAAGCTGCTTACATTTACATAATATGTAGAATAAACATAACTTGTACTAAGCTCTAACCTAAATTTAAGATAATTATCGAATTTTAATCTTATCTCTTATTATATATACAGCCATGGATGCTCTATAATTTTGTTACATTGGCGACCTTAATTTGGCTCATTTAATTTTAAATTCACATAAAAAGCGTTCTATCCCGAGATATTTTTCACCTAAGCTTGTTGTTTGGAAACCAAACTATATAAAATAATGAATGAGAAGAAATACGCCGAGAACTGGAGTCGCAGCTAACATAAGGTTTATAGAATTTCTAATTCTCCACTTCTTGTCCGTTTTTGATTCCGTGGCCAGATTGGCTCTCATTCGATCACCGCTTACAGCTGCTCCAGATATAATAATGGCTAGCCCTACTAGTATAATGAACGCTACAAAAAATACTGTTTCTGAATTTACGTTTGCTATTGTACATCCTAATAAAAGAATAAAAGATAAAATGAACCCGCCAATAATTGATTTAATCATTTTTGTCTTCCTCCCAGCCTTTTTATAAATTTTCCACATATTAACTATATAATATCATTTTTTCTATATTTTTACTTTTATTTTGTTGTTTTAACAGATAAAAAGACAGTAATTAAGGGAACTAAAAAAGCGAAACGCTCATGTCTGAGTACGTTTCGCTCAAGGGAACTACATTTTAACTATCTTTTGTGATGTCTGCTAAACCTAAGCGAATTACTTTTGATAAGTCACTTAACGTTAACTGTATTTGGTGACCTACACGTCCACCTGAAAAGTAAATCGTTTCACAGTTTTCTGCTGTAGAGTCAATGAAGGTTTCGAACTGCTTTTTCATTCCGATAGGAGAACACCCGCCGTGAACATATCCTGTAAGAGGTAACAGCTCTCTTTGAGGAATCATTTCTAAGGACTTTTCACCAGCCGCTTTTGCCGCTTTCTTTAAATCAAGCTCCTTTTCAACCGGTACCATGAAGACATAATGTTCTTTTGATTTCCCTACGGTCACCAGTGTCTTAAAGACTTTAGCAAGATCTTCTCCGAGCGAAGTAGCTACCTGTACCCCACTCAGCTTTTTAGTGTCATAAGAATAATAGTTGTACTCAATTTTTTTCTGATCTAAAATTCGCATGACATTCGTTTTATCTGCTTTTTTACCCATAATTATCACCGATACCATCATAACACGTTTTGTTTTCATATCTCCATATATTAGGATAGATAGGTTAGTAAGGATTATTTATATCTTTTATATAAAAATGAATCTAATACGCTGAATAATGACTTTTCACCACCCTTTAAATCCGCTATTTTCACACAAAAAAGCCACTAGAGGCACTAGTGACTTTTTCCATTTCTATCTATTCGATTGTGCTGCTACATCAATACGTTTGTTTTCTCTATCGCTACAGCTTTTCACCTTAACTATAAAGATGACATTTTACTTTATGCTTGCTGTCAATCACTGTATCTTCAGGTGTTTCTTTCATGCAGCGGTCAAATGCGAACGGGCATCTTTTATGAAACGCACAGCCTGAAGGTGGATTAAGAGGAGAAGGAATTTCACCTTTAACCTCAATTTTTTCGCGTTTTTCATGTTCGTGAATTGCCGGGACAGATGACAAAAGAAGTTTTGTGTAAGGATGACGAGGATTTGAAAAAATCTCATCTGTTGGCCCTTCTTCTACTAATCTTCCTAAATACATCACACCAACGCGGTCTGCAATATGTCTTACGACGCTTAAATCGTGGGAGATAAAAAGATATGAAAGCTTCATTTCTCTTTGCAAACTGCGCAGTAAGTTTAAGATTTGTGCTTGAATGGATACGTCCAGTGCTGAAACCGGCTCATCACAAATGATAAGCTTGGGGTTTAAAATCAATGAACGCGCAATGCCTATGCGCTGGCGCTGACCTCCTGAAAATTCGTGCGGATAGCGGTTGTAATCTTCTTCGTTAAATCCAAGCTTTTTTAATAACTCAATGACAAGCTGCTTTCGTTCGCTTTTTGCGCCTACATTATGAATTGTTAATGTTTCTTGAATGGAAGCACCAATCTTTTTTCTTGGATTAAGGGAAGTATGTGGATCTTGGAAAATCATTTGTAAATCTTTACGAATTGTTCGTAAGCGTGATGCTTTAGATTCGAAAATACTTTCTCCATTAAACTGTGCTTCTCCGCCCGTTGGTTCTACTAGTTTTAAAAGCGTGCGCCCCGCTGTACTTTTCCCGCAGCCAGATTCACCTACTAATCCGTACGTTTCGCCTTCATAAATATCAAAGGATAAATCTTGAACTGCTTTGATTTGGCCTTTTGCTTTCCCTAAAGCAGAACGAACCGGATAATATTTTTGCAGGTTGCGAACTTCAAGCAAGGGCTTGGAGCTTTGCTGCTTTGCTTCACTAGACATACGCAACCTCTCCTTCTTGAATTTTTTCATAGTGCCAGCACCGAATGCGATGCGTATCATCGGCATGCTCTAAAATAGGTACTTCTTTATGGCATTTTTCCGTTGCAAACGGGCATCTTGGTGCAAAACGACAGCCGTCTGGCACGTTTGAAAGCGGCGGAACCGTTCCCGGAATGGACGAAAGCTCTTGTGTTCTGTCGCCATCTAAGTGAGGAACCGACTTAATTAGGCCCATTGTATAAGGATGAAGCGGCTTTGAAAACAGCGTTTTAACGTCCGTTTCTTCCATCACTTGTCCTAAATACATCACGGCTACTTTTGTACAAATATTAGCTACAACGCCTAAATCATGGGTAATGAAAAGCACGCCCATGTTGAGCTTGTCTTTTAAATCCATCATGAGGTCAAGAATTTGCGCTTGAATGGTTACGTCTAAAGCTGTTGTTGGCTCATCGGCAATAAGAAGCTTTGGCTCACAGGCTAAAGCCATCGCAATCATAATGCGCTGCCTCATTCCACCGGAAATTTCATGCGGATACTCTTTTGCTCGCTGTTCTGGAGACGGAATGCCTGTTAGTCTCAAAAGCTCTACGACTTTCTTTTGCGCTTCTTTTTTGGAGACTTTCTGATGCAGACGAATCACTTCAGCAATTTGTTTTCCAATGGGCATAACGGGATTTAATGACGACATTGGGTCTTGGAAAATCATTGAGATTTCGTTTCCTCTTAGCTTTTGAATTTGCTTTGAAGACATCTCTAATAAGTTTTTTCCCTCAAACAAAATCTTGCCATCGTAGCTTGTTAGGTCTTCATCTAATAGCTGAAGAATAGATTCGGACGTTACGCTTTTTCCAGACCCTGATTCACCGACAATCCCTAATACTTCTCCTTTATTTAATTGAAGAGATACATTGTCAACAGCCGTTACTTCTCCGCTATACGTTGTAAAAGTTACTTGTAAGTCTTCTAATTTTAAAAGGGCGTTACTCAACGTTTTTTCCTCCTTTTCTTCAGCATTACGTTTTTCGGATTTAACCAATCGCGCAGACCGTCACCAAATAAATTAAGGCCAAGTACAATTAAAATGATGAATACACCCGGAAACACGGTCATCCACCATGCGTTGTAAATCGCAAGCTTTCCGTCATACAGCATATTTCCTAAGCTCGGTGTCGGCGCAGGAATCCCGGCTCCTAAAAAGCTTAGCGAAGCCTCAGTTAAAATCGTTACGGCAAACACGTATGTTACTTGAACGATTAAAGGCGATAAGACGTTTGGCGCCATATGAAAACAAATGATTCGAAGTGAGCTTGCTCCTTGAGCTTTTAGCGCTTCAATGAACGTTTTTTCTTTTACAACAAGCGCAGCTGAACGAACAATTCTCGCAATCGAAGGAATAAATACAAGGCTCAGTGCGATAATAACGTTGCTTGTTTTAGGTCCTAAAGCAGACATAATAGCAATTGCTAGTAAAATAGATGGAAAAGCAAACAAGCCGTCACAAATTCTCATTAAAATATAATCAAGAATTTTATAATAAGAAGATAAAAGTCCAACGATTAAACCAAGTACAGTAGCAATAATCGTTACTGCGGCTCCAATCATTAATGATATTCTGACGCCGTACATTGTCCGGCTAAATACATCTCGTCCAAAGTTATCCGTTCCAAACCAGTGCGTGCTTGACGGCGGTGCTAATCGATTTGCAGGGTCGATTTGTAAGCTGCCAAAAGGAGAAATGAGCGGAGCAAAAACAGCAATCAAAATAGATAATAAAATAAGTATCGCTCCTCTTACTAGCAAACGATTTGAGAAAAAGCGCACTACCGCTGGGTTTCTTTTTTTCTTTACAGTTACTGAAATGGTCTCTGTATTTTGTTGTGCGTTCACATTCATCACCCTCCTTTAATCATGATAAGAATTGCGTACACGCGGATCGATCACGGCATACAGCAAATCAACAACTAAATTGATGACCACATAAGCAACCGTAATTAAAAGTACGGCTCCTTGAATAAGCGCGTAATCCCGGCGTTCAATTGATGAAACAATCAGCTGACCTAGCCCTGGAATGTTAAATAATGATTCTGTTACCGCCGCTCCGGTCACAAGTCCCGCAAATGATTCTCCAATAACTGTTAAAATCGGTAAAAAACTCACGCGCAGCGTATGCTTAAGCATAATTGTGCGTTCATTTAATCCTTTTGCTTTTGCCGTTTTAACAAAGTTCTCAGAAATGGTATCGAGTAAAGATGAACGCGTCATACGCGTAATTAATGCAGCTTGAATCGCTCCAAGCGTAATCGTTGGTAAAACTAAGTACTTTAAATACTCAAATAATCCAGCATTTAACGGAACGTATCCTGAAACAGGAAAAATTCGAAGCTGTACCGCAAAAAGCAAAATAAGGAATGAACCGAGAAGAAAGCTAGGAATGGAAATACCTAAAAGGCTAGCTCCCATAATGCTTTCATCACGAATCGTTCCTTTATGTTTAGCTGCATATATACCAAATAGTAAAGCAAACGCCACACCAAAAATTTGCGCGAGTATAGCTAGAGAAACCGTAGGGCCTACATTATCCCAAATTGCCCCGAGCACAGGTTTATTTAAAAAGTAAGAATAGCCAAAATCTCCGTGGAAAATGTTAGATAGCCAGATAAAGTATTGATTTACCACAGGCTCATCCAATCCCATTTCTTTGCTCAGCGCTGCAATTTGTTCCGGACTTGCGCCTTGTCCTAAAATGATTGCTGCGGGACTCCCAGGCGTTAAGCGCGTAATTAAGAACACAACAATAGATACAATGAATAAAACAGGAATTAGTGCAAAAAGTCTCTTAAGTGTATAAGCTCCCATCGTAAACTCCTTTCTAAAACAGAGAGCCTAAGCCCTCTGTTTATTAGAATAATAAGATATTATTTTGTTAAACTCATATTGTAGAAAATTGGACCTAAATTATACTCATAGCCTTTTGCATTGTTAGAAACGGCATTGATGTTCACTTTATGACCAATAAGCGTAAACGGAAGCTCGTCCCATACGTATTGCTGAATTGCATCAATGTCACCGCGAGCTTCTTTAACAGAAGGAGCAGCTTTAATTTTGTTTAAGTAGTCCATTGATTTTTCAACTGATGTACCTTTTG
Organism: Priestia sp. YIM B13486; assembly: GCF_042787865.1. Taxonomy (NCBI): domain Bacteria; kingdom Bacillati; phylum Bacillota; class Bacilli; order Caryophanales; family Bacillaceae; genus Priestia; species Priestia sp. YIM B13486. The sequence goes on along the minus strand of NZ_JBHZOZ010000002.1, from coordinate 53,180 downwards.
TAGTCCAGAATCCTTGGAAGATGGTAGAACGAGCGTTCCAGTCAACAGGATAGATGTCCCATTGGCTTGTATCACTCATTTTATCGCTGAATGTCGCCCAGTCGTATACTTCTAATTTTACATTCATACCAATGTCTTTTAACTCTTGTTGAACCACAACAGCTGTATTGTATTGATCTTGGTAATCACGAGACGCCATTAAGCGAATTTCTTCTCCGTTATAACCAGATTTCTTCAAATATTCTTTTGCTTTTTTCTTATCATGCTGGTTATATTCTTCTTTTCCAGCTGTACTGTAGTAATTTGGATACTCTTTGTTCACAATGGATGAAGAAAGCTTGTAATAATCCGAGCTTCCGTAAGAACTGTCTAAGATGTCTTTTGAGTTAAGAGCTGCGTTAACTGCTTTTCGTGCATTGATGTCTTTAAAGACGCCTTTATCTGCGTTGTAGAAAAGTCCCATAAATCCGCCTGGTGATGTTTCTACTTTTGCATTTTGGCTGCCTTCAACTTGTTTGGCATTATCACTTGATACAGATAGCGCAACGTCAAATTGTCCGGTTGTAATACCAGAAATCCTAGTTGACTCATCGCTTACGAAACTAATCTTAATTTCATCGACGTGAGGAGTTTTCTTAACTTCGCGGCCTTTCGAAGAATAATCTTTAAATTTCTCTAATAAAAGATATTGATTTTTCTTCCATTCTTTTACTTTATATGGACCTGTTCCTATGTAGTCTTTTATCCCTTCATCAGATGCATTGTCAACGACTTCTTTTGGTAAAATAGCTGCTGCGGGGATTGGATCAGCTAATAAAGAAAGCGTGTTAACATTTGGTGATGGTAAATGAAGCTCTACCGTATAATCCCCGGTTTTTGTCATTTCAGCACCAGAGAAGTTTGTTTTTCCAAGAGACGATAGCTTAATCCAGCGGTTAATAGAAGCGACAACGTCATCTGCAGTCATTTCTTTACCATTATGGAATTTAACCCCTTTTCTTAATTGGAACGTGTATGTTTTTTTATCATTGCTAATATCTACTTTAGACGCTAAGTCAGGCTTGGGATTTCCTTTTTCATCTAAAATCATTAGTCCTTCGTAGATACTGCGCGTTGCGTCTTTCACATCTGAGTCCCCAGTAATTTGAGCATCCAGCGTTGCTGGCTCACTTTGAGACGCGACGTTTAGCGTTCCGCCTTCTTTTCCTTCTTTTTCACGTGAAGAAGTTTTGCTTGCATTACCACTGCACCCTGCTACCATGAGGACAATGGTTAAAAGAGAGATGAAAAGTAAATAAGTCCTTTTCACTAAAATCACTCCTATTTCCTTGTATAAAATTTTAATCCGACTATAATAAGAAGAATAGTAGGAATGTGAACAATTGTAGCACTACCTTCTACCTTTGGCAATTAGTATTTTTAACATACAGAGGCTATTATACCATTTTCTATTAAGTAAATATGGTATATATGTATAATAGTTGAACAAAAGAACCATTTATTTCTTATAAAGCAAGAGATTGAACACACTTTATCAACGCAGTAAAAAAAAAGAACATCTCAAGAAATGGTAATTTAACAAAAAGGAGAAAACAACAGTGGGATTTTTAATTGGCATATCAGGAAGCATTATTGTGGATCAAGGAGGACGCTTTCCAGGCTATAAGCGAGCGTATGTGAATAACGACTATATCGAATCAACAGCGCTCAGCGGCGGAATTCCTTTTATCTTGCCAGTGCTAAAAGATGAAGAAATGATTAAAGCGCAGGCAGAAAGTATAGACGGGTTGATTTTATCAGGTGGTCAAGATGTTAATCCCCTTTTATACGGAGAAGAACCGACAACCAAAACGGGTTCACCTTTTTTAGCACGAGATCAGTCTGAACAGCTATTGTTAAAGCATGTGATCGATCAAGGAAAGCCGGTGTTAGCGATTTGCCGCGGCTTACAAATTTTGAACGTTGCTTACGGCGGCACTCTTTATCAAGACATGTCAGACATTAAAGAGTCATTTATCAAACATGATCAATACAACAATACAAGCGACCCTTCTCATTCCATCATGATTAAAGAAGGAACACGCCTGCATGACCTTTACGGTAATCAAGCTCTTATTAATTCATTTCACCATCAAGCTATTAAAGACGTAGCGCCAGGTTTTGAAGTTTCTGCATGGGCAAAAGATGGAGTTATTGAAGCCATTGAAAAACAAGGAGAACAATTTGTAGTCGGCGTCCAGTGGCATCCAGAAATGATGGCAAAAGAACATACTTCAATGCTAAACTTGTTCAAACTGTTTATGGAGCATGTGCAGCAGTCGGCTGTAAAAAAAGTCAGCATTTGACGTTTTAATCTACTGCGTCACCAATACAAAAAGGCAGGCCATTATAATGGCCTGCCTTTTTGTATTACCTGAAGATACGCATAGAAATCTAGACAAATTTTCATCTATTAATAAAGAAGAAAAACAGCGCAAGCATCTTTAGCTTTTACAATATTTCAATATACCCTTCTGTTCCATGTACGCGAATTTGCTGTCCGTCTTTTATCAGCCGAGTAGCATTCTCTACGCCGACAACCGCTGGCAATCCGTATTCACGTGCAATGACTGCTCCATGAGTCATCAGTCCGCCAACTTCCGTAACAAGCCCCTTTATCCCTACAAATAACGGGGTCCAGCTAGGATCAGTAAAGGAAGTGACTAGTATATCTCCCTCTGATGGATTAGCATTTTCCATGTTTAAAATGACGCGCGCTCGCCCTTCTACCACTCCTGAAGAAACCGGTAAACCTACAATTGCTTGGGACGGAAGATTTTCTCGTTTGTACGCACCTGTAACAATTTCGCCATGAGACGTGATTACACGCGGAGGTGTTAGCTTTGTGTATAATCGGTATTCTTCTTTTCGCTTGGTAATGATTTGATCATTCACTTTATGTGTGCGCACGACTTCTTGAAGTTCGTCAAACGTCAGATAGTATATATTTTCTGTTTCAGAAATAACACCGGCTTTTACAAGCTGAGCGGCTTCTTTCAGCAGAGCCTGTTTATAAACAAAATAGCGATTAATCATGCCGTATTTGGGATATTCACGATAACCGATAAAATTCCGCATGAGATCAATCTTTTCTTTTGTTTCTTTTGCTTTTTGTTCACCAGCCGGCAATTGCTTCAAGCGGTTTAATAGCTCTTGCTCTTTTTTTAAGGCTTCCTGCAGGCCTTTTTCAAATTTTTGCTTGCTAGCGTTAGCCTCAAAGTTTTTAATATTACCAAGAATCACAGGGATAAGTGCAGCCGGCTTTTCGCTCCAGCGAGTTTTCGTAATATCGATTTCGCCGGGGCATCGCATTCCGTATTTGCTGAGATAATCATAGATAGCGTCTTGAGTTTTCTCTCCGCCTTCAAACTTAACCAGTTTCTCCAAAAAGTTATCATCTTTTACGTGTTGTAAATAATGGATGACTTCTGGATAAGGACGAATCACATCTGCGACATCCAATAGCGCCAGACCCATTTCTGATGTAATATTGTTTGGTACAGATTGAGAAATCACGTCTGCTGCGTTTTTTTCACCTAGCCACGTCTCCATTTTTTCATTGATCCATGATGAAGCATCCATAGCAGCCATAAACACAGCTGTACTTTGTGGGTCAAATAAAATCTTCTTTAATGTCCCGATATCTTCTGAAATAAAATCGACTAATTCCGACCCAGATTTCGTTTGGATGGTTTGCTTTAGCTCTTCTATTGATGCTTGATTCTTCTTGATCAAGTCAGAAACTATGGTCGAGTCGTTTTCGATTTGTGTCTTAGGCTTCGTAGGCGGCATGCTTTTATTGCTTTTACCAGAACTTTGATCATTTGGTAAAGGTTTTATAAAGTCTCCTCGCTCTATTATGCTTGTAAGTGCGTCTTTCATGAGAGGATCATGTTGTCCCATGGCACCTAACATCATTTTTCTGCTGTCAGATGAAGCCAGCATAGGGGTGACATCAACAAACAGCCTTCCACCGGCTGTACGCATAGGTGCATTAGTCGTTAACAGAAAAAAAGACAATCCCAGTGGTTTCATGGCATCGGTCATCATTTGTTGATGTCCAACAGATACATAAACGCGATTTTCCTGATCATGTGCTTCAGGAATTGGATATAAAGTAGTGATTGGACGACTTTGAACAATATAAAATGTATCCTCAGCCAAGCACCATTCAATATCTTGAGGACAACCGAAGTAAGCTTCAAGCTGTCTTCCAACGCGTTCTAGCTGTAAAATTTGAGAGTCAGTGAGCGCTTGCGTTTTTTGCAGATCGAAATGAACTTCCTTTGTTTCTGTTCCGCCTTCTTTTAATCCGTAAATAGCTACCTTTTTAGCTGCTATTTTTTTATCGACGATTTCGCCTTCTTTTACTTTATAGCAATCGGCAGAGACCAAACCTGACACTAGCGCTTCTCCAAGCCCAAATCCCGCATCGATTGATAACAGCTTTCGGTTAGAAGTAATTGGGTCAGCGGAAAATAAAATACCTGAAGCCTGCGGAAAAATCATTCGTTGAACAATAACCGATACGTGCACTTGACTATGGTCAAATCCATTTTTAATACGGTAGGTTACCGCGCGATTTGTAAACAGGGAAGCCCAGCATTTGCTAATGTGCTCAAGGATTTCTTCTTTGCCTCTAATGTTTAAATAGGTGTCATGCTGGCCAGCAAAAGAAGCTTGTGGCAAATCTTCAGCAGTCGCACTTGAACGAACTGCATAAGCATGCTCTTCGCCAAAATGAGAGAGATAATGAGTAACTGCTTTTACCACGTCAGAAGGAATTTTTATTTCTAGAATGGTTTGGCGAATTTTTTCGCTGATTTCACTAATTTGATCTCGATCATCTGCTTTTAGCATCGTCAGCTGATTCAGTAACGCTTGAAATGTTTCATTTTGTTCAATGGCTTTTTAATATCCGACTGCTGTAACACAAAACCCTTCCGGTACTTGTATTCCTTGAATTTTTGATAAAGCCCCTAAATTCAAGCCTTTTCCTCCAACAAGTGGAAGCTGTGTATCTTTTATTTCTTGAAAGCTAAGAACTAAAGAGTTCATTCAACATCTCTCCTAACCGGTAATGTTTTATTGATTTTACCAGCAGTACATGAGAATAAACAGTCTATATCGGCGTTTTTTTATGTGGTATAATTAAAGTAGGAAGAGAGTTACACAATTTTTTGTCAGCGATTACATATTATTTTAGCTTTGCATCTTCAAGTTGTTGAATTAGTTTATCCAATTGATTCGTATCTTTTTTAAAACAGGTAAGTGCATGCAAGAACTTCCTTTTTACAGGATAAAATTTCAGGAATTTTCCTCATCTTATCCCTTCTTTCATTCGGTCACCTGAAGAGCCTAGCTCATTACATGACTACCTCTATTTTTTGAACTATTCCGAAACTATAGTATTACGAATATATCTCTTTGCTCGTTTTCTAGCAAGTGTATAAATAATCACCTGCAGCACAAGCGCCGCAAGGCTTATCAGTACTACTTGTTCGACAGAATTAAAGGGCGAAAAATATTTCTCCCATTTAGAATCTGGAAGCCTTAATGCGTTATAAAAGTATGACGTACTAAAAGAAATGATATTTCCTAAAATAAGTGATAAATCCGCTCTAATAAGCCCGCTTAGATAAGACAGTGCTGCCGTAACTATGACCATGATTATATAGCTTACCTTTGAATCATCTTCAAAATCCTTTCGCATAGATAAATAAGCATATGGAATGCAATAAATTGTAAAAATTATAAAAGGGAGTAGTCTTCTCATATAGCAATCTCTCCAATATTTAGGATTCGACGTAGTTCTCTACTATTATAAATTATCAAAGATAATTTTTTCCAGTTTTTTGTACATAGAGAGTGTAGAAGTACCTATGTGTAAAATGCTCGTTTTTAGAACTGCTCCTTAAGGCAAAGTAAAAAAGCACTCACAAGAGTGCTTTTTTACAGCATATTTATTTAAACAGGACGTGTGTGTTAATCGAACATTTTCTGTTTACTGGTGATAATTACTTCTTTATTTTTCTCCTAAAAGGGCTACAGGACTAAATACCTCGTAATGAATACGTTCACTTGGTATATCCCATCTACGTAATGCTTTAAGAATAGCTTCCATAAACGGAATCGATCCACAGAAATAAAAGATAGCTTCTTTTGAAGAAACGACGGATTGTAACAATTCTAAATCAATATAACCCTCTTTATCAAAATCAGTACCTAGTCGATCCCCTTCATTAGGCGAGCTATAACAGATGAAGGAGGTAACATTTTCGTTATTTCTATTTAGTTGAGTCACATGTTCTTTAAAAGCATGCGTTTTCCCATTAATACTTGCATGAAGAAAGGTAACCTTACGTGTAGGTTGTTTTTCTACAATGGTATTCAGCATACTAAGCAAAGGTGTAATACCTATACCCCCACTAATTAGAACAACAGGAAGTTCACTATGATCAAGTACAAAATCTCCAGCAGGAGCTGAGAATTTAAGAGTATCTCCTGTTTGAACTTGTTTATGTAAATAGTTTGACACGATTCCTGCTGGCGCACCGTCATGTGCATCTTCTCGTTTTACACTGATTCGATAATAACCCTTTCCAGGCGCTTCAGAAAGACTATAGTGACGAATATGCGTGTACTTTTCTCCCGGAACATTTGCTGCTAATGTAAGGTATTGTCCTGCTTTATAAGAGGCGATTTCTTTCTCATTTTTCGCTTTTAAATAAAAAGATGTTACATTATCACTTTCTTCTACCTTTTTATCTATATAAAAGCTTCGATATCCTTCCCAGCCTCTAGGTTGACTCTCTGTCTCTTCGTAGAGAGCTTCTTCTAGCTCAATAAAAGCATTTGCAATATATCCGTACGCTTTTCCCCATGCTTCAATAATCTCATCTGAAGCTGTATCTCCTAAAACATCCTTTACTGCTTGAAGTAAAGTTTCACCAACGACTGGATATTGTTCTGCCTTTACCCCTATCGCACGATGCTTTTGTGAAATCCTTTCAATTACAGGTTTAATGGCTTCTAAGTTTGTAATATGTTCCCCGGCAGCATATACGGCATAGCCTAATGCTTCCTGTTGAATTCCTCTTTTTTGATTCGTTTGATTGAACATATTATACAAATCTGGCGCTTTTTCAAATAACAATTCGTAAAATCTCTTTCCTATTTGTTTACTATGTTCTTTCAAAACCGGCACTGTTGATTGGACAATTTCAATCGTTTTAGAATCAAGCATATAACATCCACCTTTTAAGAATTTTTCATATGTATTAATCTTTTTCGGCACTACAACTTAATATGGATAAATTTGGATTGTCCTATACGATTCCTGAACTTTTTTAAAACAGATTCACATTTGAAAATTGTTTTAATCTAGAACACTTCATTCTATCCTGATGATAGTTACATAAAAAGAAGCTCTCCTTCATAAAATTTTTGAAGTAAGCTGAGTTGGAATTATCACAGCGACCGCTTGCCTTGTTTATAGCCTATATAATTTATTAAATTTGATATTAATTTGGCTTTTCAACAAGTACCCAAGGAACTTCTATCTCAAAATTCAGTTGAAGTACGGGTCTGGTAAATCCGCCAGGGACAAATTCCAAATCGTTGGAAAAGCCAATATGTAGATTATTGCTTATTTCAATTGCATCATCTGAATTTATAATTTCAAGAGGTGTTTTGTGAGATACTTTACCTACAATATGATAACAGCCAATATAGAAGTGCCGTCCATTTTCTTGAGAATCAAAATGTGATAAGTGATTACATTGAGAAGGGTTAATACCTAGTTGGTAAAAAAGCTGAAGCTCTATCTCTGATCGTGACTTCATAGCTTCATAGAAGTTTAGACAATATAGACAATCGCACAAATCCCACTTCTTCAAATACTGTTTTTTTGTTTCTTCAACATCAATTTCTAAAATCCAATTATTAATCTTTATAGTTTGATACATAGTCTTCACTTCCCATACTTAGGCTATTTAGAAGTTACCTTCAGCTGCAGAATTCTTTAGCTTAATTTATAAGCTGATTAGAAAGATAAATTATAACGAATTAGCAAAAGCATCTAATAATTCTTCACTTTTAGTTTCTGAATAGCTTTTAATACATCCTCTCTATTCTTAGCCAACTTCATCCACTTTGGAAGTCGACTCTCGACACTTAAATAATAGGGATGTGATTCCCTGAGTTCAGCTTCTATATAGCTTTCGATATAATTTAAATGTTGCAGATTTAATGCCCATAAGATGTTTCCACTACATTCAATTTGTAAATAGAGCGGAAGTTGAAAATACCAGTCACAGGGGTCTCCAATTAAAATTACTTCATAATCAGCTTTAGGTTCATACGAGACTCTTGCTTGTCCATAACCGTTTGCTTTCATAACTTTGTCTTTTGTGGTTCCGCAAGCAGTACAAACAAACCTTCTTTTAACGTTAGCGACGTAGGGACTCGAATCATCTAAAGCTATGACTTTTGCACAAGAGGCGCAATGTGGACAAACGACTAGAAATTCATATCCTAACCCTATAAGTGTTTTATTTTTATTTAGAAATGTTTTTTTCAAGACATTCTCTCCATTGAATTTATTAATTCATCGAACCGATGGCACTACGACATTGATTTCAGTTTTAATTTCACATTAATCTCCGGACGCAAATACTAATTTATTTAGTTTCAGTGCCTCTAAGCAAAGGTCCTTTAATGCTTCAGCAAATATTTTCGTCTTCAGATCTATCTCTGTTGGTTGTCGACAGGTAGTCTTTAATACTTCACATACCTTTATTAATTGATTGATTTCTTGTACAGAAAACAACTTGTCACCATATTGATCTAACCCTGTCAATAATTCAAATGAATCCCTGAATTCTCTTGCTAACATGTAGTCGTGTACTCTTTCCTCGAATTTTACACATTTAGTCGAAGAAGCTGCTTCTTTCTTATTATCAGCGATGCAGACATCAATTCCTACCATCAGATTCTCCCTTTCTCTACATTCTTTCTAAGCTTAATAGGGACTAAAAATGAGGACAGCTAGGTAGATATTAAACTACTATCTGTCCTCTTCTGACCGTACTCTTATCAAAATCTTTTAACTAACCCACAATTAAGTAACATCTTCTACAAACCCTTTCAGAGAATCATACATTTCTAAAGCGTCCCATTCACCCATACCATGTTCAGCTGTGAAAACTGGATAATCTTCATTCGCTATATCAATAAAAAGCGGGTCACCGCCTATTTCTTCATCATACCCTATGACAAACCAGTTTTCTTGCCAATCTCCTTCTTGATTTCCTATAAGGGAATTTGCTTCTAAATCTTCTCTGTAACCTAATTGTCCGTCTAGAAACTCGCTTTTAAGGTAGATATAATAAGGAGTAGAAAGAATTTCTCCCACTTCATCTTCAAATTCTACTTTCATCGACGTACCTGGAAGTTCTTTAAGAATTTTATAGATTCTCTCTATATCCGGCTTTATCATTTGCTTCTCCCCTTTAATAATCTGTATAAGTTATCGTGGACATCACCCATTCTTCTAAGCTGTCTGCTATTACTTCACGCTGTTCCCAATCGTGCCAAAAGGTGATAATTTGGCCGGTTTTGCCTCCTTCAGCGGGATTCAAATCTATACAAATATCATCTCCTCCCCCATTCGTAGCAATCGAGATCCAACGCGGGTTCCACCAAAATTCTTTTTTTACTGGCCCAATAGGTTCAATTTCTGGGAAATCTTCAAATTCTCCTCCGTCTAAAAGCTCTTTTAATGTTTGCCACGTATACAGAATCTCCTCTAAAGGTAATAGAGTATAATTTTCGATAACCGCTATGTATTCATCACGCTGTCCATTATGTATCATTAACCAGTCTTTAAGGTTTTGAGGGAATGTTAGTCCCATCTTTTGCTCAACCTCTGCAATTTCTGACTCAGCAGCAGCTTCATTAAGCGTTCCTACTGCTTCCGGTCGATGTATTTTCAACCACTGTTCAAACTCATTCCAAACCTGCTTCATACTGGACTCCTCCTTATATAACATCATTAAATGAATCTATGAAAAATGATTGCGTATTTTTTAAGTTTATACTAATTATGTATGGAAATCTTATGTAAATAAACTGTTTTATTACTTTCTACTACATAAAACGAACATCAATTAATTCACTTAACCTCATTTTGTGTGTTTGCTTACATCCTTCATCTATAAAAACAAATATACCTCCAAGAGAATCTACAAATTGAATAATTCCTGTTTCCGTTATGCACTGCCCGTGCTTGTAATACGTCAGGTACATTTTTTTATGTGTATGAAGCGCTTCAATCAAGGTGAAATTAATCTGTTCCATTTGATCTTCTGTTAAAAAAGGTTGAGGTATCTCTGCTTGTTTTTTTATAATTTCTTGTAATCCTCTGTATTGCTCGGGCATAGTGGCAAACGGTCGCCATTTTTTCATTCCTCTGTTTTGCATGTCATCTTCCTCCTTTATGCTTTATGACCTCCTAAAAGGCCGTTTCGATAACGAGCTGTTGAATGCTCGAGATGGCTTGAAGCTCGCAGAACACTATTCCTCCCATAACGCATACGAATTTCATCAATCGTTTTAGCAAGGGCATAGGCTCTTTCGCGCTGGTCAATATCTTCAAATAAGCTCATTTGCTCTTCTTCTTGAATACTGGTGTTCGATAAAGAAATTCCAATCGATCGAATGGGCATTCCGCTATCAAATGTGTATAGGATGGTTAAACAATAAGGGGAGATATCTTGACTTAAATTCGAAGCTCGCTCCATTTTCTTTTGCCTCGAGAAACCCCCACCTGTTTGTTTGCTGTAGCCAATGGATAAATGAATAGTTTGTGCCACGACTTGATGCATACGTAAACGAAAGCACACATCATCTAACAGTTCTAATAGCAGCAATTCCACTTCTTTTCGATTTGTATAGTCTCGAAACAGAATTTGACTCTTCCCGAATGATCGAGAGCTCGGAATATACACGTCAGAAATGCGACTAAAATCAATTCCATTTGCATGTTGGTGGATTTCCTCTCCTAAGACACCAAATTCTTTACGTATCATCTCTACAGAAGAAAGAGCGAGTTCTTTTATGGAGTGAATGCCCAAACGATTTAAGCGTCTTTCCGTAGCAGACGAGATTCCCCAGAAATCCTTCATTGGGTGAATCGACCATAATTTGAAAGGAATATCTTCGTATCGCCAATAAGCTACCCCTGTTGTGCTATTCTTGGCCTCATGATCTAAGCTCACCTTAGCCAGTAAGAGATTCGGACCTATGCCTGCAGTAGCTGTCAGCCGTGTTTTGCGATAAATCTCGTTGATGATTTTATGGGCTAATTCTTTTGGTGTGCGAGCGAATAAATGCAAAGAAGCTGTGGCATCAATAAACAACTCATCAATGCTATACGCATGAAAATCCTCAGGAGCCACATACTGTAATACCAAACTAGAAACATAGTTCGAAGCCTTGACATACCTTTCCATGGATGGATTTACGACATGGATATCTTTCCTTCTAGGAATATCGAAAAGACGGCTGCCTGTTTTGATCCCTTCTTTCTTTAATAAGGGTGTGGCAGCTAACACAACTGATCCCGACCGCTTTGTATCTCCTACAACTGCCAACTTTGTTTTTAATGGATCTAGCCTACGTATCACGCATGAAACAGAAGCAAAGAATGCTTTCATATCAATACAAATAATGACTCTGTTTGGTAGATATTCATAATCCATTGGAATAACTCCTCAAATAAAGAACGTTTGTTCTCTATTATATACGAACAAACGTTCTTTATTCAATAAAAACTCTAAAGTTTTCCCGATTATTGTTAATATAATAGGAGACAAGAATATTGTGAGTGAATTTGGAAGATAAAGGAGATGGCAAACGAATAAGAAAATGACTAACTATATTATCTTTTTTTCATGGTTTTTATTCTTAGTTCTTTTGTGGATTGTCGTTTCATTATTCAAAGGTGAAAATGGACAGTGGTGGTCTATGTATCGTTTAAATGCAGACAAATACGGCCTTTGGGCTTTAGAGATTTCTTACATAAAGTTTAGTATTGCTGCTTTTATCTCATTAGCAATAGCTTATATGGTGAGTTTTGGATTCAAAAGAAAAAGATAAGGTCAAATAAAGTGCTTTGAAAGTAATATAGATCGTTGGATTTAATCGGAATAAGAAATAATGATAAAAAGACCCTAATTAATATGTTAATAAGGTCTTTTCAGTATCTATAAAGTTTATTATGTATTTTATAGATATTAAATAATTGATTTTATTTTTGATGTTCAGCCCATTTTAAAAAGCTTTATAAGTTTCGTAGTACTATATTTATAAACTTTCTTGCGTGTAATTAAATCCCATTAATTAACAGAATAATATACGCGTTTTGAATATTATTTATAGTCTTCTCAAAAAAATATCCGTATTAAACTACTTAATGTACGCGATTTGAATAAAGATTTTGATTTTTAATATTATTTTTATTTTAACAATGAATAATGAACGGAAAATTGATAATTTTTTAAATTTTATCAAAAAAGTTTATTTTTTATATTGAAATATGTAATTTGACTGTTTATAATACAAAAAAGATAAGTTATTTGTAATTTAAGTTGTCTGAAAATTTAATTTTTTATGAAGAATATTATTAATGGAGGTTTCACCGTGTCAAACAAAGTACCGTTTTCTTTTATAGTAATCATTGGTTTAATGTTATTTGCATTATTTTTTGGAGCTGGAAATTTAATATTCCCTGCCATGCTTGGCCAGTCAGCGGGAGCAAATATCTGGTCAGCAAATGCGGGTTTTTTAGTTACTGGAGTAGGCTTGCCTTTACTTGGTGTACTAGCTTTTGGATTCTCTGGAAAGGAAGATTTACAATCATTAGCAAGTCGCGTACATCCTATCTTTGGTTTAGTATTTACAACTGTTCTTTATCTAGCTATTGGACCTTTATTTGCTATCCCACGAACAGGTAACGTCTCTTTTGAAATCGGACTTAAACCTTTCATTTCTGAAGGCTATAGTTCTATAGCTTTACTCGTGTTTACTATTATATTTTTCAGCATTACATGCTTTTTTTCTCTCAATCCGGCGAAAATTGTCGATATTGTCGGAAAATTCTTAACTCCGATTAAATTAACATTCATCGGAATTCTAGTTCTAGTAGCTTTTATTCATCCTATTGGAAAATTTCAAGCACCCACAGAAAAATATATAACAAACTCTTTTTTTAATGGGTTCCAAGAAGGATATCTAACAATGGATACTCTTGCATCTTTCGTTTTCGGAATCATTATTATCAATGCAATTAAAGAAAAAGGCGCTAAAACAAAGAAGCAAATTATAACTGTTTGTCTAAAAGCTACAGGAATTGCTGCTATTATTCTTGCAACTATCTATTCAGCCCTTTCATACATGGGCGCCTCAAGTGTAGAAAAGCTTGGGCATTTAGATAATGGTGGTGCGGTGCTAGCGAAAGTTTCTGATTATTATTTTGGAGAATATGGAGGATTACTATTAGGCTTAATGATCACAGTAGCTTGTCTGACAACTAGCGTAGGGCTTATTACTTCATGCTCTTCTTATTTCCATAAATTATTACCTTCTATTTCTTATAAGAAAATTGCGATTAGCTTATCCGTGTTTAGCGCAATCATCGCAAATGTTGGATTAAATCATTTAATTTCTTTTTCAGTACCTGTTTTAACAGTTCTCTATCCATTAGCAATCGTTCTAATCTTTTTGACTTTCCTTCATTCTTTATTTAAAGGATGTGCTGAGGTATACCAAGGCAGCCTATTCTTAACATTTGTTGTAAGCCTGGTAGATGGATTAAATGATTTTGGCTTACACATTCCTGGTATTGACCAAGTATTTACTTATTATCTTCCTCTTTACCATATTGGATTAGGTTGGATATTCCCTGCAATTATTGGAGGTCTTGCAGGTTATGGAGTTAACTTGTTTAAAAATAAAGAGCAATTTACTTCTAAATCAACAAGGTTAAATAAATAAATTCACTTTAATTCTCTGATTAAATTAAAGCATTTAGATGACCACTTTGAAGCCTCCTTTTATTACTATTTCGCACTTAGTATAAAATGAAGTTTCAATTAACTTCTAAATAAGGGAGTATAACTATGAAGAAAACGTCACAAGCTTATAGCTGTATGGATGCGTTAGTATTTAGATAAGATTAAAGAAGATTTAATGGAAGAAGATGAATTGCTTAAAAATTCTCGTAAATAATAAAGCGAATGTAAAAAGAGGCTTTTACTTACACAAAGTAAAAGCCTCTTTTTACGCGTTTCTCTTGTTATATATGTTTTTAATAAAATATTATTAGATTCCTGTTCTTAGATATAAAAAACTTCTATATTCCCCTTTTTTGTAACTTATAACTGCAAAAAAATACATATTAAAGGTTAATATATACCCCGATAAAACCCAGAAGATAATGTAGAACTATCTATTAAAATCAAAAAAGGGCTATAGTTAGCTCTTTTTTGATTTTAATAACATATACAATATCTAAAACTGATTAACATAAAACGATTTTATAGGAATAAATAAAGCCTCAAGAAGTGTTACATACTTCTTGAGGCTTTATTGTAGTTATGTATTCTTTAACTTATTACTTGGTCATCTTGGTCATAGATAAATAACTGTATCTAAACTTTCAATTAGATATCTATTTACTAACCGCATTGCTTCAATACTATTATCAAACTTGTAGTCCCACTTATAAGCACCTACTTTGGATGCTGGCTCATACTTAGCTAAAAACCATTTTTTATTTACATTCATCTCTATATTTTCCTTTATAATCTTTATATTTTGCCATCTAAATAGACTAAATCACAGGTTTATTCTATTTTAATTATATATCAAAATTGAGTTGGGAAACTTGAATATCATATACAAAGTTAGTTAACATAATCACTCTTTCCGGAAAACATGTGAAAAACGATCCCTTGATAATCAAGGGATCGTTCACTTTTTGTTTTTCTTTTTTATCTTTGAAATACCATTGGTTATTGTACATTTTTATCACTTCTAGCTTAAACGAGATTGTAAAAGATCGTCCTTAGTGACCCATAAAAAATTCCCCTCCACGTACAGTGTCATCCTCACTCTTAAAGAGTAATTTTTTCACACTATATTTAGAGGGGGTAATACCAAATTTTACTTATTTTCTCGCATTACTTGAGCTACTTCAGTAAAAATTACGCCTAAGCCATGTGCACCTGCGTCCGGATAACCAAGACTTCTTTCTCCAACCGTACCAGCACGTCCCATACGTGCAACAATCTGTTCGGTTGATTTTGCTCCTTCAACAGCAGCTTCTGCTGCTTTGACAAGAGCATGTTTCATGCTTTCACCTTCAGCAGCACTTGATGTTAACGTATCTGCATAAGGTACTAAGGCATCGATTAAAGTTTTATCTCCCACAACAGCTCCACGTCCAAAAGAACGTTCTCCTGTTGCTTGAATTCCTTTTACAGACGCTTGGATCATTTTAGCAAATTCTGTTAAATTCAGTTCGGTTTTAGATTCGGCGTTCTTTCCAGCCGCGCGAAATGCTGATCCCCAAATAGGGCCTGATGCTCCGCCACAGTGCTCCATGATAACGATAGAACACGCCTCTAAGAAGTTTCCAATATCATTTGATTTATTTTCGAGAATTTCGTGCCATTCAGCTTTCAGCTGTTTGAACCCTTTAGCAACACTCATACCAAAGTCTCCGTCACCAGCATGGGAATCTAATTCACAGAATGGTATTTCATTTCTAATAATACATTCACTCATTTGGTCAACCATAAAAATAATATTATTCAACGTCAATCGATTTTCGGTTACTACGGAATATTCTTTGTTGGTTTGCACCTCATAGGACACTTTCGGGGCCTCCGCGGTACCGATGATTTCATTATAAGTGACAGCTGGTACTTCACCTTTGATTTTTAGCGCAGGAGTATCGCACTCTTCAGATAGGAGACTCTTTAAGTGTTCATCTAATTTCATAATTGAAATAGAAGCACCGGCCATATCGATGGCTGTCATATAGTTTCCGACAAACGTTCTTGCAATCGTTACGTTTCTACGTGACAATTCACGAATGACAGAATGATTTAATAAATATAGTTCTTGAAGAGGTGTGCTTCCAAATCCATTAATTAGGACAGCCACTTCTCCTTTTCCATCTTCTATCCCTACTTCTTTTAATAATGAAGTTACCGTACGCTCTGCGAGTTCGTCTGCTGAAATAATTTTTTCACGACGGATACCAGGTTCTCCATGAATACCAACGCCAAACTCCATCTCATCTTCTGCAATCTCGAAAGTAGGAGTTCCTTTAGCAGGAACTGTGCAGGAAGTTAGTCCAAAGCCAATGCTTTTAACATTCGCAATAGCGTTTTCTGCTGCCTCTTTCACTTTTGCTAGATCATACCCGCGTTCTGCTGCTGCACCTGCTATTTTATGAACAAGAACAGTACCAGCTACTCCCCGTCTTCCAACTGTATATAAACTGTCCTGTACAGCAATATCATCATCTACTTTTACATAATCCACTTGAATTCCATCTTCTTCTGCTAGATAAGCAGCATTCTTGAAATTCATCATGTCACCACTGTAGTTCTTAATCACTAGTAAAGTTCCCTTATCGCTAGCTGTTTCTTTAATGGCTTGATAAATCTGTATTTGAGAAGGTGAAGCAAATACATCACCACAACCTGCTGCATCTAACATGCCCTTTCCTACATATCCAGCGTGAGCAGGTTCATGTCCACTTCCGCCCCCGCTAATTATACTTACTTTACTTTTATTAATTTGGTCTTTTTTAATGACTTTATATTTTTCAATTAAATTCAGTTCAGGATGTGCTAGAACCATCCCTTTACACATCTCAAGTACAACATCTTCCGGTTTATTAATAATTTTTTTCATTTTATATCAACCTCTTCTTATAATCATTTCCAATTTGATCTGCTGCAAGAATAGCTGCAGCTACTGACTCTGGATTAACAGGGAATGGCATAGAATAGATAGATTCCTCTGGAATACAAGCTTTATTAGCTACTTCCATTAACTCTTCTTGTGTAATTTGTTCCACTCCAATATCAGCGAGACAAACTGGAAGTCCTACTGCTAAACAGAAATCTAACACTTCTTCTATTTCCTCAGTTGGCGCATTTTCCAATACCAATTGTGCTAATGTACCAAAAGCTACTTTTTCACCGTGGAAGTAATGGTGCGCACTTTCTAAAAGAGTAAGCCCATCATGAATCGCATGTGCTCCAGCTAATCCACCACTTTCAAACCCTAATCCTGATAATAAGATATTGGCTTCAATAATGTTTTCTAAGGCTGGAGTAACAACATTATGATCGCTTGCAGCTTTTGCTTTAACCCCGTCCTCTAATAGAGTGTTGTAGCAATGTTCTGCTAACACTAATGCTGCATTTGTACCTTTTGCTGGTGAACATAAGTCCTCACGTACTCCACAAGGTAATCCAGCATTTACATTAGAGAAAGAACGTGCTGTTGCTCTTGCTTCGAAATAAGTGGATAACGCATCCCCCATACCAGATACTAAGAATCTAGTAGGTGCATTAGCAATGACTGTTGTATCAATTAATACAACACTTGGGCTTTGCTTAAAGTATGCGTAATCATCGAAAGCACCCTCTGGTGTATAGATAACTGCGGAATGACTTGTAGGTGCATCTGTAGCAGCGATTGTTGGGACGATAATTAATCCCTCTCCCTCAGCCACACATTTTGCTGTATCAATTGCCTTACCGCCACCTAAACCAATTGTACAATCACAGTTGTTTTCTTTCGCTATTTCCTGCAATCTAGAAATTTCTGGTCTTGAACATTCGCCATTGAATCCGCCTTCAAAAAATGTAATACCATATTTTTCTGCTGTTGCATCTAATTTGTCTTGTACACGTTTAATATCTTCAGGATGTGCTATTAAAAGTGCAGAAGTACCAAATGTTTTCACAAAATAACCTAAATTTAAAATTTCATCTTCACCTTGAATATATTTTGAAGGACTAATAAATGCTTTTCTCATAAATAAAACCTCCTAATTAACTTTGTAATCCCTTACAATCGGAATTTTACTATCTTTTGTATAAGATTACATTAGTCTTAAGTGACGAGTTTTTACAACTTTTTATCGTATTTTTTTGCTCTCTTCATTTAATATGGTATTATTATGACATTATTTCAGGTAAAAATACTACTAAGTTCACGTTGAAAAGAGGTTACCTTTATCGCTGAACACTCTTTTATTTTACGAACTCAGGAATAAAATAAAGATATTCTCAAATAGGTAATCCAAACTACCGCACGGAAAGTAGAAGCAAGGGAGATAAAACATCATTGAAAACTACTTACATGAATTTAGATAAAATACTAGATTTAAAGAAATGGCGAAACCTTCAAGATTCGCTTGCGCTTGTTACAAAATTAGCGATTGTCACGGTTAACTATAAAGGAGTGCCCATTTCTCAACACAGTGGTGTACGTCCGTTTTGTGAGACTATGCGTAAAGATCCTAATACAGCAAAGCTTTGTGAAAAGTGCGATGCGCGGGGAGGATTAGAGGCAGTCAGAACCAATGCTCCCTATATCTATTTATGTCACTGGAATATTATCGATATTGCCATTCCCATTATAATTGATGATAAATATGTAGGTGCCATCATGGCGGGAGAAGTGAAAATTAAGGATGGTGACAAACATCCTCCCTTGGAACAAATGCTTACTGTTCCATCAAAGGGATTTGAACAAAATTTAAATAATAATGAGGAAATACAGCGTCTATATGATTCTATTCCTACTCTATCCTATACAGAAATTAACGACGCTGCTCAAATGTTATATAGGCTTTGTAACTACATTGTAGAGGAAGCTATGAATAAAAACTTAATTTTAGAAGTATATGAAAAGATGGCTCCAGTAAAAGAGGACCTTTCTACTGAAGACATTTCTTACGGTTATTCTCTAGATAATATTCAAAATATAAAAAAGAAATTAGCCAACACCGTTACTAATGCTTACGTAAAAACGTCTATTAACGATCACTTAGTTTGTAAAAACAAAGTATTACAGCCAGCCTTTGACTACATTTATAAGCATAAAAGAGAAAAAATATCTCAACAAAAGATGGCTGATTTATGTCACATTAGTACAGGTTATTTCAGCCGTGTATTTACCAAAGAAACGGGTATGAATTTTTCTGTTTTTATTTCTCTCAAAAAAATAGAGTGGTCTAAACAATTATTAGAAGAAACGGATTTGTCTATTGCACAGATTAGCGATGAATTGGGTTTTAACGATCCCGGGTATTACATCAAGACATTTAAAAAATATGAAAATATAACTCCTAACGTCTATCGGAAATATTATCAAGAAAAGCTGTAGAATTTTCAGTCCTGGTGTAAGAAATATATATAACTTTTCCATACTGATACTATTACTCTAAAAAGGGATACTCTCAGTATGGAAAAGCAAAATCTCTTTAAGTGGAAACACGATTGATTTTTATCTGAGTAAAATAAGAAATAAACAAGCAGCATAGTAAATAAACAAATTTTTTATTTACTCCATAGTTTTAATAAAGTAGTTTAATCATTTACTTCTCATTAACAATAACGTTTATTACGTGTAGATGCTAATAGCTAGCCCTTATTTATTCAATGCAAATACTATAGATCATGTAACAGTGGTCGGTTGAAAAAAATTTTCGCCCCTACCATATCCTATTTCTTTAATTTTTGTTTTGATGTAGTTTTATCTGATGAAATAAAAAGGGAACTTCCTGGTTAGCAGGTGTTCCCTTTTTTATATGAAACATAATAATCATTTATCCAAGAAAATAAGATTACGAAATCTGTACTTCAATTAAAGCTATCCTGTTTATCTTCACTTTTAGATGGAGGACATCTTGCGATTTTTTGTCTATTTCATAAAAAAATAAACCACTAGCACCTCCTATATAACCATCTACCCCTTACCTACTGCAGTAAGAGCTCCTTGTTATTTTTTGAGTAGACAGGTAAGTTTACTGCAGTAGCTGCAATCATAGTATCTAAAGAATTACGAATTGATTACTAATCAGTATCTATTTCAGTACCGTTGCCGCGTTAATATACGTTGTGGATGTACAGTTTTAATTAGCCACTTTTCCTTTGTTAATCCGGATTACACGTTATCTTTCCATATCTCAATGCATCATAGATAGCTCGCCCATCACTTAAACTCGTTTCTGAATATTCAAAGGGTAAGAGCGAGAAAACAATATAATAAATAGAGAAATAAACAAATTGGTAAGAGAAGAGATTCTTTGAGAGAACACCCCACATAATTAAACCATACACAAGAAGTATAGACGCTAAATTAGCTATGGTACCTCCAGCATAAACACAAGCATGAGTAAACCGATTATCATACTTTAATTTTTCGTAAATACAAAAGGAGTGCAAAAAATAAATAGATTTTATTTTAATTTTTTTCCACCTAAAAATCGTTCTCCCTTGTCCAATGGTAAAATCGACATTTCCTCCTAAAATAATAGCCATAAGTGAGTGCCCCAGCTGGTGAATAACAGACACAAGTGGAATGACAATTAAAAAAGAAAATAATAATTTCGGCATATCACTCCATCCAAACATACCTGTCTCCCCTTCATGCTAAAATAATCTTACATTTGATATTCCACATTTTCGTCTATCAAAACCGGTATTTTTATGAGGGCTATATAAGAGAACGGTGCGCTTCTATGTTTTGTGTTTATGTTTCTATTAGGTTAACTAAATAATTAAACCGGACCTTCTTTACAATAAAAAGAGCTACCTCCAAATAGAAAAAGGTAGCTTGCTCTACTCAAGAAAAAAATTACATACGTTAATCTGGTTTAAAAAATTTAAGTATTTTAACATGATAAAAATATAAATAAAGCGCTTTTGTTCTTTTGTTCTATTCATTTAATTCACCAAATAATACATATAAAGTAGAGCTTTACAGAGCCAATGATGGTGCTACTATGAGTTATACTCTTAGAGGAGAAGTCAGTAATAATAAAAATTAAACACCTCTATTTAGTTTTTAACATATAACGGAAACACATAATTAATATTTTATAGGATATATAAAAGAACATTTTTTTTCTTCTGTTAAATGTTCTAAAAGCCTATTTTGAACTTCGTTAATATCTATTGCTTCTAAAATTGGAATAATATCAAAAAAATCTAAATCGTTAACTAAATAACCAGCTACATTTCGACAGAGTTTACTTGGTGAATCAAATAATTCTAGTACTCTACCAATAATCTTATAACGGGCTCTTTGAAAATTTAACTCCTCTAACCCATAGTTCTTGATTTTCTGGACAGTTTTATCCCACTCATTAATTATTAGATCAGGTCTTTTAGAAACGCCACCTAATGCTGAGTAGGCATAAGAAAGGCTAGCTTCATACGACCAAAAAAAGTCTTTTCCAATTAACTCTTCATTATATAGTTTTTGGTATAGAAGAGAGCTTTTTCCGGAAATCGATTCCAAACCTACCTTAGTTAGGTAATCATGTTTTAACAATTTGCTTTTCGTTAAAAATTCTGTACTGTCCCTGTATCCCCAAAAAAGTTGAGGCTGTGAAATAGGCATCTTTGTTTCTAAAAAAGGACTTCCTATAGTAATTTTATTATCTATTTCTTTTATAGTTACTGATTTTTTATCCTGATGAATATTTACATTTTGAACTACATTAAAAATAACTTCGGGCTCTATATCTCCAATTACTACCAGTTTCATATTTTCAGTTCTATAATATGCTTTATAAAATAACTCAAGGTTAGCTTCATTTATTTGGGCGATACTCGATATTGTACCTAACACCGGGGTGCCCAGAGAATGATGTTCGCCATAAAACAGTTTTAACAAATTAAAAAAACCATTGTTACGTGCGTTATCAGTGGACATTCGAATTTCTTGTTCAATAACCTTTCTTTCCTTATCTATAATTTTTTTCGAAAAAGATAAATTATTGACAAATTCAAGTAACGTCTTTAAATTTCTAGGTATTTCTTCAGTACAAGAAACCGTATAAGAAGTTATATCAAATGTGGTAAATGCATTAATAGAGGCTCCACCCGCAGCAAATTGATTTAAGATATCTTTTCCATCCTTTTTGTAAAACATAATGTGTTCTAAAAAATGCGCTATTCCCTTAGGAACAATCTGAACTTTAGAACCCGTTTGTAATTGTAAGTCACTGTTAAATGAACCACATTTCACTAACAACATCATATACACTTCATTAAATCCTGGTTTTTGAATTACATTGATATCTAAATTATTAATATTAATTGATTTAACAGAAGGTGTAATTATCATCTTTACTCTCTCCCTTATTACCTAATAGATATAATGTACAACCTTCTAACTTTTGAGCTGCACTTATAATTTCAGTCAGAGTAACTTCCTGTACAGCTAAAAGCATTTCTTCCATAGTACGAACTCGTCCACTTACTATACCATTTTGATGAAAGTCTATTAAACTTGCAACAGAATCTAATGATAACTTATATATGTTACACAACCCTTTAATCGTGAGCTCTATCTCTTCTTCTGATACTACACCCTTTTTAATTAACTCTATCTGTTCCGTAATAATCATATTTGACTTCTCTAATGTATCCGGCTTAATGCTAGATTGTATATACATTATTCCTTTTAGTGCATCTAATGAGCTTGATACAAAATACGCAAGTCCATATTCTTTTCTTAAATTAACAAAAAGTTTTGAATGGGGAAACCCACCCAAAATTCTATTACAGAGAACAAGTGAAGGATAATCATCGCTTGAAAACATTACCCCTCCTGTACTATATCCAACATTCACTAATAATTGACTTAAGGAGAACTTTTCGTAAGTGTGATTCTTTGCAGATATCCGCAAAGGAGAAGGAGGTTCCAGTTTATACTTTTTATTTGACTCATTTAGTTTGCTAATCTCTTTTCCAAACCTTGATATTAATTCATCTACTATACAGTTTGGTTCTATATTACCCACAACATAAATATGTAAAGGTGAGCTTTGAATAATTTGGTTATAGAGCTCAAATAATGTTTTTGACGTCCATCTATCGATATCCTTTAGGTAACCTAAATGTGGAATACTGTACAATTGTCCCTCTGTCATCTTGCTTAGGCACCGTTCGATTGAATAATTAACTTTATTATTTAATCTGTTAATTATACGACTAAAATGCTGTTGTTTTTCATTCTCAACAGAATCCACTGAAAAAGTCGGCTTAAATAAAACGTCAGATAAGATAGTAATAACCTCACTTACCACTGATTTTTCATGATAAACGTTAAATGGGTTTGGGAAGGTGACTGAAAGACCCAGTATTTGCTTTTCCCCTTTCTTTTCAACTGATGCTTGTAGCTTAGCACCGTATAACCTATCTAGGATCAACTGTAGGCTTTGATTGTTTAGATAACTATTAGATCCCTGTAACAAAATATGAGGTATCATAGCAGCCCCTGTAACTACTTCCTTCTCAAGATCCAAATATACACGTACAGCAATTGTAGTTAATACGTATTTTTCAGTTGGTAGAACATGTATCGCCATTGGGCCCTTCTCAAAAGTCTGAAACTGTTTCATGACATGGTCTCCTTCTCATTTAGCTTAAGTCGACGACCATTAACAAACCATCCTATAATCCAAATAATACTTAGGATTGTAAAAGGTAATGCAGATAACCATAAAAGACTTCGAACATTCACAAAATGGTTAAGCTGAGGTAAAATACCCGTTAAGGTAATAAATAAAATTCCATCTAATGCATCTGCCAAAGCTATGACCTTTCCACGATTAATACTAGAAGTAAGTTGTAATTCTACTTCTAAAAGGTTAGAAGGTAAAAATAGAGCGACCCAAATCATTAAATAGCATATTGGTCCGAATATAATAGGTGATAGTGAAAGTCCTATAGTACATAAAGACATTATTAATAACGGTATCGCATAACCATAAGGTACTCGTTGTAACCTAATAAATCTATCCCTCCAGGAAACCGTAAAGTAAGAGCCCAATAACATTCCTATTGATGCAATTAATCTATAAAGTCCATAATACTTTTCTCCATTCTCCACAGTTGCATTTAAAAGTGGTACAAGTAGAACATCGGTAAGACTTAAACATCCCCAAACCAAAAACGACCCAAAAACTAAATATTTCAGTGTTTGATGACCCCATAAATAAGAAAAACTTGCAGCTAATCCTTTTTTATTCAATAATCTCTGTTCTTCATTAGAAGAAGGCTCCCCTTCTGAATTATCTTCGTCCACATTTTCTGTTGGCAATGAAATCCAAGCTATAATTCCCGCAATGAAAAAGGTAAGTGCATTGAATGCTAGTAGCCACACGACTCCACCAGTTAGCAAACCGACTGCAGCAAAAAGAGCTCCAATTACTCTTGCCAAACTATTTAAAACCCCCATAAATCCGTTGGCAAGTGGTAATTGATCCTTTTTAACAAGTCCTGGTATACTAGCTGATAGAGCTGGACGATACGGTAAATCTACAATTCCCATTAAAAGAGACATGATTAAAATTATTGATGTATTTTCAGAATTTATGGCCATTAAAGAACTAAATATAGCCAGAAGAATGTTAATTATAGTGGTAATATATCGACGAGAATAACGATCAGCAATACTACCAGCAAGTGAAAACAAAACAAATTGAGGTGCAAAGCGAATAAGTAGAAATGCGCTATAAACTATTATTGATTGAGTTAATGTAAAGACATAAGCAGCCAAAGCTATTCCTTGAGCCATATTTCCGAGTGAAGAAATAGCTTCCGAAACGCTGACTAACGCAAAGTTTCTTTGCTTGAAAAGAGGTTTAAATTTAGTGAATGGTAATTTAAGCGACAACAAAAAACCCCCTAAAAAAACTAATAGTTCATTTCATATTTGAGAAATGTTAACTAGTAAGATTTTGTTCCATCTCTTTTACTAATGAAATACCTTCGGAAGTTAGATTAGCATTTTCAGTTATAATTAATAGTCCCTTTTCTAATTCTTTAGTTATTCTATCTATTTCTTTTAATGCAATAGTTTTAAAAGGACTATTGTCCTTAGTTAAAAAACGATAAAACTTTAAAAGACGAGAATGTACGAAGCATCCATGATAAATACCATAAAGGGGCCTCAATTCGTCACGCCACGGTGAAGGATAGATAGCCTTCATATCATCAATTAAATGTGGACGAGCACACATCAAAGTATTTAGCCTGATATGACTTGCTTCATGAATAAGCCATTCTGCAGCATTAATCAAAGGTCGTTTCAAATGGGAGGCAAAAATAACACCATGTACACGAAAATCTGAAAAGAAAGGCAACCCTGGTGGTTTAAAAAATACAATATGTTTTACATTTTCTTTTATTTCAGTATGCATTTCTGGCCAACAAGTTTCTACCAACTCTAATGCTTCAGTAAAAAGTACAGAAATATCCTCTGATATTTCCTCGATTAATTCCATTTTATCCATCCGCAACTCAGACGGTGTAATTATATCTAGGTAACTGCTAGTCCATAAAGTTTGATTACAAAAAAAAGGATAATAATCTATCGTATTCCCTAATTCCCTACTTTTCCATGACTTATAGAACGTATCATTTGTTATAAAGAGAGTATCTTCTTTAATAGATATGTTAACTGCTGATAATCCTGAAAAATCGACATTAAGTTTTTTCTTATTATACAAGTTTAAATTGTTAACCAGTTCGTTACTTATTAAGCAAGTGAAAGGAGGAATTTCAGGAACTATATTGAATTTCAACCAAATATTTATGCATAGATAAATGAATCCTTTAAATCTCCATTCATCTTGCTTTTCACAATTTTTTTCTAATACTGTTTTTGCATTCTCAATCCATAGATATACTGATGGATGGTTTAAAATAATATCTCTACCCCTTGTATCAAGATTGGTCAAAGATTTAAGTGCATTGGATAACCAAGGTACGTCATATTTTTCATTGGATTGGTTAATTAACTCCAATGCTTTATAATTTCTCAATGCTAAAAGCTGCCGATGCAAGTCTTCTGTTACTTGTTTTGATTGAGGTTCTAAATATTGAGATTGCTCAAGGTTAATCACTTTTTCCCCTCCCAAATATTAAACAGATAAAGCTTTTAAACGTTCAGTAACTTTTTTTACTGTATTGCAATAAGCATCTAATGGTGTATTCTTTCCCAGTTCCACAGTGATTCCTCTTATTCCAGTGAATCGTTCCAAACAAGTTTTTAACTGCTCCCAACGGTCGTCGAAAGTAATGTTACGCCTTTTTGATACACCATCTGCTCCGATATGGAGTTCACATACCTGTGCTCCATCCAGAAAATCTAGAATTTTTTCGAAAGAAACATTAAAGGCATTTGCGGTTGCAAATGTATGTGGAATGTCAAGAATGATTGGTACACCAGCTTCCATTGAAATATTTCTCAATAATTTATAATCTTCAAATACGTCTTGCCCACCCCATGCGTGATAACGGGGACCTAGCTCAATTACAAAAGGTACACCAAATTCTTCTTGATAATTCCTAATTCTTTCTACGATCCTCGCTTGTAGTCCATCTTCATGAATAGGGGCTAGTATATAACCAAATTGTACTCCGGTGGTAGTGCCTAAAATAGACAAGTGCTCACCAATCCATTTGGCATTGAGTGTTTTAGCTTGATAAAATACATCCTTAATAAGTTTGCTTGTAGGCGAACAAAGGTCTGCAAGTGGTAGTGTACTGCAATGGGCAATTTTAGGGAAATCCTCTGGTACATTCTTAATCGATGTTGGTAAATGTACTTCTAAATAATTATGATTGGGATCCAATTCGTTCTTGATAAAATCAATATATTCTGGACTATCTACCCAAGCAACCCCAACCCCCAGAAATTTATCCTCAATTTTAAGATTATTTTCGAGTTTCATAGAATTTAGCCCCTTTTTTATAAAGTTTCAAATGTCAACTTTCAATCTGTTTATGTCACACCAGAGTGCGAATGAAAATAAATACCATAGTGAGCTTGCTGAATCATACAAATAAGCCGAAGGTTTATCTACTAATAGTGATGATTCATCCTGAAAAAAGCCTTTTAGATGATCCTGATTAATAAATTCTCTAAATTGTCCTTCAGATAGCAAATTATATATACTATTCGCTAACTCCCCATGTTTAGCCCACACAAATACTGGATGTGGAAAGCCACACTTTGGACGATTTAGTATTTCAGTTGGTATTCGATTAATACCAAGGCTCCGAAAAACATTTTTCTCTGTATCAGGTGGGGCAGATAAGGCAGTATTTATAAACTCTTGATCTAATAAGGGCACTCTACACTCTACTGAGGAAGCCATTGTTCCTAAATCCACCCTCGGTAATGCATCAGCCTCCAAGTGAAATAAACCAAACAACCTAATTGATTCAGGAAGACTAAACCCTTGCTGTTGAAAATTTTCTATCAAATCTTTACGTTTTAAAAAACTCTTAAGTTGAACTTTATCCCAAAGCAACGGATCAATTTGAATAAAGTGGGGCATTGTTGCTGGACGCATCCATTGATCAAAATGATTTATTGTTTCAGAGTGCAACCACTCATAACTCCCAAATATTTCATCACTTCCAGTACCTGTTACCACTATTCTAATATTTTCTCTGGCTGCTGCTTCCCCTAGCTCATGGTATGCGACAATTGTAGGATCCATCGAAAAACCGTCTTGTCGAGAAAGAGCTGTAGGTAATACTTCCATGAAACGTTTTTCAGTTAGCTCTAATTCATGTAGTGGCACAGATAGGTTTTTACAAACATGTCTACTAAATGGTATTTCTGAGTAAGAGTATGCTCCTGTTTGTTCATATCTCAATGAAAATGCTTCTATGTTTGCTCCTTGATGTACTAATTCTGCTAAAACTGTACTTGAATCCACTCCCCCAGATAAAAACATCCCCATTTTTTGATTGAATTCTATATTACTTTTTATTGTGGTTATAAACTTTTCCTCAAGTTCATCAAGCGAACCTGACGGATTAGGAATATGTTCAAAAAGATGTAGGCATTTTGGTTTCATTCTTGCATTAAGTGCAAGAACCTCACCAGGGGATATTTTTTTTATAGAATTAATTAAAGTTTCTGGTTCAAGTAAAGTGTCCCGATACATCATATACTCCACCACTTTATGCGATGAAATAGTAAGTGGGTCTTTTAAATTACGAAGCATTCCACAAATTGTTTGGAACTCAGAGGCGTAGATAAATGATCCAGCTTTTGTTTCTGCCCAATACAGTGGCTTGATACCAGGGAAATCCCTGGTTAAATACAATGTTTTTGTTAAAGTATCCCATGCAGCTATCGCAAACATTCCCTGTAATTTTGTTAAGACACCCCAACCTTTTGCATCCAGAGCTGTTGCTATTGTTTCTGTATCACTCTCAGTTCGCCAAGAGTAATCCTCACCCAGCATTGTTCTCAAGGAATCGTGATTATTCAATTCTCCATTGAAAGTTATAATCCATCTTCCAGTGAAGGATACAAATGGCTGGTGGGCTTTTTCACGTTTATCACGTATAGACAAACGTACGGCCCCTAAAACAGCTTCTCCATCCTCCTTAGTTTCTAGATTATCTGGACCCCTGTGTATCATTTTATGTAAAGCTTCCAGTACAACTGGAAGCCCTTCTCTTTCATTTCCTAAAAACCCAGCGATTCCACACATGAAATAACCCATCCTATCTGTTATTAATTTACACATGAGCAATGCATAACGCGCTTGTAGTGAAGTGACTCCTATTCCATTTTCAGGTTTTTAAGACAATATAAATTAGTAACTTTAATTATCTACTCGTGGTCCCAATAACGGTCCTATAATCGCATCTGATAAGCCACCGTTTGTATCTGCTTCAAAAAATCCAGGAGCTACTAGCTCCTGTAATTCATTTAACGTTAGTTCTTTTTCGTTTTTATCTTTTTCCATGTTTAACACTCCCTCTTAATGTATTTCACTACAGGCGCGTTATGCAGTACTCACGGATGTTTTAGAAGCCTACTCTCCAGCTCACTTGGATCCTCACATAGGGCTCTAAGTCCTAAAGCTGTATTTAATATTTTTCTTTCCCTCTCCGTAAGACTTCCTATTTCACGTCCATTAGAAAAGGATTGAAGAAACATAAAAATCTCTTCTGTTAGACGGAAATTACGTCCAGTAGGAGAAATCATGTAATAGACGTCAGATGGGGATTCCAGTATTTCTTTCCCCTCCCAAATATTAAGTACATCGTTTTTTACAGACATTAAGGTAGCCGCAGGGGATATATATAATTTATCTTCCATACCAGATGGTTGTTTACTAGGTAGATGGTATGCAGCTTTAAAAATTGCGTATTCCAATTCCGCAAGCTCAAGAACTTTTTTTAATAACACTTCACTTTGTGAACGTAAAAAATAAATAAATGGTGTTGCTTTTTCAATACCACGTCCATAACCTAATGGATGTGGTAAACTATATTCCGCCTCCCAAAGAAAATTACTTGAAAGGAACGTTTGAAAAATTACATCGTCTACAAACTCCTCATTATCTCCTAAATACAAAAATGTTTTTTGGTATATCGGTTTTACTTGTGCTAAAATTTGTAGCCAGCGACCTCGACGTTCAGCATGAAGAGCTGCTATATTTACATCAAGTAGGCTTTCATCTCCGATTAATTTAACCATTTGTTGAAAAGGTCCATTTTTTATCTCTGGACTCCAACAAGGATCAATACTCATTCTAATAAGCAAATCTTGCTTCGCTATAGGCTTTAATAGGGTATTCATTTAATCACTTCCTTTAAGTCGTTAATAATAATAGATCCTTCTCTATTTGTTCATTACTAGAAAGTCTATCAGTCATCACTAGTAATCTTCTTTCAGGATCTTGTAGTCTATCCCAAAGATCCCATACCACCCCATCAACTTGTTCACAAGCACAAGGAATCGTTGCATTTTTTGAATTTCTTATGGCACTAGCCCAACATAAATCGATAGAAATATTTCCATCTAACTTATTTAATATTTCCGTTTTATAAACATCTCCCCAATTATGAATATCAGATGCTAGAATTCCTAGATCTATTGAAATTGGGATATCAAAAGAAGAAAGAGCTCCAATTAGTTCATCATAAAATGTCATTGGGGGCAGTCCTAATTGCCTTACCGGGTGAAGAGCAATTGGGACATTTATATTTTTGTGGTTTACAGACAACCATTCTTTTAACTCATCAACAGCTGAATTCCAATTATATTGAACCCCTCCAGGGTCCATATAATTATTTGATATCCCCCAATAACCTAGTTTTAAAATTATACTTTTAGCTTGGATCTTCTCTATTTCCTTTAAATAATCATCCGTAAAAGCTTGATTAGAGGACACTGGAAGAAGTAAATTTGTTTGTATTCCAAACTCTTCATTCAAAACTTCAATTGCTTCCTTTGCACGACTTGTAAACGTATTACTAAGTAAAACTGAATCAATATCGTAATTTGCAATTAATCTAGCTTGCTCCAAGATCACTGAAGAATCTTCCAAATAGACAATCTTTTCTTTTGCTTTTTTCAACTAGATTCCTCCGAATCATCAAAGGGTCAATTATTTTTAAATTTTCACATTTTTCAGTATATTATAAGTTTCCTTTTATTTCAAAAGTTTTTTTGTATTTTTTATCTTTTTTTGTATAAATAAGGAATATATACCTGTTATTTGTTATTAAATGTAAAAAAATAAACTTATATACTATATTTTTCAGGGGCAAACAAAAATATTTAAAGAATTTAAATGAATGATAAAGAGAGAAGTTTTTTATCTAAAAGAAATGTGCATAGATGTATAACTAAAAACGTTTGTAAAAGTGCACGAATTTCAGAAGACGTTCGTAATTTTTTTTATAACTTAAGCGAACGATAAAGATGATAGATTTCTTAAGAAAAAGAAAAGTCCTTAAAGGTATACTTTTACGGTCGGTACGTTCAATTTTCTTCAAAAGTTATAGAGGTAAAGTCTAGAATTTTATTTGTAACTTTTTAACGCTGTATAAATAAAAAGTAAATTGCTCCTTCTGATCATTTGTAAAATTAGAACATTTCCCTCTATAATTATTGATAATTTTTAAATTGCAGAATATAATAATAACAAGAGTTTACCACGGGAAACTTTTTAGCGTACGGTAAATAAGCGTTTCATCATTTAAAAATGATTCCCTCATTATGAATAAAAAGAGTGAGAGTTAGCCTGGAACTATCCCTCACTCTTTTTATCATTATTTTACTTGTAATTCAGCAATCATATCTTCTAGACGCTCTTTCTGTGCTTGAAGCTCTTCCATAGAAGGTTGATAAGATGAAATAGTTTGTTGTCCACCATATGCCTGTTTAGGTTGAACCAAACGTTGTAATTGCCCACCGTTTTGTTCATATAAACGGTAGCCTACTGCGCCTACCACTGTTCCTGATACAAATCCCATTAGAAAATCGCGATTAATCATTATAAAACTCCCCCATAATCCTAAGTTTTTTATATCAATTCATACAAAAGGTATGAATGAATATCTTACGTAATTGTAGATAGCTTTTGTGATTGCACTTTCTGCTTTTCATGTAACAATTCCAACACATTCACAATCCATGTAATCATCGCTACATATAGCATATTTGATGGCCCTAGAGATAACATCGTAACAATGCCGGTTAAAATATCTGGGTGCCTCATTTTATTGCTCGTACCATGGGATAAGACCGTATAGCCTGTTGTAACTACTGCTCCATATACGAGTGCATCTGGTTTATAAAAAGATGATTTTCGAATACCTGCCAGTAGAAGTAATCCTCCAGAAAACAATGTACGTAGCCAATCATTTCGTGTGGCAGGATCCATTTGAATCATAATATCATCTAATGGATCTAAACGCGTTTGCTGAAAAAAGATAGATACATAACGAAAAATGGTATTGCGAGAAAGTTGTGAAACATCATAGTAAATAAGCATAGTTTGAATGGTGGGTTCTATTCTCACACTCGTTATACCTTTTAAAGCAGAAAACATATGCTCTATTTCCACATGATTTTTCTTATCTCTCAATGCTGGGATATGAAATCGAATACGACCTGGTATATCATGCAGAACGTAGAATTTGGGATTCATTAGTTTCCCTCCCTAACCATAAAATTCTTGCACTATTTATTACTACACCAATAGTAGCCGCATTATGAATAGCTGCTCCCACAATTGGAGAGAAGATACCTAAAGCACCGAATAAAATTGCAATACCATTAATAGTAAACGTGGCAATAAAGTTTTGTTTAATAATGTTCATGGTCTTTTTAGATAGTCCAACTAACTCAGAAAGCATTTCTGGGTTATCAGACGTAATAATAACGTCACTGGCTTCTGAAGCAATGTCTGTTCGTTTAGCACCCATCGTTACACCTACATGAGCATGAGCTAAAGCTGGTGCATCGTTAATGCCGTCACCTACCATCATGACAGCTCCTGTGCTCCCATACTTCTTCACATAAAAGGCTTTATCATCTGGCAAAGCCTCTGCATGATACCAGTTCAGTTTTAAGCGACGCGCCATCTCTCTTGCAACCGTTCTCTTGTCTCCAGTAAGCATAATGATGTCGTTGATACCTTGATGTCGAAGATTATTCACTGCGCGGTGCATACCAGAACGTATTTTGTCAAAAATGCTAACTACTCCTACAAGTGTTTGATCATAAGCTACATAAATCACATTTTCGTCGTTTTGCATGTGTTGAAGTAAGTTGGTTGTTTTGACTTTTAATTCATTCATAAAGCGTAAACTTCCAACAACAACTCTTTTACCATTTAGCCAAGTGGAAATTCCTTTTCCTACCGTTGTTTCTACTTGAGCATTATTGTCTCTAATAGGAATTAAAATGTTCCATTCTTTCGCTTGCTTCATAATTGCATCAGCAATAGGATGGGTAGAATTTTTCTCAGCTGCTGCAGCTAAACGAATGACATCTTCTTGATTAAAGCCTTCAGCAGCAATTACTTGCTGAACCACAGGCATTCCTTCTGTAATAGTTCCGGTCTTATCAAGAATAACTGTATTTAGTTTAGACATCTTTTCAATATGATCACTGCCTTTAACAATAGCCCCTTCTTTTGCAGCACGTCCAATGGATGCGTATAAAGCTGTGGCCGTTGATAATTTAATTCCGCAAATAAAATCAATAACTAACATACTCATCGCTCTGTTAAGGTTTCGAGTGAAGAAAAATGTAAGCAGTGCCAAACCAAAAGAAACAGGAACCATTTTTTCAGCTACTGTATCGGCTATATTTTGAATAGGAGCGCGTTTATCTTGTGCTTCCTCCAACAGTTTCACAATTTTAGAGAGGGATGTATCTTCTCCTACTTTTTCAACTGTTACAGTAACATGTCCACTCTGCAAAACACTTCCAGCGTACACATTATCTCCACCACTTACCTCTCGTGGCATATACTCCCCAGTAATTGAAGCTTCATCTG
This sequence comes from Priestia sp. YIM B13486, assembly GCF_042787865.1. NCBI lineage: Bacteria > Bacillati > Bacillota > Bacilli > Caryophanales > Bacillaceae > Priestia > Priestia sp. YIM B13486. The sequence continues at coordinate 19,480 of NZ_JBHZOZ010000002.1, read as the reverse complement.
CTGTACCGTTCCCCTCTATTATGATTCCATCCACGGGGATCTTTTCTCCAGTAAAAACTACAACCTTATCACCAACTTGAATATCCTCGACTAAAACCTTTTCTTCAACACCCTTTTCTTTTACTCTCCAGGCATATGAGACATCTAATTTTAGAACGGAGTGAATATAATGCTTGGTTTGTTCAGACGTATAGTCTGTTAATAGCTCACTAATAGTAGACATCAAAGTGATAATTAAAGCCGATCCTGGATTCTTCATATACAAAGAAGCGAATATAGAAGCAGCTGTTAATGTATTAGCATTCCCTTTGCGTTCTTTTAGGACATGAACAACACCATCTTTAATTACATCATAGGAAGTACTAATAGCAGTAAGAGAGCTAATCCAATAAGAAACTGCCTTTACTATAGGAGAGTATGAAGAACGTTGCAGGTACCAGTTAATTAAAAATACGGTTCCACAAGCTATAACAGGGACGAAGTTTTTCCATGAAGATGTTACTTGACTGATTGTATGTCTATATTTCTGGGTAAAAGACTTTAGTTTATCCAAAGAAAGGTTAATATAATGATAAATGAGTAGACTTCCGGTTACTTGATTATAGTTTGCAGAATATACGCCTGGGAAAGAGCGTAGCCAAGCTTCAATACGACTTATTTCTAATCGTTTAGGTATATAAAATCGGGTTCTTCCAGGAAGAGAATGAGCTACCTTTACCCCAAACATCATCACCTGTTCTTTTCCCCCTTCTCTTTAATGATGTTGTATGACCAATAAAGTAAGCTTGCAGAAAAAGCAGGCGCACTTCCAAACGTCTGAATCCCTTTTCCTAATAAAAAGAGAACAAATAAACTATCAAAGTCAGCAAAGCCATTAGTTTGCTTTTTAATTCCTTTATCTATAAATCCAAGTGTGTTAGTCATGCCATTCATCAATGTAGCATCTTTGTTTAAAGTGGCATTAGCTGCTATTTGTACGATATAACTCATCAGCTCATCTAGCTCTTCCTGGTTAATATGAGGTACAACAAATTGAAGCAGCAAACTTCCGGTTAGTTCTGAAGCTTCCGACGTTAAAATAAGAGGATGTTTTTTTACTTCTTCCGTTAGAGCATGTGCAATGATACGGTGCTTCCAACTGTCACATTGTATACGCAGTCGCCCCGGCATCGCATGCAATACTTTTATTTTTTGATCACGGAATTGAGACATAATTTTTGGAGCAATAAAAGAGGCCCCTAAACCAATTACAGTAGGAAGCATGCCCATTCCTCCCTTTCCTTAGGCTCTATATTCTTCTTGGTATATTTGTTCAATAAGTTGAAACCATTCTTCAAGTTCTTTGTTATTTGTCATATGAGAACCCTTATATGTAATAATTAAACTCCCGGTATCTGGTGTAAATACTGCATCATAGACAAGAGGTTGAGACTTCAAATTTAAAATGATTAATTCAACTAGCTTTTTATCCCCTTTCCAAACAGATGAACGAAGTCTAATTCTTCCTGGAATAAAATGCACAAGATCAATTTGTAACTTATGTAGTTTTCTTTCTACATGCTTCATCAGTATCTTCTCTTTAATGCTCATCAATATTTAGATACCACCAATCATTTTTCTTTATTTTACCAACTTATATATTTTATAACAATATAAGTATTAAAATAATGTAAATTTTATTACGCGCAAGTAAGCAATAAAATTATCTCTGTTTTAGGATAATGATAGATATATTTTTTATAAAAAGAATTAATCTATATAAAAAAGAATGAAAGGTGTTATTCTTTCATTCTTTTTCTTTACTTTAGATGTTTAAAGTCTCTTTATTTGATAGGTAAAGAATATTTTATTGATTTTTTATAATACCTCTTTCTTTTTAATTAGTTTATACCGAATTGTCACCCTCTCTACTTCATTTTAGAAATAACTACCCCTATAGCCATAATAAAAATTCCAAGTAAGGTTTTCCACGTAGGAGCTTCTTTAAAGAAAAGGTAACTCATTAATACGGCAATTATTACTTCCATCCCTTTCGATGTCAGTAAAACAAATGTTAAGTTATGAACAGCTTTAAACCCAAATTTGATTCCATATCCAATTTAACATATTAGCGATTAAAAATAACGGGAAAGCATAAATTTGGTATTTTAATGTAGTTTCAAAAGCTAAATCAATATGCTTATTTTGATACGAAAACAAAACATTGATTAGAAATAGGCCAACAAACAGGAAGATTCCACCATATAAATAATTCATATATCCACTCTCACTATATTCTAGTGCTAAATTCAATGATGCTAAGATAAGAAATGAAAAAACTAAATGTATTAATTTTTCTCAGTTATATATCTTATAATTTTCACATAATATATATAAAAAATCGTAATCATTACGTTTTGAGAAGGGGATATAATCACTATTTTCGAGGTTTTTATCTTTTAAATAAATTTTTTATATTAACTCTTTTTTATTAGGTGCATAACTTGTTCAAACTCTATCATATAGTTCTAGTAATTGGAGGTGAAACGATAGATTATGACAACTCTATCACAGGTAAGTAAAGACCTAATTGGTGTGCTGTTACTAATGCTTTTTGGTTACTGTTTTTTCTTTGTTGATATAAATACAAATGATTTAGCCATTCCAGCATCTTTATTAAATGTAAACTCTATTTTTTTAAGCATTGTACTTGAAGCTATCCCCTTTATCTTACTGGGAGTATTTGCATCTGCCCTTATTCAAGTATTTGTCTCAGAAGCATTCATTCAACGTCTGATTCCAAAAAATCCGTATATAGCCCTTTTACCAGCTGTTCTAGTAAGTGCTCTTTTACCGGTTTGTGAATGTGCCATTATTCCAGTTATAAGGCGGTTATTAAAAAAAGGAATGCCTCTTCATATCGGCATTGTCATTTTAGTTGGGGCACCCATTTTAAATCCCGTTGTCTTTGCTGCTACTTTTTATGCATTCCAGTCAAATACGTCCATCGTTTACAGTCGTATGGGCCTGGCTGCTGTGGCTTGTCTATTAATTGGTTTATCCGTTTATTTCTTTTTTAAAAATTCAAATCAGCTACGACATGTACACGTTCATGAACATGAAGAAGCAAACGTAGATAACAAATTAAAACAAACGTTATATCATGCCGGTGATGAATTTTTCGACATGGGCAAATACTTATTATTTGGTGCACTCGTAGCAAGTCTATTTCAAACCTTTTTAGATAGACAACTATTGACGAACCTTGCAAGCAATGACTATATGTCTTCTGCCGTTATGATGGGATTTGCTTATGTACTTTCACTTTGTTCAGAAGCAGATGCTTTTGTTGCTTCATCTTTTTCTCATACATTTTCACCTACAGCTCTTCTTGCCTTTCTACTATATGGACCAATGATGGATTTTAAAAACACCATTATGCTATTGTCCTTTTTTAAAAAACGTTTTGCATTTAGTCTGATTCTTATCATTACTGTGATTGTGTATCTTATCGTCATGACTTATGGAATAGTTAGTAGATAGGAGAAATGGTATGAATAAAATTGATCAGCAATTTATCATTTATATAAGGGGAATATTACTAATTGGTTTTTCCCTCCTTATGTTTAAACTCATATTAACAGGTAAAATCATTCAATTTATTGCGCCTAAAATGATGCCTTTTATATTGTTTTCTTCTGGTACGTTTTTTTTGTTGGGAATTATACAAATTTGGCGAAGTAGTGTAAATAAGGATTCATCTTGTGAATGCGGTCATGATCATACGGAAAAAGGAAAAATTCGAACAACGTTTATTTACTCTTTATTTCTATTACCTATTATGACGGGCTTTTTATTTTCAAATCATACACTTGACAGCTCAGTTGCAGTAAAAAGAGGAGTGAAGTTTTCAGCTAATCTCCCTGGCGAGCAACCAGCTCAACAAGGAAGCAATAAAGTTAAATCTACTAATTTCAAAGTAGAAGAATACACGAATAAGGTATTAGCTGGTGATTCAGAAGAAGTACCAAAAAACGTTCCCTTAGAGCATCAAAGTAATATTTCTCCGCCTAAAATCCCACCTAAAGGATTTTATAAATTACTTGAAAAAAAGCTACTAAAACAAAAGAGCATTAATGTAAATAATACAGATTATATTCCTGTGATGAGTATTATTGAAAATAATGTAGATCAGTTTATAGGCAAAAAAATTGAGGTCGATGGATTTGTATACCGTGAAAATGGATTTAAAGATAATCAATTTGTGGTAGCTCGTTTTGGCATATCATGTTGTGTGGCAGATGCATCCGTTTATGGAATGCTATCAACTATAGAGAATGCCTCTACATTTAAGACAGACAATTGGGTTCATATAAAAGGAATAGTTAAAAAAGCTACGTACAATCAAGAGGACGTTCCATATATTCAAATTCAACAGATTGAGTCCATACATCAACCTGATAACCCCTACGTATATGAACTTTATCAAGATGAACAGCTGATAGGTCCTGGTGAATAGAAAGCATTCTATAATAGATTTACTGTTGAAGATAAGCTATACACCATTAAAACAGTTATATACTCAGATTATAGTGTTAAAGTACTGCAAAATTTTTGATTAGAACCAAAAGTAAAAAATTGTTAAAATATTTTTCACCATTCTTTCATTTTTCTATGGTAAAGTACAAATGTAAAAAGAAATGTTAATGTAAATATTAAAGGATATTTTTAAATAATATGGTCTTTAGGGTTTTGATTAAGCTCACTTTCCTAGAGACTGCTAGTTGTTTATGTTATAAAGATATTTTTTTATTACGGCTATTGTATATATTTATTTTTTTTTGAGATTGTCCCCTTTATATAAATAGTGTAATATCACTGTTTGTAAGTGATATTACTTTCTATTTAAAGGGGCTTTTTCTATGTTTAAAAACAAACAGAAAATTCGAATATAAAGCAACATGATTATTTCTTAGTTGGAGTGAGTATAATGAGTTCATCTCTTTTACAAATGAACACCATATTTATTAGTATCCTAATTGAAGCTCTACCTTTTATATTATTAGGTGTAATTATTTCTGGTATTATTCAAATTTTTGTAACAGACGAAATGATGGCAAAAGCTATTCCTAAAAATAAATTTGGGGCAATTGTTCTAGCAAGTGTAATTGGAGCTTTATTTCCAGCTTGTGAATGTGGAATTGTCCCTATTACAAGGCGTTTAATGGCAAAAGGTGTTCCCTTATATGCTGCTATTCCGTTCATGTTAACAGGGCCTATTATTAATCCTGTTGTCTTATTTGCGACATTTGTGGCTTTCGGTAACGATTGGAAAATCATGATTGAACGTGGTGTTGTTGCCTTTCTTGTATCTTTAATAGTAGGTTTAATTTTAGCCTTTCAATTTAAAACACCACAAGTTAAAAATGAAATACATGTACACACTGCTTCTAAGAAGATGAGTGAAAAAATAGGAGATGCTCTTAAACATACTATTGATGAATTCTTTTCTGTTGGGAAATTTGTCATTATCGGTGGGTTAATCGCGGCCGCCATGCAAACTTATGTGAAGACCTCTACCCTCATGGCTCTCGGCCACGGAGCAGTATCTTCAAATGTAGTTATGATGGGTTTATCTTATATTTTATCCTTATGTTCTTCAGCTGATGCCTTTATTGCTTCATCATTTCGAAGCACATTTAACGATAGTGCAATTATAGCCTTTCTAGTATTTGGCCCTATGTTTGATATAAAAAATACATTAATGATGTTGAGTCAATTTAAGACAAAATTTGTTTTTTCACTATTTGCATACGTGTTTATTCTGGTACTAGTCCTATCTCTATTAATCGTTCATTAAAAAGGAGGGACATTTATGTTTAGAGTTTTAATTTTATTAGGCTTTACTATGATATTTATGCATCTTCATGCAACTGGAGATATTTCAAAATACATTAACATGAAATATTCATGGATTTCATTCGGCACCATTTTCTTACTATGGTTCCTAACCATTGCAGAGTTAGTGTTTTATATGACAGGAACGGATGAAAAGGATCATCACCATAATCATGATGATGACTGTAGCTGTGGCCATAGTCACGAATCATCAAACAAGTGGAAAAGATGGGCTTGGTATCCTCTTTATTTCTTACCTGTATTAACTGTCTTCTTTTTGCCTGTAGCTACACTTGATTCAAATATTGTTGAAGCGAAAGGATTTCATTTTCCTATTTATGATAAAAAAGATCCTTACTCCTCACATCAGTTTCTACAACCAGATACGAGTTCTTTTTATGGAGAAGATGCATACGATAAAATGATTCATAAAGATTTAAAAAAGTTTTCAAAAGGAAAAACCATTAATTTAGAAGATGAAGAGTTTTTAAATGCAATGGAAACCATTTATCGATATCCTGGTGAGTTTACTGGAAAACAAATTAAGTTTAAGGGATTTATGTACCACACCAAAGAATTAAAAGACAATCAGTACTTTTTATTTCGTTTTGGGATTATTCATTGTATAGCTGATTCAGGCGTGTTTGGGATGTTAGTTCAATTTCCGGATGATGTATCATTTAAAAATGATGATTGGGTAACGGTAACTGGTGAAGTAAGTACGATGTATTATCAACCATTTAAAAAGACAATTCCCATTGTAAAAATAACAAAAGTAAAACGTGAAGAAAAACCAGATGACCCTTATGTATATCGTAATAATCAATAAATAAGAATAGAAAACGCAGATTAACAAACGTTAACCTGCGTTTTTAGATTGTTGTTTAGTCAAACCTTTAATAACTAGCTCTGCTTCTTTCTTCTTAAACTTAAAATTAATGAAACAATGCCTAATACTAAGGCAACAATGGAAAGAGTAGTAGGAAGTGCAGAATTTGAGTCATCGTTAGTAACTTCATTACCTGCAGTGGTTTCGTTAGTAGCTGATATATGAGAATCTCCCTCTGCTCCGTTTCCTTTTACTACCGTTGTAATAGATGCAGGTGTATCTGCATCAGCTGGCCCTTCCCATGCTACTGTTGATCCATCTTTATATGTTTGATAGGCCTTCCAAACAATCTTCTTAGCATTATCGCCTACTTTTCCTTGCATACTGAATTCCCCAAACTCTGTAGGCGACAAGCCTGCATCGGTAGCTGTCCATGTCACACTTGTAATCAAACCTGAAGAGTCTTCTTGAAGTTCATATTTCCATCCTTCTTTAGGCTCGAATCGAGATATTTCTACGTCTTTTGGAATCTCGACTTTTACTTTTGTAGTTGCAATATCTTTTTCAGTTGGAACACGTACAGTAAATTTTTCATAAGAGCCTTGTGTTGCTTCTTGAGGATATACGACAACATGAGCACTCGCCGTTCCTGCAAATGCAATGGTTGAAAGAATGAATGTAGATAAAAGAGCTGCTACTTGTTTTTTCATTTCGTTTCCTTCTTTCTAAAATCATTATTTAACATCGTAAACAACGATGTCTTTATAAATCACAACCTCATCTAGGTTTGATGTAACAAGCCGTACGGCAATTTGCCATCTTCCCGCATAAGGAATGACAAGGTTGTTTGTTTCATACATCTTATACTGTAATTGTTGTTTCTTCCGATTTTCTCCTTTACTTTCCTTTAAGGGCACATCTATGGTTGCAAGCTCTCCTGTATTTTTAGGAGAAAGTGCGATGTCTATCGATTGAATAGAAGATCCATCCTGTGGTAAAGATGCTGTTACCCAGAGAGAATCCTTGCCAGGAGATAAGGTTGACGTTTTCACGAGAAACTCTATGTCTTGCTTATTTTCTTTCCATACCAAAGGGTCATTATGTGGAACAGGGTTTAAGTGTGTAATCGTTCCTACAATTAATACAATAATCAGCATAAAATTTATGTCGGAAATTAAAAACTTTGCAAGGCTTGGTGAATCATTCTTTCGGAGATGTTCTCTAATGAGTATTCCTATACCAGCTACTAACATGACCATAAATATTTTAGCTAACAATAACAGTCCCCAGGTGGTTTTAAAGAGTGCTGTTATGTCTGGAAGAAGCTTTAATGTGTAAAGAACACCCGAAAGGATTAATAACATAAGACTCACAAAAGCTATACGCGAAAAAATAGGAAGAAAAGCTAGAGCTTGTTCTCTCTCCTTACGCCATATCATGAAAAGATAAACTAACCCAGCTGCCCATAAAGAGGCTGTAACTAAATGGATAAAGTCTAAAATCATTGTATAGATTGGTACGTCTGATGCTATAGCATGACCATTTAACGTAGTAGCTACTAACAGCAAACCTGCCCACATAAAATCAAACCATTTATTCTTTAGTAGGAAGAGAAAACCTACACATACAAGAAGAATACAAGTCATCCACGACCAACCAGTAGGAGAATGCACAACAAATGTTTGTATTTGGGAAAGGCTAGAATCTTTTAATAGCCCAGTACCTTGGACTCCTATACTAATCAGTAAAAAAATCATATAACCAATCTGGAGGTACTTTACATTGGTATTATACTTTTGTTTCTGATGACCTGTTTGATAAGGAACATACCATTTCCATAGTACAAAGCCAACTAACCATAATAAGGACAGATAATAGAATGTTTGTCCTAAAGAAAAACCTATATTATACAAAGAACTGTGCTTACCGTTTTCGCCTTGATTACTAGTGTCATTCGTAATAGCTTGATCTATTTTTTCTCCTATAGAAAAGACGTACGTTCCTTGTAAAGGATGGCTATCCGCAGAAATGACTGAATAGCTAACGGTATAAATCCCTTTTTTAGAAGGTGGCACATCCAAAGAAATCGTTTTATGAGATCGATTCATTGTTGCTTTCTTAGTGGTAATAAGCTTTCCTTTGTCATTACGTACTTGAAGATTAAAAACACCTTCTCCTAGTCGTTCATTAAACGTCAATGATACCTTGTCAGGCATTTTCTTTAGTTGACTTCCTTCTTTCGGTGATGCATCCAAAAGGACTGCGTGTGCTGATACAGTAAGAGGAGCACCTAAAGCAAAAAAAGATATGGATAGGAGTAGAACAATCTTTTTTAACATACATTTTTCACCCATAGATTCTTATTTTATACTATTCATTCTTAGTATAAGTTTAGCCTTAAACAAAGAAAATCACTCAGTAGAGTGATTTTCTTTAAATAGTAGACAAAAATATTGAACATTTTAGAACAAATGAGAAGCACCACAATGAAATAGAAAATCTTTTTTAGGTGTTAGGTTCCTAGAAAGTTCATTATGTTAATTAAAAATGTATGGATTATACATATAGTTATCTTTATTTTGAAGCAAAATTATTATAAGTATTTTCAATTTAATTTAGCTAGTTTTTCAAGATATTCTCTTTCTTTAATGATGTAGCCTTGCGACTGCTTTTCAATAATATTTTTTTTACATAGTTGAGCTAGTACATGGAGCAGATGGCGATATGATACACCTAAATACTCACATACTTCAGTATGTTTTTCTTTATAAAAGTTATCATCAGCCGACAATATTAGAAAGGCAGCAAGGCGATTCTCAAGTGGATAGGCCTGATTTTGTGTATACTTTGCTGAAATTTTAGTTGCTTTCTCACTTAAAAAACTACATAAATATCTGAGAAATGTTACATCTGTTAAGAGCTTATTTTTACAGGTGTTAATATGAATAGCCAAACAAATGGTTTTAGTGACAGTTTGTATAGCTTTAGAATATCTTTGTGAATTTAATAGTTCCACTTCCCCCATAAATGTTGGAGCTTGTAAAAAATTAATCAAGGACACTTTCCCATTTTCGTGTGTAACATAGAGTTTTGCCTTACCTTCAACAAGATAATAAATATATTGAGGATAGGAGCCTTCCTTATAGATAAATTCACCACGTTCAAATTCGCAGACCTGAATAAACGGAGTAATTGGAAAGGAAAAAAGTGATTGAATAGAGTATTTCTCGATATAGTAACTTCGCATAGGGTCGTTTAAAAATTTCATTTTTTCTCCTACTATTATAAAAATATGAGATATCTCACATTATTTTATGTTTTTACATGCTATGATGCAATAAAAGTTGATAGATCAATAGGGAGATGTTTCATAAAGATGATCAAACAAGATGAATATTGGAATGAAGTAGCTAATAAAAAAGATTTTACTACGCCTTTTCAACCTGAATTATTCCTAACACATGTTAATCACAATGCTGCCATATTAGATTATGGTTGTGGGTATGGACGGACTTTATTGGAATTAAGAAGTTACGATTATAACAATTTACATGGTGTAGACTTTTCAGAAGAAATGATTAAAAGAGCTAAGTCTCATAACTCAGAAATCGATTTTCAAGTTATTCAAAGTGGGAAGCTTCCTTTTCCTAATGATTCTTTGGATGCTGTCTTACTTTTTGCAGTTTTAACATGTGTTCATAAAAGTGATGAACAAAATGCTATTTTAAATGAGATTAAACGGGTACTAAAGCCAGGAGGTATTATTTACATCAACGACTTTCTACTAAATAGTGATGAAAGAAATAAATTACGTTATGAAAAGGGACTCACTAAGTATCATAAATATGGGGTTTTTGAATTACCAGATGGAGCCATTTTACGTCATCATAGCGAAGAACGCGTGAAAGAATGGATAGATCAATTTGAAACCTTAGAATACAAGAAATTAGAATATACAACTATGAATGGAAATCGTTCAAATGGTTTAGTGTATATGGGGAAATTACATTGAATTTATTATAGAAAAAATATAAAGGGAGAATTGTAATGGTAGAGAAATTAGAGCTGGAAAAGATTAATCTTCAAGAAATTACAAAAGATATTAAAGATCAACACGTGAATTTTCCTGTATCAAACATTAATAATCACTGCCTTCGTATAGCTGTATTTTCAGGCGAATACAAATGGCACTATCATTCTAATTCAGATGAACTTTTTATGATTATGGAGGGAGAACTTTTAATTGATTTTAAAGATAAGGATACAGCCGTGTTAAAACCGAATGATATGTTACTTATACCAGCTGGAACAATACATAGAACCAGAGCGAAACAAAGAACAGTAAACCTCTGTTTCGAGGATATAAACGCTGATACGATAATTGTTGATGAGTAAATGAAATAATATAAACACTGTAAAAGCCATTTAAGATAATTCTTAAATGGCTTTTACGTATGTACAGATAAATTCCTATAATCTGTTTTATGGTAACTAAGGGTGTATATACATATTAATTATATCATTTAAAGAGATTCATTTACTAAAAACCATTTTTGTATATAATTGGATAAAAGGGGGTTTTTCATGACTTATAATAAGAATAAATTAAAACTAGTAGGGGCTACTTTATTTGGAGCTGGAATTGGAGCCACCTTAGGAATACTAGCTTATACCCACGATTGGCTAGGATAAATACATTAAAGAAAAATTAGCAGCAAGGGGTGTGAATGTTTACCTTGAAAGGAAAGAAAACTGGACCCTCTCACAATATATCTAATTTTTTCACTAAATCATTTACTGTTATTTTTATAACTTTAATTGTTATTATTGCTATTTCATTAATGCTAGGAGCATTTGTGTTTGGATTTATTGGTTTATTTAAAATATTTGGGGTACAATACAACTCATTTCTATCTCTATTAATATTCCTCTTACTGTTTTTTATTATAGGATTTATAGTTGATTTACTATCCATATTTCTTATTAATACATTTTCTCAACAAATTAAAAACTCTAAAAGAAAATTCCTTGCGAGACTGGTCATTGATTGTAGCTTTTCCTGGTTTGCTATACATACTGCTGATGAATTAATTAGAAGCATTACTATTCCCTCCATAACTGAGCTTATAGCTGTGTTTCTCCTCTTTTTCTTAGAAGAGGTAATGGATATGAATAGCAAAGGAGAACGTAATAAGAGCTCACTAGCTCCTTGAAGTCTTTGGGATTCTAATACAAAGATTATTTCAACCTAAAAAAACACCTTTCATAAATATAATTATAAGGAAAAAAGGTAATGTATAGTATGTTTTATATTTCATAACACTGGCTCCAATTGTTTATTCCAAATTCAAGGGAGGAATGCTAATGAAAAATACATCGAAACATCATGATGTCCAACGAAAATACAGAGAAAAGGTACAAAACAAACAAGAATTAAACGCATATGCCAGAGGTTGGTTCTTGTTCATTTTATTTGCTGTACTTCTCGTTGTATGGAGTTATTTTTTTGGCGGAACGTTTATGCCTTATCGAACAATGTAGGAGAATGAACGTTAATGTTTTTATAGTATTTTAAATTAATTTCTTAAAAAGCAGAACATCCTATCTGATGTTCTGCTTTTTATATTACTAAAGGGAGTTGTACTTATGTCAACTAAAGGTGTATAGCATATACAGTTAAAATAAAAGTATTAAGCCTTTATTTTACCGAGTAAATTTTGGATTAATTGTTTTGTGGTTAAAACTGTAGCAAACTCATTGTCTAAAGTAGCTAATGACACATTATGTATTTGTTCAGCTGAATAATACGTATTGTCTGCCCCTTTTATTGCAAATGCAGCTGTTGCATCTGATACTAAGTACGTTTCAAATTCTAAATTACCACTCATTCGAGTAGTAGTTGAGACACAATGTGGAGTTGTTAACCCTACTATTACAACCTTTTCTATTTGGTTTTATTTTAAATGTTTTTCAAGTCCAGTTCCTATAAATGCACTATTTACTTTCTTTTTAAAAATGGGTTCATTTTCAGCTGGCACTGCAATATCTTTAAAATCTGAACTTGGTTTACTAGGATGAAAAATTGAATGGTCGTTATCAGATAAGTGCTTAATATGTATAATTGGGTATTTCTTTTCTCTCCATGTCTTTAGCAGAATTTGAATATTCTCTTCAGCAGTGAGATTATTTCTTATCCCCCACTTTTCATCTTCAAAAGCCCTTTGAACATCGATAATAATTAAAGCCGTATTGCTGAAATCTTTTCTCATATGTAATTCTCCTTAACTATTTTCTGCATATTTTAACATTTATGTTAGATTAGTGAATTAAAAATAAGAATTTTATTTAAGTATGTAAACTTCCTAGAAGCAGTATTATATTAGCTATTGGTGCATATTATATACACCTCGAAGAAGAATAGATTTCATAAGTTCAAGCTATATAATATAAGATTTTAATTTGATATAATATTATTTTGAATTTTTTACCACAAAAATCAATAGGGGGATACAATCAAATGAGTAAAAGAAAGGCTTTGTTGCTTGTAGATGTTCAAAATATTATGTTTTCTTATGAAGGTGGGTCTTTATGGAATGAACAGCAAGTACTTAAAAATATTATTTCTCTAAGGGAAAACGCGCACAAATCTAATATACCAATTATCTATATACAACATACAGACTCCAGTTCCGATAGTATGCTTAGTGAAGGAAAAGTCACATGGGAAATCCATCGGGATGTTCCCCCTCTACCAACAGACACAGTTATTCAAAAATCTTCTTGGGACGCATTTTATCAAACAACTTTACATAAAAAACTGCAGGAACTTGAAATCGAAAAATTAGTCATTGCAGGTATGCAAACTGAATTTTGTTTGGATACTACTTGTAGAAGAGCATATAGCTTAGGGTATAAAGAGAATATCTTAGTAAAAGATGCCCATAGCACATTTGATACTGCTGCGCTTTCAGCTTCTAAAATAGTAGAACATCATAATAATATGCTAGGTGGCAGATTCGTTACATTAAAAGAAGTAAACGAAATTATATTTTAAGCTAACAAAAAAACAGGATTAGATAGTGTCTAATCCTGTTTTTTTGTTAGCTTTGTGCTTTTGTGATATATGTTTTAACTGAAGGAGGTTGATATGTATTGAATTGATCTAATAAACCTTGTGGTTCTGTATCTACAAGGGCCATAGAACGATATTTTTCCTGTAGAAATTGTTCTTCTGTCATGTGATTAAATAAAGAAATAAGTGGTGTGTAATAATCATTAATATTTAATAATCCGCAAGGCTTCTGATGTAATCCTAACTGAGCCCATGTAAAAATCTCAAAGAATTCCTCTAGTGTACCTGGACCACCTGGTAATGTAATGAATCCATCTACAAGTTCAGCCATCTTGGCTTTTCTCTCGTGCATAGATTTAACAACGATAAGCTCTGACAGGTTTTTATGAGAAATTTCTCTTTCTTCAAGGAAAGTAGGCATGACGCCAATGACATGTCCGCCAGCTTCTAACACGGCATCAGCCACAGCACCCATTACTCCAACACTTGCTCCACCATATACAAGCGAAATATTACGTTTAGCAAGCTCTTTGCCCAAAGCTTTTGCACCTTGAATATAAAGATCAGATGCTCCATTACTCGATCCACAAAATACAGCTATTCTTTTCATAAAGATCCCCTCCTATGTAATCACCGTTATTGATTATACATAATAATGGATGATTTGGTAAACTTAGTTGAAGTTAAAAAAGGAAGGTGGAACTATTTAATGAACGTAACAGAATTTCAACACTGGGTAAAAGACTACTACAAAATGAGAGGTTGGTCAGATTTAGATATCTTTATTCGAATTGGTTTTCTTGCTGAAGAAACAGGTGAAGTAGCACGAGCTATTAGAGCTTTAGAAATTGGAAGGGATCGACCTGATGAAGTAACTGGAACTTTGGAAGAAAATAAGAAAGAATTAACGGAAGAACTAGGAGATGTGTTAGGTAACTTGATTGTTATTGCTAACAAATATGATATTTCTTTAGAAGAAATATTCAGTTCGCATAAAGAGAAGCTTGCAGAGCGTTATTCTACTAGATGAATATAGATGTGATAAAAGAAGGGAAAGTGAAGTCGTTTTATGAAAATTCATGATTTCATTTATGGATCTTTTCACTTAGAACCAGTCCTAGCAGAATTAATACATACTCAGCCCCTTCAGAGGCTGAAAAAGATCCATCAAGGTGGCGCAAGTTATTTAGTGAATCCAAAGTGGAATGTAACACGATTTGAACATTCTGTAGGTGTCATGCTATTGATTAGAAAATTAGGTGGCTCTATAGAAGAACAAATAGCTGGCTTATTACATGACGTTTCTCATACAGCTTTTTCTCATGTAATAGATTTTGTTTTAGATAATCCAGAACAGGATTTTCACGATCAAATATTTGAAAAAATAATTCAATCATCAGAAATCCCTTCTGTTTTACAAAAGCATGAGTTTAACCTCATGTCTATATTACCTATTGAGAAATGGTCCTTATTAGAACAACCTCTTCCTTCGCTGTGTGCAGACCGTATCGATTACACACTTCGTGATTTATCTACCTATAATATGATTTCTTTAGACGATGCTTGTAAGTTTGTAGATGAATTAAGAGTAGTTAACGGTAAAATTTGTTTAAAAACAATTGATCCAGCAGAATGGTTTGTTAAAGCTTATTATACAGAGGTAATTGACTTCTTTCTTCATCCATCAAATGTGTATGGGTATGTCATACTAAAGGATATATTAAAGATAGCAATGGCCAAGCAGATTATTCATTTTGATGACTTATTATCGGATGATGAAATAGTTTGGAAGAAGTTAATTGACAGTAAAGACCATGAAGTACTACAAAAAATGAAAGATATAAGCAAAAAGGTAATAAATGATGAGAAAGATTACGACATAAACCAAAAGAAAAAGGTTCGGATTATCGATCCCTTTGTGTTGGTAGGAAACGTCCGAATGAAGAAAGCAACAGAGCTCTCCACCAAAGTAAGAGAATTAAATCAATATGCTCTAGAAAAGTCCTTAAAAGGGACATTCGTTAGAGTTCTTAATACTTAGTAAAGAGAAAAGCACCTTATTTAGTCAAATAAGGTGCTTTTCTTACATGTGTGGTTGATCATAGCTGTTTTTATAGTTGATAAGAGTGAAATATATACATGTACATATCTAAAATATAGTATTAGGTGATAATTTGTCCAGTCAAAAGGTAAGCAAAATAAAAAGCAACCTCATATCCCATGGCATTGGAAGGAGGTTGCTTTTTGTCATTCATACTCGTTGAAGAATGCATAGCACCGCAAGTAAATAATATTATATATTTACCATAAGTACTATATTTTTCTTATTTTTCATATTTATAAAACGTGCACTTTTTATACATCTTATCTTCAATCACCTGAGGAGAAAAAACCGTTAGATCAAGGATGTATAAAAAGCTGCATACAGCAGAAACAAGGACCTCATCAGAACCCTTGGGACTGACCCCTTTTCCCAATAGGGGTTCTTTTTTGCGTGTGTTCCGGAAAGAGGTATTATATAAACTAGATTTGTATATCTTATACAGCTTAAAAAGAGAAAACATCCACCTGTATGGATGTTTTTTCTCATTTCTCTTTTGCAATTTCTTTTCTGTTAGGAGCAAGTGGTGGTTGTTCCAACCATTTATTTTTCACCATAATGTTAAACCATTTTTTTGTTACCACTAGATTTTTGAGAATGATGCCTTCATAAGTTGTTACAAGGTCTGTTCGCATGGCTGATGCTAAACCTGCTCCGTGATAGGCTTGTGCTGCTTGGAATAAGAAACCAATATGATACATCATTAACTTATCAGAAAAAGGGGAGTCTGTTGAAGTTGTTACTTCTGTCTCCCATGATTTAGGAACTGGTAAATTATCTGCGTGCATTATTGTTGAAAAGGATTGTATTTGATTATCAGCTGTTTTCTCCGAATCCTCTAAAAATTTTCTTACTTCTTTTGATTGAGCGACCTGACTAAATCCAATAGAAAGAGTTTTAGCCATAATGCTTTTTTTAAGGTTGAAAGAAATACTTATGATTTCTATTGCCGTTAAACGTCTGCCTTTTCCGAAAAACCCATCCGTAAAATCCTGGCTAGAAATATATTCAGGGTTCGTAGCAGGATAAAAGTAAGGGTCCCTCTGAAAATCCCCTTTTTCAAGTAATAATTCAATCGTTTGATGATACATCCTTTTTGCATCATTATCACATGAATCGTAGAAGTGGCGTAAGTCTTCTCTGACAGAAACACCTAATGAGGTTGTATGTCCTAGCAAGCCATGTAACGTCATGATATGTAAATAATTCAAGCAGAATATATCAGTGAATAATTTTTTGGTACCTTTATTGAGGTCAGACTCAGTAAATCCAATTGGAACTGGAAACCCTTCGTTTTCTATAAAAGCTACGATTTGTTTCTTTTCCTTCGCGAAGGTATTGATAGCATCCTCAAAAATGGCCTTTATTGACTCATCCTCAATAATAGAGAACATATATCTATTTACTACATCTGTCATTGTTCCGTTTACATACTCCCCCCATAGTGTTCCTATTTCGGAAGATGTAAGTTTTAACTTATTCTTATCCAAATGATCACCTCGTGGATAATATTTACTAATTTATTAATAGATATGAATTTTTTCTTAATAAAAAAAGGGTTTTAGCATGTAATTTCTGATAATGGTGATTATGTTAACTTGCTTTGTGTATGATATACATCTTAAAAACAGAAAAACCTATCTCTTCCAAGTCAAAAGAGGTAGGTTTTTTCTGTTACACATCTTTTATCAAAGGAAGGATGCCTTACGGCATCTTGAGTAGTTCGCTCAAGATGTTATTTATTATTCATTTTATAATTATTAAATAAAAAGAAACAGACTTGTTAGGAAGTCTGCAACTGCAACAAGAAATAAAGCTATTTACATACAACAGGTATTGTATATGATCCACCGAACTTTAGCAGTCTGCCCTATTGATGGGATTCTATACTTTATTGACCTTATTTAGACTAGATTTGTATACCGTATATATCTTTAAAAAAGAAAAGACTACCTCTTCTGAACTGCACCCCAATTGTTAGACAAAGAAACTCTAATGATTGGGGTGTTTTTATGTCAAGACATACATTTGAAGACAAGTTGAAGGCTATTGATTTGTACCTAAATAAGCGCAACTCATATAGAGAAACAGCCAAGTTAATGAGCTCAACTAAATCAGATATTATAAAAGGTGGCATTGTACCAAAAACATGGAGAAAAGGGTTTACAGCCGACCTATACAAATTACTCTGTGAAGTTTAAAATGGACGTATTAACTTATATGGAAAAAACAGGAGCGTCTATTCGTGAAGCATCATATGTATTCAATATTCCTTCTTACTCAACGGTGGCGAAATGGAAAAGAACCTTTGAAGCACAAGGTAAGGATGACCTGTATCCTAAAAAGAGGAGTCGTCCAAAAATGAAGAAAAAGCCTACTAGAAATCTTGATACAGACAAGACAAATGAAGAGCTACTAAAGGAAAATGAATACTTACGAATGGAAATTGAGTATTTAAAAAAGCTAAACTCCTTAGTTCAAGCATCAAGGGAATCAAAGAGCGAGAAAAAGCCCAAATAGTGTTTGAATTAAGGCATGAGTATAAGGTCGTCGACCTTATAAAGGTAGCTAAAATCGCTCGTAGTACTTATTATTACTGGACGAAAGCTTTTAAAGGCCCTGATAAATACAAAGAGATGAAACAACTAATTAAGCACATTTTTCATGAGCACAAAGGTAGATACGGTTACCGTCGTATTACTTTAGAGCTGAGTAGGCTAGGGTATTCTATTAATCATAAGACCGTATATAGGTTGATGAAAGAATTAGGTTTAAAGAGCCTTGTACGACTCAAAAAATATCGCTCTTACCGCGAGAAAACAGGAAGGATCGCTCCTAACATTCTTAAACGCGACTTTGAAGCGTCTAAACCAAATGAAAAGTGGGTCACAGATATTACAGAGTTTCATCTGTTTGGAGAGAAGCTTTATTTATCGCCTATTCTAGATCTTTTTAATGGTGAAATTATCTCTTATCATGTAGACAAACGGCCTGTTTTTTCCCTTGTGACAACAATGTTGAATGAGGAATTTAATCACTTACAAGTCGGAGAACGTCCAATACTCCATTCGGATCAAGGGTGGCATTATCAAATGACAAAATATCAGCATTTACTCAAAGAAAACAATATTACTCAGAGTATGTCCCGTAAGGGAAATTGTTTTGATAACGCAGTCATTGAAAACTTCTTTGGTCTATTAAAATCAGAGTTACTCTATCTCCAAGAGTTTGAGAGTATGGAGCACTTTCAACAGGAGTTAGAGAGGTATATTGTTTATTACAACCACAAACGAATAAAAGGAAAATTAAAAGGATTGACCCCTGTAGAATACAGAATTCAATCCTCATTCGCTGCTTAGATAAAGGGTCTAACTTTTTGGGTTCAGTTCATTCCCCAGTCAAAAGAGGTAGTCTTTTTCTATTGCAGAATTTAGTTGTATGAGTCGATGCTCGGCAACATCTTGAATAGTTTGCTCAAGTTAGTAAGAACTTATGTATAGAAATGAGAAAAACCTACTGTCCATGGGACTGACCCCTGATTTCGAGACAGGGATCAAAACACCTTTTAAACAGCCAGTTGTCGGTATTGTACCGGTGACTG
>NZ_JBHZOZ010000019.1:0-49291 GCF_042787865.1 Priestia sp. YIM B13486 | reverse complement strand
TGTTTGACTTGCTCAATTTAAAAAATAAAAATTAACGTTGACGTTTGTCGCTTTGTTCAGTTTTCAAAGTTCAACCGTCGCTCTTAAGCGACTTTAATATCTTATCAAGTTATCAACGTAATGTCAACAACTTTTTCATTTCTTTTTGTTGTTTTCGCTTGTCTGCGTTAGCAACAGATATAAATATACCAAATCAATTTCATAAAAACAAGAGGTAAATTAAAAGTTTAAATTTTCTAATATTATTAACTAAAAAAAGATGGCCGTAGCCATCTCTTTTTTAGCGTTGACGCATATGTGGGAATAATAGTACATCACGGATTGACGGTGCATTTGTTAGTAGCATAACAAGGCGGTCAATACCGATTCCTAGACCACCTGTAGGTGGCATACCATATTCTAATGCCTCAATGAAGTCATCATCCATCTCATGTGCTTCATCGTTTCCTTGTTCTTTCTCTTTCAACTGAGCTTCAAAGCGCTCACGTTGGTCAATTGGATCATTTAGCTCTGTAAATGCGTTCGCGTGTTCACGCGCAACGATAAACAGCTCAAAACGGTCAGTAAAACGCGGATCTTCCGCATTTTTCTTAGCCAATGGAGAGATTTCTACAGGATGTCCGTAAATGAACGTTGGTTGAATTAACTGCTCTTCTACTTTTTGTTCAAAGAATTCATTTACAATATGTCCATATTGCATATGTTCAGTGATTTCTACCCCGTGTTCTTTCGCTAAAGCACGAGCTTCTTCAACAGATGTTTCTCCCCAGAAGTCTACGCCCGTATATTGTTTAATAGCATCGACCATATGAAGTCTTGTCCACTCTGGAGTTAAATCTACCTCTTGATCGCCATACTGAATCTTTGTTGTGCCAAGTACTTCTTGCGCAATGTGTGCAATTAAGTTCTCTGTTAAAGCCATGATATCTTTGTAGTCCGCATACGCTTCGTACAATTCGATCATTGTAAATTCAGGATTGTGACGTGTAGATACACCTTCATTACGGAATACACGGCCAATTTCGTATACTTTTTCTAATCCACCTACGATTAAACGTTTTAAATGAAGTTCAATCGCAATACGCATATAAAGTTCCATATCAAGCGCATTGTGGTGTGTCACAAACGGACGAGCTGCTGCTCCACCTGCGATTGAATGCATCATCGGTGTTTCAACTTCTAAATATCCATGATTATCTAAGTAACGGCGCATCGATTGAATAATGCGGCTTCTTGAGATAAATGTTTGTTTACTTTCTGGGTTTGTAATTAAATCTAAGTAACGTTGACGGTAGCGCTGTTCAATATCTTTTAAACCATGATATTTATCTGGAAGTGGACGAAGCGCTTTTGTTAGTAACGTAAAATCTTTTACTTTAATAGAAAGTTCGCCAACTTTTGTTTTGAATAAAACACCTTCAACCCCTACCAAGTCACCAATATCTACGCTACTGAAGATTTCGTACTGTTCTTCGCCAATTGCATCTTTACGTACATAAAGCTGAATTTGTCCTGTTAAATCTTGAACGTGAGCGAAACCTGCTTTTCCTTTTCCACGCTTTGTCATAATACGACCAGCTAGTGACACAGGCACTTCATTTTCTTCTAACTGTTCTTTTGTTAACTCGTCATACTCACTAATTAATTGCTGTGATGTATGTGTACGTTCAAAACGTTGACCAAACGGATCAATACCTTGATCTCGTAGGTTGCTCATTTTTTCGCGACGAACGAGAAATTGATCATTTAATTCTTCATGACTCATCGTTTACTCATCTCCATCGTATAATTAAGTTTTCCGAAACAGAAAAAGGCCAGCATGTTTACTGGCAACTACTACGTTTCTTTAAAATTATTATAGGTTCAGTCGTTTCTCTATGTCAAATCGCTTTATTCTTGCTTCGCTTCTCTTTTTCTTCGATTTCTCTAACAAGCTACCGAATAAACCCAAAACCTGCGAACCCAAATCTCAAAGTTTTCACTATGAACTCTACTTTACGCCAATATAAAAATGAATCAACTAATAAGATTCATTTTCACTTATGTAAATCATTACGATTATTTTCGAACATATCTAGTATACCCGTTGTTTGCTCTCGAAATAATTTTACATCTTTTAAATCTGATAAACGTGTTGTGATGGTTTCAACTTTTTCTTCTGCTACAGGGAGAATAAGAGATGGAGCTAGTTCGTTTAGAGGAACCATCACAAACGCTCGTTCAAACATTCGGGGATGAGGGACGCTCAGTCTATCCGTGTGAATGATTTCATTACTATAAAGTAAGATATCTAAATCAAGGGTTCTAGGTCCCCATACAATCTCTCTTTTTCGGCCTGCCGTTTGTTCAATGGCTTGCAAACAATCTAAAAGGTGCTCTGACGAATACGTTGTTTGTATTTTTACTACCATGTTTAAAAAGCTTGCTTGATTCGTATACCCGACAGGGGCCGTTTCATAAACAGATGAAACAGCCACTACCTTAATCTCAGAGTGTTTCATCAAGCCAGTAACTCCTGACTTCAAATGTTCCATTCGATTTCCAATATTTGATCCTAATGCAATATATGCTTCTGTTGTCATTCAACGGCTCCTTTTAATTTCAATAGCTACCGATTGATAATAACCGGGAATTGGCGGATCGGGTTTATATACCTTTACTGTACAAGCCTGCACGAGTTCGTAATTAGCAAGCAATTCAGATGCAATCGTTTCAGCCACCGTTTCAACTAACTTGAACGTGCGCTTCTCTACAACTTCCTGGCATGTTTGGTATAAATCTGCATAGCTCACCGAGTATTCTAAATTGTCCGTAGTACCAGCTTGCTTTAAATCCAGTTCCACAGCTAAATCCACGTGAAAACGCTGCCCTAATTTATTTTCTTCTGGAAATACGCCATGATAGCCATAGAAACGCATATCATTTACATAAATTTTATCCATCTTTAGTCTCTCCTTTCGCTTTTATACATGTAGCTCGTGTCGACTCATTAGCGACATTGTGTAAGAGCGATACTCTTTTTGCAACTGAGCTGTCAGCGTATGGTCTCCTACTGAAAACTGCTTATCCTTTATACTTCGAAGAGGTACGATTTCTTGAATGGAATTTGTAACGAAAGCTTCATCACCCTCCAAGAGCTGTTCCACCGTAAATAAGCCTTCTACAACCTCTATGTTTTTCTTTTGTAAAAGCGTAAAGATAAACTGTCTCGTAATTCCATTTAAGATACCTGTTTCAAGAGACGGCGTATATACACAATCATCTTTTACAAAAAATAAATTGGACACAATACCTTCGGCTAAGAACCCTTCTTTTGTTAAAAAGATACCCTCTTTATTTAAGTCTGAACCAACTTCTCGCTTAGCTAGTACATTATTTAAATAATGATGAGACTTTAACCTCATGGTTCCTTCAGGCGTATTTCGTTTCGTCTCAAGAATAAGCCCCTCTTTTACAAGGGGGCTCGATGGATGAGGCATTGATTTCATATATACGATTGTAGATGGCTTGTCGTATTCTTCCACCTGCAAGCCAATTCCGCCATTTCCTGCTGAGACATTTAATCGAACATACGCATTTCTCTCATTGTTTTTCATTAACAGACTATTAATGATTTCCAACACGTCCTGTGTAGAGTAGTCCCATACAATATTTAATTCACGTAAGCTGCTATGCAGTCGATCCAGATGGTCTTCCACTAGAAATGGATGACCTTCATACACTCGTAACGTTTCAAACAGCCCTAGGCCATACATATATCCGTGATCAAACGGAGAAATAGTGGCTTCAGACGCAGACTTTACTTCGCCATTTACGTATATATACATATCATTACACTCGCTTTTTTTCGTAAGTTTCAATAAAATTCTTCAGCATTTCTTTACCGTAAGAAGTCATGATAGATTCAGGATGGAACTGTACTCCTTCAATAGGTAATGATTTATGGCGAATCGCCATAATTTCATCTTCTGCTGTCCACGCTGAAATCTCAAAGCAATCCGGCAGTGAACTTTTTTCTACAATCAAAGAATGATAACGCGTTGCCGTGAACGGATTATCAAGACCTTTAAAGATAGTACGGCCATCATGATGCATTTCAGATGTTTTCCCGTGCATTAATTTATCCGCACGAATCACATTCCCTCCAAAAGCTTGCCCAATCGACTGATGCCCTAGGCATACGCCGAATATTGGAATCTTACCTGCAAAATACTCGATGGCTTCTAGACTGATTCCCGCTTCGTTAGGACTGCATGGTCCTGGGGAGATCATCAAGAAATCTGGATTTAGCACTTCAATTTCAGAAAGTGTAATTTCATCATTTCTTTTTACAAGAAGCTCATGCCCTAGCTCACCTAAATACTGTACTAAATTAAACGTAAAAGAATCATAATTATCAATCATTAATATCATCTTTACTCACCCTCACTCAGCTCATTTTCGCTCTGCTCTTTTGCTTTCCATAGTGCAATTGCTTTTTTCAGTGATTCTTTGTATTCGTGTTTCGGATTTGAATCAATCACAACACCCGCACCAGCCTGCACATAAGCTTGGCCGTCTTGAATAATCATAGTGCGAATCGCAATATTTAATTCCATATCTCCATTAAACCCAATCCAACCAATCGATCCTGTATAAATTCCTCTTCGAACTGGTTCAAGTTCTTCAATGATTTCCATTGTACGAACTTTAGGTGCTCCAGTAATCGTTCCTCCAGGAAAAACCGCATCTACGATATCTACAAAATCTTTGTTGCGCGCGAGCTTGCCTTTTACATTAGACACAATATGCATGACATGTGAATATTTTTCAATAACCATAAACTCATCAACATGCACAGTACCATATTCGCTTACTCTACCAAGATCATTACGCTCTAAGTCAACAAGCATCACATGCTCTGCACGCTCTTTTTCGTTATGAATAAGCTCATCCGCTAACTGTTGATCTTCTTGATCATCCTTACCGCGGGAGCGTGTTCCCGCAATCGGTCTCGTACTGATTTCATCACCGGCTTTTTTCACTAATAGTTCTGGTGAACAGCTCACAATGTGAAATTCTTCTGTCTGCATATAAGACATGTAAGGTGACGGGTTGATTTTTCGTACCTGTTCGTAGATATGCATAGGATGAGTTTGAAGCTGTTGAGACTGTCGAACAGATAAGTTCACTTGAAACACATCGCCTTGCCCGATGTACTCATGTACGCGTGTTGTGGCATCTGAAAAAGCAGCTTCAGACATCGAAACCTCACTCTTTTCGGCAACACGATGAATCCGCTCATATGAGAGTCCTTCATCACTTGCCTCCATCCAGTCCTTTTTGTATTGATCAATACGCTTATATGCCTGCTCTTTACAATCTGCTTCGTCATTAACGATAATCCAGAGCTTTTCCTTTTCTTGATCGTATACAAATACGTGATCGAAAATAAGGAAATAAACGTCCGGCGTTTTCAATGAATCTTCAGCAAGGTCAGGTATGGTTTCTACATAGCGGATATAATCATAGCTAATAAAGCCAATTGCTCCACCTTGAAAAGGAGGAAGATCTGGATTCACCTCTGCTTCAAACTTCTTCATCCAGTCTCGCATAAGATGAAGCGGATTACCTTTTTGAACAGTAACTTGGCCATCCGTTTTGATATGAAGCTCGTTTTGTTCGCCTCGCAAAATGGCTACAGGTTTTAATCCCATCATTTGAAACTTTCCGCCTCGACCGCTTTCAAGCAGGATATGATTCGGTTCCTCTTTTGACAACTCTTGATATTTTTTGAACCATTGGTTTTTAGAGATAGAAATAGATTCGCCCCAAGTCATTCTTTGCTGCATTTGTTCACTCTCCTAAAAATAAATCACCTGCTTTCATTTTACATGATTCTTAGATGAAAAAAAACAGCTTCATATAGAAGCTGTTCTTTTATCGTTTTTATGCTTGTGTTTGTTCCTCGAATTGGAACAATGGAGTACTTAGGTAACGCTCACCGTTACTTGGAATAATCGCTAACACTTTTTTACCTTTTCCAAGCTGTTTTGCAGCTTTTAACGCAGCATAAATCGCAGCCCCAGAAGAGATACCTACTAGTACACCTTCTGTTTTTGCTACTTTACGGGCATATTCAAAAGCTTGATCGTTTTGAACAGCGACAACTTCGTCATATACTTCCGTGTTAAGCGTATCCGGAACAAAGTTTGCACCAATTCCTTGAATTTTATGAGGTCCTGGTTGACCACCGCTTAAAATCGGAGAATCAGCTGGCTCTACCGCATAAATTTTGATATTTGGGTACTTTTCTTTTAACACTTCACCAGCACCTGTAATAGTACCGCCAGTACCGATACCTGCCACAAATCCATCTAGCTGATCGCCGAACTGCTCGATAATTTCTTTAGCCGTTGTTTGACGGTGCACTTCTGGGTTCGCCTCGTTTTGGAACTGCTGAGGAATAAAGTAGCCGTGCTCTTTTGCAAGCTCAGTTGCTTTATTAACCGCCCCTTTCATTCCTTCTGGACCTGGTGTTAATACTAACTCTGCACCGTATGCACGAAGCAGATTACGACGCTCAATACTCATCGTTTCAGGCATTGTTAAAATAGCACGGTATCCTTTTGCTGCAGCTACCATTGCTAAGCCAATTCCTGTGTTACCACTTGTTGGTTCAATGATTGTGTCGCCAGGTTTTAACACACCTTTTGCTTCCGCATCTTCAATCATCGCTAATGCGATACGATCTTTTACGCTGCTTCCCGGGTTCATAAATTCTAATTTTAAATATACATCCGCCATATCTTCTTCAACTAGACGGTTTAGTTTTACGATTGGTGTTTGACCAATTAACTCTGTAATTGAATTTGCAATACGTGCCATATGACCACTCCTAATACCAACTAATTTTATTGATTTTGTATACAATTTATCAGATGTTTTCTAAATTGTCAATCATTTTGTCTTTCCATTTACCTAATTTTGTTATATTTTTAGATCAATATATACAGAAATAGAACTTAATATCTATAAAAAAAGGCGCTCATTTATAAAATGACGCCTTTTAAGAATCTTTTATTTCATTTAAATTGCTTGTTTTTTCATTTCTTCAAGCTGCTTTTTATCAAAACGATAGGTCTCATTACAGAAATGACACTGGGCTTCAGCTTGGCCGTCTTCCTCAATCATCGATTGAATCTCTTCTTGTCCTAAGCTGATAATAGCATTGGCAATTCTTTCTTCTGAGCACTGACATTTGAACTCTACAGGCATTGTCTCCAGAAACTTCACATTTTCTTTTCCAAGAACTTCTTCTAAGATTTCCTCAGGAGAAAGACCTTTTTGAATCAGTTTTGAAATTGGTTCAATCTTCTGTAATCGTTGTTCAATAGCTGTAATCGTTTTATCATCTGTTCCCGGCAGAAGCTGAATGATAAATCCGCCCGCAGCTAAGATCGTGTTATCAGGGTTAACAAGTACACCTACACCTACTGAAGATGGGACTTGTTCAGATGTCACAAAATAATACGTGAAATCCTCTCCTAATTCTCCCGATACAATAGGTACTTGTCCGTTAAATTGATCACGCATTCCGATATCTTTTACGACACTTAGCGTGCCCTCTGTACCTACAGCACGTGCTACATCTAATTTCCCATGCTGATTTAAATCGAAGTGCGTTTGTGGATTCGTTACATATCCACGCACTTCCCCTTTAGCATTGCTGTCTACTAAAATAACGCCAATTGGGCCGCGGCCTTCAATTTTAATTGTTAGCTTTTGCTCACCCTTTAGCATAGCCCCCATCATGACTCCCGCAGTCATTGAACGCCCCAATGCTGCAGAGGCTGTAGGCCATGTATAGTGACGGCGCTGCGCTTCTCCAACTGTATCCGTTGTTTTTACTGCATAAGCGCGAACTTGACTATTGTAAGCTAATGCTTTTACTAAATAGTCACCCATAATATACACCTCTTACTCCATATTTTTTGTATAAATTATTTGCAATCCTTTTAAAGTCAAAAATGGATCCACAATATCAATAATATCCGACTCTTTAGCAATCAATGTTGCGAGTCCTCCAGTAGCAATAACTTTAGGATTTACTGTTGCTTGCTCTTTCATTCTTGCTACAATTCCTTCTACTTGTCCAACGTATCCATATAAAATACCTGCTTGCATCGCAGATACTGTATTTTTTCCCACAATGCTATTTGGTCGCGCAATTTCAATTCGCGGAAGCTTAGATGCTCTTGAATAAAGAGCTTCTGTCGAAATATTAATACCAGGGGCAATCGCACCACCCATATATTGCTTATTTTCATCAATATAGCAATATGTGGTTGCGGTACCAAAATCAACGATAATTAAAGGGCTTCCGTATAGCTGAATTCCAGCAACAGCATTTACAATACGGTCTGCTCCCACTTCACGCGGATTTTCATATTTAATATTTAAACCCGTCTTAATTCCAGGACCAACAACAAGCGGCTTTAAATGAAAATACTTTTGACACATTCTCTCCAATGCAAACATAATAGGAGGAACAACAGAGGAAATAATAATACCATGAATATCTTTAAAAGATAAACTAACGTGCTCAAGCAAGGCTTTGATTGTCATGCCATACTCGTCTTCTGTTTTATTACGGCTTGTTTCTACACGCCAGTGATACTTCAATTCATCTCCATCGTATACACCTAATACCGTATTCGTATTTCCAACATCTAATACAAAAATCATTTCAATCACCACTTTATATAAATTCAGTATTCACACTGAAACCATCATACCATAACTGGTAAATAGACGTGTATATTCTAGATAAAATAGGAATATAATGACACGATTCTCTAGTGGATATCCTACTTATCCACCATATATACGAAAATCTTTTACCAAACCTAACTTTTGCCCATTAAAAAATCAGTGGAGAATATCTCCACTGATCTTTATTGTCTTATGCTTTTGGCTCTTCATCGTCTGTCTTTGTTTGGATGTTTACTTTAACATCTTCATCTGTTACGTGACTAGAACGGTCTGGAAGAGTTCCATGATCTACTAAGTGGTTGATTTGCTCAGCGTCTAACGTTTCTACTTCTAACAATGTTTGAGCTACAAGCTCTAACTTGTCACGGTTTTCCGTTAAGATCTGCTTCGCACGCTCATAGCTTTCTTTAATGAAACGTTGGATTTCATTATCAATTTCATGAGCAATCGCATCACTGTAGTTTTGTTCACTGTGTAAATCACGACCTAAGAATACTTGGCCTTGTTGTGATTGACCGAATTGCATTGGTCCTAACTTTTCACTCATACCGTATTCTGTTACCATTTTACGAGCGATGCTTGTTGCACGCTGGAAGTCATTATGAGCACCTGTACTCACTTCGCCGAAAATAATTTCCTCAGCTACGCGACCACCAAGCAATCCAACAATTTTATCCAGCAGCTCTGGCTTCGTCATAAAGTAGCGATCTTCTTTTGGTAACATAACAGCATATCCACCAGCTTGCCCACGTGGAACAATGGTTACTTTATGTACCATATCAGCTTCGTCTAATACGACACCGATAATTGTATGTCCTGCTTCATGATAAGCAACAATATTGCGTTCTTTTTTAGAAATAACTCGACTTTTCTTAGCTGGACCTGCAATTACGCGGTCTGTTGCTTCGTCAATGTCAACCATTTCAATTTTCTTTTTGTCCTGTCTAGCAGCTACTAAGGCAGCTTCGTTTAACAAGTTTTCGAGATCTGCACCTGAGAAACCTGGCGTACGCATAGCAATTGCTTTTAAGTTTACTGATTCATCTAAAGGCTTATTGCGAGCATGTACTTTAAGCACTGCTTCACGGCCATTTACATCTGGACGATCTACCGTAATTTGACGGTCGAAGCGGCCTGGACGTAATAACGCTGGATCTAAGATATCCGGGCGGTTTGTTGCTGCAATGATAATGATACCTTCGTTAGCACCAAAACCATCCATCTCAACAAGCAACTGGTTTAATGTTTGTTCACGCTCATCGTGTCCACCACCAAGACCTGCGCCACGTTGACGACCTACAGCATCGATTTCATCAATAAAGATAATACATGGAGCATTCTTCTTCGCATTTTCGAATAGATCACGAACACGAGAAGCGCCGACCCCAACAAACATTTCAACAAAATCTGAACCACTGATAGAGAAGAAAGGAACGCCTGCTTCACCAGCAACAGCTCTTGCTAATAATGTTTTACCAGTACCAGGAGGTCCCACAAGTAAGACACCCTTCGGAATTCTTGCACCTAGCTCTGCGAATTTACGAGGATCTTTTAAGAACTCAACAACTTCCACAAGTTCTTGTTTTTCTTCGTCTGCACCAGCTACGTCTTTAAATTTAACCTTTTTCTTTTCTTCGCTGTAAAGCTTAGCCTTACTTTTACCGAAGTTCATAACGCGGCTTCCGCCACCTTGAGCTTGGTTCAGTAAGAAGAAGAATAGGATGAAAATAATAACAAACGGAATGATTGACGTAAAGAACGTTACCCAGCCGCTTGTTTCATCAGCAGGTTTAAAATCAACTTCTACTTGATTATTTTCTGAAGCAGCGTCAATACGATCAAGTGCTTTGTCACCATCTACGATGTAAGTTTGGAACGTTTGATCCTTTTTATAAGAATCTAACTTCCCTTGCACAACATACACGCCTCTTTCAGGCTTCATAGAGAGTGATTTCACATCACCTTTGTCTAAGTGTTGAACAAATGTATCGTATCTCATTGGTTCTGCTTTTTGATTAGAGCCACTAAAGAAGCTTACCACGCCAATAATGACTAAAAATATAAGTAAATAAAAGATGGTATTACGGAAGATCCGATTCATTTCTTACCTCCTCCCACGATAAACAAATACTGTATTCAATACTAACATAGAACATTTATCCTATCCAATAAATTGCACTTGGATATGTGCTTATTAATTGCTGTATACTTGCGGTTTCAGAACCCCAATATACGGCAGGTTACGATATTTTTCTTGATAATCTAATCCATACCCTACTACGAATGCATCGGGTACTTCAAATCCAACGTAATCTGCTTTAATAGATGCTTTACGACCTGTTGGTTTGTCTAAGAGTGTGACAATCTTAATTGACTTAGCTTTACGGTACTTGAATAACTCTACAAGATAGCTAAGCGTTAAGCCGCTGTCGATAATATCCTCTAAGATAAGAATATCTCGACCTTCAACTGATGTATCTAAATCTTTTAGGATTTTTACTTCACCAGAAGAAACCATCGCATTGCCATAACTTGATACATCCATAAAATCCATTTCTAAATATGTATCAACACGCTTAATTAGATCAGACATAAAAGGCATAGCGCCTTTTAATACACCGATTACCAAAGGAAAACTGTCAGCGTATTCCTCAGATAATAGCTTACCCAATTCTTTTACTTTCTGTTGTATTTCTTCTTCTGAAATCAAAATTTCTTGAATATCCTGCTTCATTCCTTACTTGCCTCCTAGAAGTTTTCGCTACTTATAGTATAAAATAACATATCTGGACTTATGTGTATGCAGTTCATAAGCAGATTTTTTCAAACCAGGTAGCCACAAAATAGTTCCTTGGCTATCTTCCACTACCGGCCAATGATCTCTGAAGTGTAAAGGGATTTTTTCATCGATAAAAATATCCTTTACTTTTTTATGTCCCTTCATGCCCTTTACTCGCATTTTATCGCCATTTTTTCGTGTCCTTACCTTTAATGATTGTAAATCGTGAGCTTCATCTAAAAGAAAAACATCGTTTCCTTTTATATCTTCGACTTTATTATGTATTTCACAAATAAGCTGGTGACCATTTGGAAGCTCGACGACCCCTGGAATCGGAACAATAAATTCATATGGCTCGATGTTCCCCTCATTAAAGGTGAAAAGACAGTCGTTGTAAGATCGGATAATACGTAAACCATTTGGAAAGTCAAGCGTCCCAGACGGTTTTTCACTTTCGCAAAATCCTACTAACATGTCAACATGCGCTGAGGAAAGGGTTGGAGGAATTTCTTTATAGAGATAGTTTAATATTAGTTGAATACCACGCCTTTGTAAAGGCTTGCGTATCCTTAGAAAACAATCTCTATCGATGAGAATTTCATTTTGCAATTTCTTTCTCATTACTTTATTCATCACATCGGTCGTTAATTCCTCTAAGTATGCTTGATCTTCATGCAAGTTCTCGCTAAATTGTTGAAATTTTTCATGTACAGCTGCATTTTCTTGCTTTAAAAATGGCAAAACGTAATGACGAAACCGATTTCTCGTGTACGAGTCTTTCTCATTACTCGGATCAATCCGAGGGGTAAGCCCATGTAGCTTACAGTAGCGATTGATTTCTTCTTTCGTTACGGCTAGGAACGGCCTAATAATAAATCCATCCGCATATGGCCGCTTGGGCTGCATCCCTGCGTATCCATTCATCGTACTGCCTCGGACCATTCGCATTAACATCGTTTCAATCTGATCATCTCCGTGATGTCCTAATGCAAGAAAATTTGCTTTGTGCTTCTTCATAACATGAGTAAAAAATGTATAGCGGCATTCTCTGGCTGCTACTTGAGAAGATAACTTTCTTTCCTTCTGATAGGCAGTAACATCAATCTGCTTCGCCTCACATTTAATATTCAATTGTTTGCAGTAGTTCTGCACATATTCCATGTCTTGCTGTGACTCTTCTCCCCGGAACATATGATCAACATGAGCAGCAATAATAGTGAGAGATTTTTGCTCTTTCAGACTCCATAAGAAATGCAGCAGTGCTAAAGAATCAGGACCACCAGAAATACCTACAACCACTGTAGAGCCTGCGGATAATAACTGATGTTTTGTCATAAAATTGTTCACTTGCTTTTCCATAGGAATGACTCATCCTTATAATGTACACGCAATAATGTATCATTAATTTACTTTATACGAATGACTATAAGGAAAGTTTCACAATTTCTCCAAACTTTATAGCACTTGAATAAATAGATACAAAATATAAATCAACATTACAGACGTACAAAGTAGTAGCGTCTCTAACACGTGAAAACGCTTCTTCTTTACTTTAACACGAGGGGCAGACGGTTGACGAACGTTTTGAGGTTTTGTTCCTTTACTTTTTGCCCCTCTTCTTTTTTCGACCGATAACACCTCTGTTTTCATTTCTTTAGCTGACTTATACTTTCCCGTAACCGCTTGATACAAAACGTCCCCGAAAGGTTCCAACTGCTTTGTTGTTAATATAAATTGTTTTAATTGTTCAGCCGGTTTGTCCGTTTTATTAATTCGCTTGCCATAAGCTGCGTGAATCAAAACCATAGATACAGCAAACAAATCATAGGTCGGTTCTGCTTTTCGGGAGCCAAGCCCCCAGTGCGCCCGATCATAAAAGTCGGTAAATTCTTTTATTGACCGCCCTTGCAGAGTTGTTCCTCCGACGTCAATCCATCGAACTTTTACGGGGTTAGATGTTACGACCAGGTTTTCTGGTTTTAAATCGCCAAATACCCAACCTTCTTCATGAAGGTTTTCCAAGTCTGTTAAGAGTTGACTTGCAAATACTTGCAGCCATTCTGTCCCTCTTGTTGAGATAAAGGAAAGGAGAGGCTGCCCTTTCACATACTCCATTACATAGAAAGAAAGAGCATGAGAACCATAGCTCCAATCATCTACATCAAGTAAGCGCGGTCCTAGCACTTTGTCTTTGACTTGAGAGAGCTTTTTTAATACATTCACTTCTGCTGTAACAGACATGTTGGAAAAGCTTATTTTTAACGCTGCTAGCGTTCCGTTTACTAATTGAACTAAATAGACAACTCCAGTTGCCCCCACGCCTAATTTCTCAAGAATTTTATAATGGACGTGATGCCATTTCCCTTGAATTTCTGTTCCCGGAGATAGGTTACATACCTGATTCTTCAATGTATTGTTCATTATTTTTTAACAACCCTCTCAATGAGCGCTTTTTGGTGAAATAATGAGTAGCCTCTTTGATAGCCGGTCCAGTAGGCGTAATACCTCCTGCTGTTAGTTTTGGAAAAATTGTTGAAAGCGACTCTAATCTTGGATTCCAGTCCATTAGCTTCTCTACATCTTTCTTTTTCCCAGGAAATAAAAAGATTGAAAATTGATTATGCCCCATGCGAGCATTCAAGCTTAACGATAAATCTAACAGTGACTCCTTTACAGTAGGAAGCTTATTTTTCATACTTCCGCTCATGTCAACTAAAATAAGAATCTCTAAGTCAACCGTTTCCCCAAGTTCATCAACAACTTCCATGATTTCTCCTCGCTTCTCAGGAGATAACTCTTCTAATCTTGAATTAGAGGAACCTAGAATTTGCTGAAGCTCTTTATTTACAACGCCTTGAAGTGTTTGCGTCATTGCTTGCCTTGTAACCATTTGAACAGTTTGAGAAAGCTGTTTTACGTAAACAATTTGACTCACGCCACCGCCTGACATGGCAATGCCTTCTATTTCATTCGTGCTTTGCTCATCAATTGTGTCCTCTTCCATCACACCAATAACGTTTACACTAATCCCTTGTTCTTTAGCTAGTGCTGCCATTGCTACCGGATCTTCACCTGTATTCGAACCACCGTCCGTAATGACCAACATCTGTTTCAATGTACCTTTTTTCATAAAAAAATCCCCTCCTCATTATCAGTATTAACATGATAGACGAGGAGGAGATAAAATATACTTCTATCTAACTATTGTGCTTTTTTACGATAAGCGTAAGAAGGAATCGATGACCATTTCGGAGTATTGTGCTGAAGTTTTGCCACAACTACCGTCATATCATCTTCAATCAAACCTGATTTTGTTCGAATAACTTCTTCCATAATTAAGTCTGCAATTTCTTGTGGATCGTTTGTTTGAAGCTCGCCAATTTTTCGCTTCATCCACATTTCGTAGTTCTCAACGTGTTTTGGTCCTTCAAATACGCCATCACTCATCATAATTAATAAGTCTTCGGCCTTCATTTGTTCATTTACAACATCCACTTCAAATTCTTCAATAATGCCCATTGGCAAATTGCTTGCCTGTATTTTAATCACCTTATCTCCACGTTTGATGAAGCTTGGCGTAGAACCGATTTTCAAGAAGTTTACATTGGCATCTTGTAAGTCGATCATCGCTAAATCTAACGTAGAAAAGATTTCATCGTTTGTACGCAGCGATAAAATAGAGTTAATCGATTTAATTGCAATTGTCTCTTCTATTCCTGTTTGTAAAATTTGTTTTAACAGCTGAAGCGTTTCGCTGCTTTCATAGTGGGCACGCTCTCCATTCCCCATACCATCGCTAATAGCTAGTGCATACTTACCAGCGTTTAGCTCAATCATGGAGTAGCTGTCACCGGATACAAACCCTCCGCCTTTAGCAGCATGTGCTACGCCTGTATCAACAACGTACGCTTTTGTACAGCCAAACGAAACGTGGCAATAGCCTTGAGGATATTTAGCACATTCTTCGTTCTTTACTACAATACTTTCACCTAAGATATCTGTAAGCATTGGCGCAATAATCTTCTCGCATTCTCCTCTTCCGTGACAATATGGCACCCACATTTCAATATCTACATTTCCAGGTTCTAAGCTATAAATTTCAATTTGATTGATTTCCATCCCAAAGTTGCGAAGAGCTTCTAAAATCTGTTCTTCTTGTACATTTAAATTTTCGCGCTCTCGCTTAATTTCTTTTGCAAAATTCCCCATGACTTCAGAAACACCGTGAAGCTGTTCTGCTACAATCCTTCTACTTTCTTGAATTTGGGCTTTTAAGTGCTGATTGGCTTTAAAATACGTAAGTTCATGCTCAATCACATCGATGACTTTTTTCGATTTCACACAATGTTTGTCCATTTCTCGAATTAGTCTTGGATTTTGTTCAAGAGTGCCATTATCAACTTCAAGCATAATTTCCTTCATATATTCATAGGTTGTATCAAACTGCTGTGCCCAACATTGTTCTTTTTTAAAACAAAATTGGCACGTCCTTTCGGTAACGCTGCTTAAGAAATAATCGACTTCTTTATCGGCGCTTGGCTTTTCATCATAAAATCCATTTTGCGTAAAGCTTTTGGAAAGTGCTTGAAAAACATTTGAGAACTGTTCTACGCGATTCGCTGTTACATCTCGGATCTTGCGCACGTACTGCTGTTGTTCAAGCATGTTTTCAGATGTCCCTGGTACTAATTTACTCAAGTTTTTCAAAACAAAAGATGGGGTTAATAAAAATAGGACAACAGCCGTCAGTGATTCATACAAATTAGTCGTCAACCCTTGATCTGCCTGAGCATATAGGCCAATTAGCAATGAACCAACAACCAGCCCAAGAGCTGCTCCTAGCTTTTTACCGTCTTTTAAAAGTCCTCCAAGCAAGCCGGAAAAAGCGAGTAAACTCATTTCATACAAACTGGAAACATTCGCGAAGCTTAAAATTAAACCGGTTACGACCCCTACCGTAGCTCCTATCGTGGGGCCAGATACAAACGCAAAAACTAATACTAAGTAACGAGATAATATATGTTCAGCCGAAAGCCCGTAAATCATCCACCCTATTGTCCCCGTCATAACAGATGCCAACAAAATGATTAGAGAAATCACTTCTTCTGTTTTTAATGATTGTTTTCGCTTTCGGTATGAAATTAAAGGCACGCTTTGTAAGAAAATCATGGTTAAGATAAAGCTCAACCCTGCTTCTACTGCCACAAATGTAAAATCATACATGGTGAATTCCTTGGTAAACACATAAAAAATAGTTAGTTTTGTAAGTAACATCGCGCTAAATACAGTGAACGGCAGCTTCTTTAACGGATCCATTGTCAGTATGCCGCTAAATCGATGAATTAGTAAGAAAACAAATAGTGTAGCAAATACGGTACCTCCATTTTGAATGGAAACACTAAATGCCCCTGCCAATACGGCTAAACTTGCTAACGGTGCTTTTTCTTTCTTTATAGCCATTACAGCTGCAAAGAATGGCAAAGCAAATGGCATGATTTTCATTAAAATTAACGCTCGTCCTAATAAAAAACCTACGACTAGCAGCAACAATCCCCATTGAAATAACACCTTTTCCGTTTTCATACCCGCCTTTGTAAACACACGGGAAATTTCTAATCTAGTTCGGTTAAATACCGCCTCTGTTGTTGGACTTGCAAAATCTCTTTCCGTCTTTTGCATTCTCCCACCACCCGCTAATTATACTTATTCATTATTATATCGCGGCGAAAGGTGAAATTTTGTCAAACGGACTAGCAAAATACCTATAATCGTTCGACTATTTTCTAGTATTATATTGAAAACTATACAAAAAGATGTACAATCTTACATGGCAATTTAAAAAATATCAGAGATACTGTTTGCCTCAGAGAAAGCCTATGCTCATCATTCTTTTTTAAAAGCAAATAATAGTCTATAAAAATAACAAAAAAGTTATTGACAATAACCCTTCTTTTTTATATTATTATAAATGTCTTTTAGAGAACGTATAATGGCGGTGTAGCTCAGCTGGCTAGAGCGTACGGTTCATACCCGTGAGGTCGGGGGTTCGATCCCCTCCGCCGCTACTCGAATAACGGCC
Source organism: Priestia sp. YIM B13486 (assembly GCF_042787865.1). Classification (NCBI taxonomy): domain Bacteria; kingdom Bacillati; phylum Bacillota; class Bacilli; order Caryophanales; family Bacillaceae; genus Priestia; species Priestia sp. YIM B13486. The sequence continues at coordinate 31,679 of NZ_JBHZOZ010000019.1, read as the reverse complement.
CGTTGGTCAAGCGGTTAAGACACCGCCCTTTCACGGCGGTAACACGGGTTCGAATCCCGTACGGGTCATCAAAAAGCATGTACAACAGTACATGCTTTTTTTCTACTCTTTTTTACATATAAAAAAAGCACCTTTTAAATAAAAGGCACTTTCCAAAAACTCGCTATCTATTTGATATAAGCAGCAAGTTAACCGCGTTTTGCACCGCGTCCACCGCGTTTTGATTCGGTATGGCGTTTTAGGGAAGATAAACGTTCTTCACTGTCTTTTAAGAAACGATTCATTTTTTGTTCGAATGTTTCTTTTGTACGGAAATCATTACCGCCACCACGATTGTTATTACGTTGTGGGCGTGAATCACGTGGACGGTCTGAGCGTGGCGCTCTTGCAGGACGCTCCGGTCTCTCTGGACGTTCTGGTTTGTCTACCGCTTTCTTAATTGAAAGACCAATTTTACCATCTTTCTCAACGTTAATTACTTTGACTTCAACTTCGTCGCCCACTTTTAAATGGTCGTTAATGTCCTTTACGTAATTATCAGCTACTTCACTGATATGAACCAAGCCTGTTGAACCTCCTGGTAACTCAACAAAAGCTCCAAAGTTCGTAATACCTGTTACCTTTCCCTGTAACTTGCTGCCTACTTCGATTGACATAAAAAAAATGCTCCTCCTTAAATGATAAAAGAAATCAATTTATTATATTATACAAAAAGCAAAAATACACTGTCAACGAACCATACGTTTAGTCTTTTTTTACATTAAAGATAATTTCCCCGTCTTCTGATAAAAAATAATCTCTGCGGGCAATCTTTTTAATATAATCATCGTCATTTAACTTGACGATTTCACCTTTTAACTGTTTTTGCTTGCTTTGTAATTTTGTCAGCTGCTGTTCTAATTTCACCTTCTCAGCTTTTTTGTTCTCAATAGCTGAGGTTTGCGTAATTAAAGCTGATACCATCAATCCACCAATGATTAAGGCCAACACTCCGAAAACAGTCAAACGCCTAATTAAACCGATACGCTTTCGATCTGTATTTTGTTTAATTTGCTCTTGTTTATGGCTATAATCAGTATTTAACTTCGCGACCTTTTTTTTTCGTACCGCACTCATTGAATTAGTCGTCCCCCTTGTTTTTTAAAGTGTTCACCCATGCAACGATTCTCATTATCATATTCTTTGCACGATTGTAAATTCCTTCTATATACCGAAAACCCATATGTAAAAATCGTTTTACAGGTTTAGGCACCATTCTCCAAAATACGAAAAGAAGCCACCTGGTCGGTACGTAAATAAGCTTTAGACAGAATACGAGCAACTTATGAACAGCTCGGTAGATCCCTAAAGCGACTACAACTAAAATATGAATAAAGAAGCGGATAGGCTTGACCAAAAAAATATTACTAAGCGTTAAAACACCTCGATATAAACTTAATACGCTCGAGACAGTAAATGTTAATACTTTTAAATACAGTGATTGAAATAAGCTTTGATACGCGGCAAAGCCGCAAAACAAAGCAAGAAACGCATACAAACGCAGTTCTCCTTCATTCACTAAAAACAACACGTAAAAAATGAGAAGAGCTTGCACCATCCAAAACAATACGTCATTCACAAATACAAACCATGGGCGTGATTTAGAGCGATTAACAAAGTAACGATAAGTATCGAGAGAAGCACCTAAACCGCTTCCCATCGATACCATCGCAAGCATTGTATAGAGCTGAATGTTTAAACTCATCGAAACAACTTACTAAAGAATCCTTTAGCCTTCTCCGATTGGTTCTCATCTAAGTAAACTATATCAAAGATTTTTCCTTTTATCGATACAATTCCTTGATCAACGTCTAAATTTTTCATTTGCAGATTTTGCCCTCTAACTGACAAGAAACCCATCACTGTTTCAAGTAAAAATTCCTCATTATCAAAGCTCTCTACCTGCTTCACACCCGTGATATCTAAGAGACGCCGACCCTTCATCACTAAATCATGATTTGGAGTATGGTCTTTGTTTGAATTGCTTGTTTCGTAAAATTGGCTCATATCTTCATCCCCACCTCATTCATTAAGAGCATTCGCTCTTGTTATCTGTTGTTTAAAACATATGAATGAGAAAGGTGATTTAGAACAAGCCTTCATCAGTTATACTTCAGATGAAATACGCTCTTCTTTGACAATTGAGTACAAATTAGCTGCTTCTTCTTTTTTAGCTGCTTCTTGAAGAGCCTCTATTTTAACGGTAATTTTCTTCGTGCCAAATGTGATCGCTAATTCATCTCCTACTTTCACATTTGTGCTTGCTTTTGCAACGATACCATTAATGGTAATACGCCCCTTGTCTGATACTTCTTTTGCTAATGTACGGCGCTTAATTAAACGTGATACTTTTAAAAATTTATCTAACCTCATAATTCCCTCACCTTTCTGTTTTACAAACCTGTTTTTTTTGCTTCTTCCCAAAATTCATCTAACTCTTCTAACGAAAAAGATTCAAATGGTTTTTCAGAAGCTCTCACTTTTTCTTCAATATATTGAAATCGATTTAAAAATTTTGTATTCGTTTTAGCTAATGCAGCTTCAGAGTCGATTTTATAGAATCTTGCAATATTCACTAAAGCAAATAAAATATCTCCAAATTCATCGCTCATTTTTTCTTTATCAGCATGCTGTACTTCCTCTTGGAATTCAGCAAGTTCTTCCTGTACTTTCCCCCACATTGGTTCAACTTCTGACCAATCGAAACCAACTTTTGCAGCTTGTTTTTGGTATCCATGCGCTTTCATTAAAGAAGGCATAGCCCCAGGTACAGAAGCTAACAGAGAAGAAGGTTCCTCTCCTTTTTCTTCTTTTTTGATTTCATCCCAATTTTTTAAGACCTCATCTGCATCATTCACGCTCACTTCCCCAAATACATGCGGATGGCGTCTTACCATTTTCTCTGAAACACTGCGAATGACATCATCAATTGAAAACATTCCTTCATCTTCACCGATTTGGGCATGAAGCAATACTTGCAGCAATACATCACCAAGCTCTTCAATCATATTATCGTCATCTTGACGGTCAATTGCATCTAATAACTCATATGACTCTTCTAGCAAATAGCGCTTGAGCGATTCATGCGTTTGTTTTTGATCCCAAGGACATCCGTTTGGCCCTCTGAGCGTGGCAATAATCCTTCTGAACGAGTCAAATTGATGATATAAAATTGTTTCGTCTGCTACTGGAGGCACATAAATAGTCGTTAAGTTATTGAGCGACATTTCTCTATCCAATTCATACAGCTTGACCGGCTGGATTTTTTCTTCACTGCTTCCCGCTGCTGTTACAATATAAACGAGGTAATCATCAGGAACGTGTTCCATCAGCGTTAGCTTTACCTCTGAAGCAACGAACTGATCGTACACTTGAGCAATTAGAACATGACCGGTTAACTCTATTTCGCTTCGCTTTAAATCTGTTCCATCTAGCAGCTGAAATCCTTCGATAGGATCGATCTTTAGCGCACCAAAAATTGGGTCTAAGAAGCTTTGTCCTCCTTTAATTTCAACAGGAATGCCTCGTTCTTTTCCTTTTTGTAAAAGTAATTGAACCGTACGTTCTGCCACTAAAGGGTGCCCAGGAACGGCATACACCACTTCTTCTATTGAAGCTTTATCGATTAAATCATTTGATATATGTTCATATACCTCTTCAAATGCATCATAAGATTCGTATACGTCATCATAGGATACATACGTCAAGCCTTCACTTTCTAATTCTTTGATTACAGGATGTTCTTTTGTGCGCATATAAATATGCTTTTCCTGCTGTAGCAAGCGATAAATACCTACAGGTAGCTGTTCTAAATCGCCTGCTCCTAAACCAATAACTGTTACTTTACCTGTCATTGCTTCACCTTCTTATTTATTTTTTAATACGTATTTAGCTAAAACACTTCCCATTGGAAGTAAACGTAATTCCTCTTCGGTAAAAATGTGTTGTTTCATAATGATAAACAAATAAAACAAACCGCCTATTAAAACACCAGCTCCTGTTTCAACCACTTGTTTGCTTGTATCTAAACCATTAGACCATACAAAGTGATGTAAACAAAATAAATAGCTTTGCAAAAGAACGACCATTGCTATGCCCGTTATAAAAATACCTCCACTCGCCTTTTTCGGAACAAGAGGTACAGCTAACTTTTTATACAGACAAAATAGATTGATTGCTGCAACGATAGCGAATCCAGCTGAGGAAGCAATGGCTGCTCCTATGGTTTGAAAATCTGGTATTAGCCAAAGATTCAATATTAGTTTGACTGCCATGCCAGCGATGACGGCTATTACAGGCGCAAAAACAGCTCCCATCCCCTGCAGCACAGCTCCAGCAGTTGCTGCTACTGTTGTAAATATAACTAACAAGCTCAAAATTTGTAAAACGTCCGTTCCGTGGGAGTCACCGTATAAAAGCATATTAATGGGTTTCATCAGCGCAATCAAGCCAAAAGCTGCTCCAACTCCGACTACAAGCGATAGACGGAGAGACAGCTGAACTTTTTCAACCACAAATGACAAGTTCTTTTTCGCAATGGCTGAAGAAATAACAGGTACAAGCGAAAGCGAAAAAGCTGTACCTACTACTGTACCTAATTGAATCAACGGAAGACCGCGGTCGTAAATACCTTTTAAAATTTGTGCTGCTTCTTCAGCCATGCCGTGCGCCGTTAGACTAGAATATAAAGTAAAGGAGTCAATAAGCTGGATAAACAGCAGACCCATACCGCTAATACAAATTAATAAGCCTTGAATAATAAGGATTTTAAATATTCTCTTGATGTCTGCTTTTTTTATGCGTTGAAATACTCCCTTAGAATTTGTCTTTGTTCTAAAAACAAATAAAAATAAAATAATAAGGGATGTGATACCGCCTGTTATGGAACCAAAAATAGCTCCCGCCCCTGCAGTATATAGATCATAACCATGTTGGATCAAGAAAATAGACAGATACAAAATAGTCCCTACCCGTACAACTTGTTCTGCAATTTGAGACAGCGCTGTAGGAAACATATTATGTAATCCTTGATAATAACCACGAATAACAGCAATAAACGGAATAAGTAAAAAGGAAAATGAAATAATTTGAATGAGAACCGTTAATTTACGATCTCCCATCCACTCGGCAATCGTTTCTGCGAAAATATATTCAAACGCAAATATCGTGCAGCCTACTACAAACAAAAAAGCAAACGAAACTTGAAGTATTCCTCGGATTTCCTTTCTCCGATTTGTTACCGCATACTCAGCTACTAACTTTGAAATAATTACAGGGAAACCATATGTACCTAGCTGTAGCGCAATTCCATATAGCGGATAAACTTGCTGATAGATATAAAACCCTATATCTCCCGCGATATGGTGATATGGAATACGATAAGTGGCACTTAAGATTTTCGTAAATAAACCTGCGAGCGTTAAAATAATGGCGCCGTTAAAAATAGAATAGAGCTTTGATTGTTTCTGCATTCCTACACCTTTCACCTGCAGCTTGTAATGATGTGAACAACTCTTTTTATTAGCCGCTAACCGCAATAGAATAGAGCTTTGTTCTTATAAAACATCCTGCACTTTCCAATAAATAAAATACCGTACCATTATATCATGTTCTCTTTATTTCTAAGGTAAGACAGCATGAAAAAGGCAGCAGAAACTGCTACCTTTTCAGTAAATAATGTAAAATAAAGATAATTACGCTTACTGCTCCATTTGACGAGATAAGAAGCTAGCTGCTGTTTCGGCCGCTTTATGCTCTACTTCACCAAGGGACTTATCTTTTGAGAAAATGACAACAGCTCCAATCGGATCTCCATTTGCAATAATCGGACCGATTGTGTAAGAAGAAATATTTTCTTCGTATCCATCGACAAATTCAAGGTTTTTCCCATCAGTTACTAAAGAAGAACTGCGGCTTTCCATAACAGATTCCACTAACGAACTAATGTTTTTATTTAAGTATTCTTTTTTAGAACTTCCTGCTACCGCAATAAATACATCGCGGTCACAAATAAGTACAGGATGACCCAAGCTATCGTATAGCGCTTCGCCATACTCTTTTGCAAAGTCTCCTAATTCACTAATTGGCGAATATTTCTTTAAAATAACTTCTCCATCGCGATCGACGAAAATCTCTAGGGGATCTCCCTCTCGGATGCGAAGCGTTCTTCTAATTTCTTTTGGAATCACAACGCGACCCAAATCATCAATACGACGAACAATACCTGTTGCTTTCATTCATTGAAGCCTCTCTTTCATATGATGATTAAAATAGTTGGTGAATATCACTGATGGCTATATGATAAAAGGTTCACCTTTGTTGAGGTTAGTATTCTTCACTCTACAACTTCTATTCACCAACCATCTCTTTTTTTGTTAAAAAGTGTGCTTTTATTAAAAAAATGTCCAAAAAACCGCCAAAACATGGGGATTTGGGTATTTTTATTTCGGCTATATAAAAAGAAGGCTCAAAAATGAGCCTTCTTTTTAATTCGTAACTTGTTCTTTTTTAACAGTGGCTACTCCTTTTACTAACTGGTACACAATATTGAGCCATTCTTTTTGAGCAAGTCCTTTTACATTAACCACTAATTTTACTTTCTTGCCTTCCATACCTAAGCTGACCATTCTGCCAAATTGATCACCTAGCATGAATAATTTTTGGCCGTCTACCGTTGAGCTCGCTTCTTCAGACAGCAGAATAGAAATTTCTTGTTTTGACTGAAGAATAGATTCTACTAAGTTCTGCGTTGCATATACTTTTGTTTCCGCTACTTTAAACAAATACTCAACCTCAGCCGGATACTCTCCAAAACGATCAATCATTTCATCCTGCAATTCTTGAATATCCTCTAGTGCTTCAATTCCTCTAAAGCGCTTATACATCTCAATTTTCAAGCGGCCGTCTGTAATGTACTGATCAGGAATATACGCGTCTAAGTCCAGATTCATTTCTACATTAAATTTCACATTTTCTCCGTCAGACCCGCGTCTTTCCTCTATCGCTTCTTTAAGCATTTGCGAGTAGAGATCGAAACCGACAGAATCGATAAATCCATGCTGCTGAGCACCCAGTAAGTTTCCGGCACCACGTATTGAAAGATCACGCATAGCAATTTTAAAACCAGAACCTAATTCGGTGAATTCTTTAATAGCTTGCAGACGCTTTTCAGCTACTTCTGTCAGTACTTTGTCTTTGTGATACGTAAAGTACGCATATGCCACGCGGTTTGAACGACCTACACGCCCTCTTAATTGGTACAGTTGTGATAATCCCATCTTATCAGCGTTGTTGACAATAAGCGTATTTACATTTGGAATATCTACTCCCGTTTCGATAATGGTTGTACTCACAATCACGTCATATTCGCCTTCTAAAAAGCTTAAAATAACCGCTTCGAGTTCGGTTTCATTCATTTTTCCGTGGGCATACGTTACCCTAGCATCAGGCACGAGCATCGAAATTTCTTCTGCTTTTCGTTCAATATCTTCTACGCGATTATATAAAAAGTAAACTTGGCCATCACGCGCTAACTCACGCTCAATCGCTTCACGAACTAGAACCGGATTATACTCCACTACATATGTTTGAACCGGAAAACGATTTTCAGGCGGCGTTTCAATAACAGACAAATCCCTTACGCCCAACATAGACATATGTAATGTTCGTGGAATAGGCGTTGCTGTAAGTGTAAGGACATCAACGTTTGCTTTCATTTGCTTGATTTTTTCCTTGTGCGTTACACCAAAACGCTGCTCTTCATCGATAACTAACAATCCTAAATCTTTATAAATCACGTCTTTAGATAGTAAACGATGTGTACCAATCACTACATCTACGGTCCCGTTTTTTAACCCTTTAATTGTTTCTTGCTGCTGTTTACGGCTGCGAAAGCGGCTCAACAGCCCAATGTTGATTGGATAGTCTTGAAAACGCTCACGGATGGTTTCATAATGCTGCTGAGCTAAAATAGTGGTTGGCACTAAAATAGCCACTTGTTTTCCATCTGTCACAGCTTTAAACGCAGCACGAATGGCTACTTCTGTTTTTCCATATCCAACGTCTCCACAAAGCAGACGATCCATTGGTCTTTCATGTTCCATATCTTTTTTAATTTCTTGTACAGAACGAAGCTGATCTTCGGTTTCTTGATAAGGGAAAGCTGTTTCAAATTCTCTCTGTAAATCGCCATCCGGAGAAAATGCATAACCTTTACTTGCTTCACGCTCTGCATACAGTTTAATTAAGTCATCAGCGATGTCTTGAACAGAAGACTCAACTTTTCGTTTCACTTTCTTCCAGTCATTTCCGCCAAGTTTATATACTTTTGGCTCTTTCCCTTCAGAGCCTACATATTTTTGTACTTGATCAATCTGTTCAACAGGAACGTACAGCTTGTCAGAGCCTTCATATTTGATATGGATATAATCTTTATGATTACCGTTAATCTCTAACGTTTCCATTCCTAAGTAACGGCCAATACCGTGGTTCACGTGTACGACATAGTCACCTACGTTTAACTCTGAATAGCTTTTAATACGCTCTGCATTGGAAAGCTTTTGACGACGCTTTGATTTCTTTACCCGTTTTTTAAACAATTCTTCCTCGGTTAAAACAGCTAATTTTTGCATCGGCAGTTCAAAGCCCATTTGTAAATCGCCTTCAATGATTTGAACAAGACCTGGCACAAGCTGACCATTTCCATCTAAAATAGATGAATCAATATCATAATCTGCCAGCACACCTTCAAGTTTTTTCACGCGCTCTTTATCTGCTCCTAAGAGGACTACCGTATAATTAGCATTTTTCCAACGTTCAATTTCACTTTTTAATAAGTTCATTTGGCCGTAAAACTGCTGCATCTGCTTACATGAAATATTAATAATATTTTGCGGACTAGTATACGATACGTGCTTCAAAAATAACGATAAGTATAAAAACTGATGTTTTGCTCGCTGAATAAGAGATGGGAGCTTATGAGATAATTGAACGTCTCGAACAATTTGCCCCTGTCCTAATAATTCGGTTATCCATTCAGCTTCCTCTGTTTCAAGCTGATCAGACGTTTCTTGAATTCGAGTGGTCTCATCAAAGATGACAAGGCCGCCTTCTGGTAAATAATCTAGTAAACTAGCAGGCGATTCGTAGAAGAATGATAAATACTTGAACATATTTTCAAGAAGCTGGCCTTGACGCAGCTGTTCGATTTCACCTTTAATATTTTCTGTTAAGGTAGCTTTTAGCGCTGCGTTTTTTACTTGTTGCAGCGTCGAAGCCAGCTGTGCTTCTAGTTCTTCAATTCCTTGGGCTACTTCATTTTGATTCACAATGATTTCCGTAGCAGGGCCGATTGAAATTTCTTTTAACTGCTCTTGAGAGCGTTGATCCTCGATTGTAAAAGTACGAATGGAATCAATCTCCGTATCAAATAATTCAATTCGGACAGGTAGCTCTTCTGTTAACGGATAAATGTCAATGATTCCTCCGCGCACACTAAACTCACCCGGAGCTGAAACCATCGATGCCCGCTCATAGCCCAACTCAACTAACCTTTTTAAATAATGATCAACGTCGATGTCAATTCCCATTTGAAACGGCAGCTGTGTTTGCTCCCATCTTGCTTTAGGAGGCAGCAGCTTTCGAATTCCTGCAAGCGGTGTTACAACTACTCCACCTGTATGTTGACTCCAATAATTGAGTACTTCAATTCGCTGAGCCTTTAATTCTGGACTTGCAATCCCCACTTCTGTAGCAACTAAATCGTTAACAGGGTATAAGAAAACGTCTTTTTCCGGTAAAAGATGCAAAAGGTCTTCATACACTTTTTGAGCTTGATATAAATTATGAGTCACTACTAATAAGGGGTATTTTTTATCCTCATTTAAGAGTGCCATTAATACAGATCGAGCTGAACCGGAAATTCCCGTTACTAACTGTTCTTTCAAACCTTCTTCTAAACTGTTGACAACAGCTCCAATTTCTTTATTTTCTTCAAATTGCTGTCTAATCCCTCGCAAAGGAATTCCCTCCTCCCATGATATGTCTAAACTAAACAGAAAAACGCTTTGGTTTGAGACCAAAGCTTTTTATTGTATAAATGTTTCGTACTGATGATAGTCTGGATTTCGTTCTAGCGCTTCTTGACAGTCTTCACAAATAATTTTAACCACGATATCTCCACTATTATGGTAGTGAATAAAGTCTTTTCGTTCATCTGCGGTTAGGTGATTAAAACCGAGTGCTTCTGTATTGTGAGCTGTCTTTTCTATCATACCGACTTTTGCGCCACAATGTCTACAGAAATAATGAATAGACATACAAATCCTCCCAAATCTTTTAGTGTTAGTATGGACGATTGAGAGAAATTTTATTCTACTTAATTATAGCGATTCATTACTTCTAAGAACGGTTTACCTAAAAAATCCTCACTCGCGTGTACAGACGTTTTCATCGCTTCTTCCATATGAACCATTTCATCTTCTGTAAAGCGCCCTAGTACGTAATCAACTACTTTCATACCATTTTTCGGACGATCGATTCCAATACGAATCCGGTTAAACTCTTGGGTTTTTAAATGCTGAATAATTGATTTTATTCCGTTATGGCCGCCCGGACTTCCTTTTGTACGCAATCTTACTTTTCCGCACGGTAAATCTAAGTCATCGTAAATAACAAGCAAGTCTTCGACGTCTATATCAAAATAGTCCATTAACGGGCGAATACTTTCTCCTGATAAATTCATATATGTTAGAGGCTTTAATAATATGACTTTTTCTCCTTTTATTATACCTGTTCCATATATTCCGTTAAACTTTGTTTTATCTAATGAAATCATAAACTGTTCAGCAATTTTATCAATTGCCATAAATCCTATGTTATGACGGGTACGGTCATATTCTTTTCCAGGATTCCCTAAACCAACGATTAATTTCAAAATAGATACTCCTTTCCACTCTATGTAAGTTGTACATAATAGGTAAATGTCTTTAATGTTTTACATTACTATATAGTATCACTTTTATTATAATCAATTCACACAAAAAGACGTAACCTTTTGGTTACGTCTTTTTATATTATTCTTCGTTATCTTTTTCTTTTGTTGCTTCAACATCGCCTTCAGCATCCTGAACTTCGCCGCTGTCCGGCTCTTCTTCCTGTTGAGGAGGTAGCACAGAAGCAACTGTATCTTCTGCATCATGCGTAATTTCTAGCTTTTTATCTACCTTAATATCCGCTACTGTGATTGTATCATTAATTCCTAACTCTGATACATCTACGTCAATAGACGATGGGATATCCTGCGGCAAGCCTTTTAATGAAATTTCATATAGAGACTGCTGTAATACGCCGCCTTCTTTTGTTCCTTTTGCTTCTCCTACTAGAGATAAAGAAACTTCAGTATCAATTTCTTTCTTCATGTCGACCACTTGGAAATCGGCGTGGACAATTTCGTTTTTTAATGGATCAGTTTGAATATCATGTAACATTACGGAATATTTTTGCTTATCCACTTGTAATGTTAACACTCCATTGCGTCCTGCTTCACGAATAGTCTTAATAAAATCAGCACTGTTTAAGTAAATAGGTGTGGATTCTGTTTTATTTCCGTAAACAACCGCTGGGAAGTTTCCTTCGTCGCGAATCTTTCTATTTGTAGAATTTTTGAAATCCGTTCTTTTATTTGCTTGAATTGAAATACTCATTTTATTCACCTTCCAGTATGTTTTCTACTTAAAATGTACCCTTTTTAGAAGGTTGCTAAACATGAAACCCAGTTTGAACAGTAATATATCTTTGTTCTTTCCGTCCAAAGCGCTTTAAAATCAAGGGTTAGCACATTTAAATTTTTTTCAAAAAAACCTCTTTCCAAATGGAAAGAGGTTCTGTTTATCAATCAAATAATGTACTAACTGATTGCTCTTCGTGAACACGAATAATCGCTTCACCGATTAACGGAGCTACTGAAAGTTCTGTTACTTTATCAATTTTCTTATCTTCTGTTAAAGCAATAGAGTTTGTTACAGCTAGCTCTTTGATTGTAGAGTTTTGAATACGCTCAATCGCAGGGCCTGAAAGTACTGGGTGTGTACAACAAGCATATACTTCTTTTGCACCTGCTTCAATTAATGCACTTGCACCAATTGTAATTGTACCAGCTGTATCAATCATATCATCAATCAAGATTGCTGTTTTTCCTTCCACTTGTCCAACAATGTTCATAACTTCTGCTACGTTTGGACGTGGGCGACGTTTGTCAATGATAGCAATCGGCGCTTTTAGACGTTCCGCTAAACGGCGAGCACGCGTTACGCCACCGTGGTCCGGAGATACAACAACAACGTCATCAAGGTTTTTACTTTTGAAGTATTCACCTAAAATTGGAACACCTACTAAATGGTCAATTGGAATATCGAAGAAACCTTGAATTTGAGGAGCATGTAAATCTAATGTGATAATACGAGTAGCTCCCGCTTTTTCAATGATATTTGCTGCTAATTTGGCAGTGATTGGTTCACGTGCACGAGCTTTACGATCCTGACGAGCATAGCCATAGTAAGGCATAACGATGTTAATTGTTTTAGCTGATGCACGTTTTAATGCATCAATCATAATTAATAATTCCATTAAGTGTTCGTTAACTGGAGCACTTGTTGATTGAATGATAAATACATCACAACCACGGATACTTTCTTCAATGTTAATTTGAATTTCACCGTCACTGAAACGATCAACCGAACATTTACCTAATTCCACACCAATTACTTTTGCGATCTCTTCAGCTAAAGCCTTGTTTGAATTTAGCGTAAATAACTTTAAATTTTCATCAGCATATACATTTGACATTTTATTGTGAAACCTCCGTCAGGATTTTTTATTAATATCAAGCTTTTCAGCATAGTTTTCTTTATTTACTTGTTTCGCACGAGCAATTGATAATGCTTTTCCTGGCACATCATCCGTTATGGTTGAACCAGCTGCAACATAGGCGCCTTCACCAATTGTTACAGGTGCAATTAAGTTTGAGTTACATCCTACGAATGCCCCATCTTCAATCTTTGTTAAAAATTTATTTTTCCCATCGTAGTTAACTGTAATAGATCCGCACCCTAAGTTTACACCTTTTCCGACCTCTGCGTCTCCAATATAACTTAAATGAGAAGCTTTGCTACCTTTGCCAAAAGATGCTTTTTTAATTTCTACAAAGTTTCCTACGCGCACTTCATCTCCAATTAATGATTGAGGACGAATATGTGCAAATGGGCCAATTGTGACTTCGTGACCAATTTCACTATCGTGAGCAACAGAATGGCGAATAGAAGTATTATTACCTATTTTGCAGTCTTTAATTTCACTGTTAGGTCCTACTTCACAATTCTCTCCAATTACAACTGTTCCTTGAATAACCGTACCAGGATAAATAACCGTATCTCTGCCAATGACAGCATCTGCTGAAATGTACGTGTTAGAAGGATCCACAATCGTCACTCCATTTAACATATGCTGCTTGTTGATGCGCTTTTTCATTGTTTCTTCTGCTTGAGACAGAGCAAATCGATCATTAACGCCCAATGTTTCAGCAAAATCGGATGTTTGATATGCAGAAATAATTTGACCTTCATTTTTTAGAATTTCAATAACATCAGGTAAATAATACTCTCCCTGTACATTATCATTTGAAACTTTTGAAAGTGTCTCAAATAATTTCTCATTATCAAAACAATACGTACCAGTATTAATTTCCTGTACAAGACGCTCTTGTTCTGTGGCATCTTTATGCTCCACAATCTTTTCAACAGACCCTTGTTCATTTCGAATGATGCGTCCATATCCTGTTGGATCTTCTGCACGAGCTGTTAAAATAGTTGCCATTGCATTTGTTGCTTCATGATGCTTTAATAAAGATTCAATTGTTTCAGCTGTAATAAGCGGAGTATCTCCACATACAACAATTGTCGTACCTTTTTCATGTGCAAGTAAAGATTCTGCTTGCATTACTGCATGAGCTGTTCCTAACTGCTCTTCTTGTAAAGCAAATAAGCTTTTATCTCCAACATGTGATTTCACTTTTTCGGCACCGTGACCTACAACTGTAATTAAATTTGTTAAATCCAAACGTGATAACTGATCAATTACGTGTTGCACCATCGGTTTGCCACACACAGGGTGTAACACTTTATATAAAGATGACTTCATACGTGTACCCTGACCAGCTGCCAATATGACTGCATATCTTTTTGACATAACAGGCCTCCAATTTTACCTTTTTATCCATTAAGAATATTATATCAAAAATGACAGCATTTCAAGGAATCATTTATAAGTCATGAATTTTATTTTTTGGTAATGCTAAAGTTTTACAAAGGTGTGAAATTATATAAATGGTAATCAAAAAGAAAAGAGCCTACTTTTCAGTAGACTCTTAATGTATCATATGTTTACGAAGCACCCGCTTCTTCGAATTCAACTTCTACCTCACCTAAACGATGATATTCTGCTAAAACAGCATCTTGAATCTTTCCGCGAGTATTTGAATTGATTGGATGTGCAATATCACGGAACTCACCATCCGGTGTACGTTTACTTGGCATGGCTACAAATAAGCCATTATTACCATCAATCACACGAATATCATGAACAACAAATTCACCATCTAATGTGATTGAAGCAATCGCTCTCATACGTCCTTCAGTGTTCACGCGGCGTAATCTTACGTCAGTTACTTCCATCTTGTTCACCACCTTTTTCTATGCGAAGCTTTACATACTTAATTCCACAGAATTTTGTGTTTTCCTGCTATTCAGAAAAAATTTTTAGAAAATTTTCGCAAAAAAAGTGAACAATTGGAAGTTACTTGCTTTTTGTTAGAAATTTGTTAATTTAATTACCCTTTAACAAGCGCAATAACTTCAATTTCAACAAGTACATCTTTAGGTAGTCTCGCAACTTCTACACATGAACGTGCCGGCTTATGGTCCCCGAAGTAGTCGCCATAGACTTCATTTAACGCTGCGAAGTCGTTCATATCTTTAATGAACACGGTTGCCTTTACAACTGTATTTAGAGAAGCTCCAGCTTCTTCAAGAACTGCTTTTAGATTTTCAAATACTTGAGTAGCTTGTACTTGAACATCTCCTTCGACCAACGTACCATCTGGACGAAGTGGAATTTGACCTGAACTGTAAAACAAGTTATTCACAACAATTCCCTGTGAATATGGACCAATAGCTTGCGGTGCATTTTTCGTTTGAACCTGTAACATATGTTCCTCTCCCTTACTTGATCAAATATATTTTAAGTAATTGCCTTCTTGTACACGAATTTGTTTATCTTTGATATTTACATCTGTTAATTGTACAAGGGACACATACTCATCCACTAAACGTTCTTCAATATCTTCTGATTCTACTAAAACTCCAATACCAGCAACAGTTGCATCGAACTCTTCAAGCAAGCTAACCATTCCATTTACAGTACCGCCAGCTTTCATGAAATCATCAATGATGAGTACATTTGACCCCACCGCTAAACTTCTTTTAGCTAACAGCATCGTTTGAATGCGCTTAGATGAACCCGACACGTAGTTAATACTAACGGTCGATCCTTCAGTTACTTTACTGTCTCTGCGCACAATAACAACGGGCACGTCTAAATACTGAGCAACCGCATACGCAATAGGAATACCTTTTGTTGCTACAGTCATCACCACATCGATTTTGCGGTTAGCAAAAAGCGATGCATACAAGCGACCGATTTTATTCACAACGCGGGGGTTCCCTAAAATATCAGTTAAATATAAATATCCACCTGGCAGTAAACGCTCAGGTTTTTCAATCAACCCACATAATTCTTGAACAAGCTGACCGGCTTCTTCATTCGTCATCTTTGGAATGAATTTAACTCCGCCGGCAGCCCCTGGTAGCGTAACCAAAGTTCCGATACCCTGCTGTTCAAAAGTTTGTTTAATAATCGCCATATCTTCGCTAATCGATGATTTTGCGGAATCATATTTATCTGCAAAATACGTAAGAGGGATAAGGCGCTGAGGGTTTTGAATGAAATAGTTGGTCATATCAATTAATCGTCCACTACGTCGAAACTTCATAACATCCTCCTGAAAATCCGAATATTGTAATGTAAATATAACATTAACATACGGATTTATTCAAGCGTTATTCGTTCACCTAGTAGCCTAACTGCATAAACTTTATCACAAAAGCCACGTAATCCATTATAAATGCGATGCATACGTGAATCATGCTGTACAAGTCCAAATACAGTTGGCCCACTGCCGCTCATGAGCACAGCATCGGCGCCAAAACGCTTTATTTGTTCTTTAATGAGAGCTACTTCTGGATGCATTTTCAGCGTTACTGCTTCCAATACATTTCCTACAAGGCTACACATTTGATCATAATTTCCTGATTGTATGGCGTGAACCATCTCATCTACTTTAGGATGATCCATCTCTTCAATTTTTAAGTTTCGATATACATCTGCTGTAGAAACACCTATTTCAGGCTTAGCCAAAATCACCCAGCAGCTTGGAGGTGCCTCAATATGCTCTACAATCTCTCCGCGCCCTGTAGCAAGAGCTGTCCCTCCGTACACGCAAAAAGATACGTCAGAGCCAATCTCAGCCCCTATTTCTGCAAGTGTGTCTAATGATAACCCTAATTCCCATAACGTATTTAAACCGCGTAATGTAGCAGCCGCGTCACTGCTGCCTCCAGCTAATCCAGCAGCTACTGGAATATGTTTATCAATTAATATATTTACACCTTTTGAAATGTTATAACGTCGCTTCAAAATCTGCGCTGCCTGATAAGCGAGATTTCGCTGGTCATCTGGAACAAAGCGATTATGAGAATAGATAACAATTCGTCCATCTTCACGGTCAGAAAGTTCAATTCTGTCCGCTAAATCAATTGTTGTCATAATCATCTTAACTTCATGGTAACCATCTGGACGTTTATGTAACACATCAAGTGACAAATTTATTTTAGCCGGTGCTTTCACCATTAATTTCAACTTACTTCACCTACTTCATCTTATCGAGTTTAACGCTATTTTATCATAAAATGAACAAGATATAGCTGTTCATTTAAACATCTTTGTTTAATCCTATGTTTTATCTTTCATTTTGGGACAAAAAAACCGAAGCGGTTATACACTTCGGTTTTCCTCATTTCACTTTAAATAGTCATATAAGCATTGATTTTCACTATGCTATTGCTTCAGCTGCTGCTGTGCAAGCTCTACAGCTCGCTTCACCATATTGCCTGCGTCTTTTGCCCGGATAGCGCCCCAGCCTTCTGCTTGTACAGTATCGTAAAAACCAAGTTCTTTAGCCAGTTCTTCTTTCAGCTTCGATGACATAATCCCTCTACGCCTTGACATTGCACATGGCTCCTTTACGTATAAAATGAAATTTCAACCTGAATCTCCTCGCTCTTTTACATAAGAAACGCGAGGACGATATGTATAGTATGTATAAAAAATAATGCATATATAATTTGAAAAAAAGACCAATAAAAAAGCAGTAAACCAATGTCCACTGCTCATCACCACTTGCTATATTGCCTATGTCATTCTTAGAAAAATTTCAGTTGCACTGTTTCCGTTAACACATCTGCGTAACTATACGAAACGCGCTCCAAAGAGTTTTCCTCTTGATCTAATTCAACGATAAAAACAGATGGGTACGTTTCTGTTAATACACCTGAACGTTCTACTGTTTTTCTACGACCACCGTTTGCTTTTAAAGTTAATCGTTGGCCTAGGTGCAAATCCAGCGCTTGCTTAATATCAGACAAAGTTTTCGCCATATTGGTCCACCTCACTATGTATAGTGTAACACATGTTAGAAAAATAGTCAAAAACATAAAATTATAACAATCTATCTCTAATTGTGTCAATAAATAATTTTCAACATGAATCTACATTTCGCTGTTAGTATGCTCGTTTTTCAACGAAATATGTATATCTTTAGCAAATATTGAAAATGATTTTGTGTAATTAAGCGTATACTTTGGCTTCATACGAAAAAACAACTGGTTGCACATCATGCGTGTACATGCTGTAACCAGTTGTTTTTATTTCTACTCATCGCTTTCATAAGGCATGCCCGTGCGAAGCAGCCCTTTTGTTTCTACTCCTCCTAAACCTTTAGCACCCGTTAATGTATTACGTAAGACGTCCCATACATTAATACGATCTGTGAAAGGAGTAAAACTTAGTTTTGCTACTACATACACAGGGTCAAGAGCATGAATATTTACACGTGAAGGTGAACTAGCAAAGTTCGCTCCAGCTTGAATCAATAATTCAAAATGCGATTGACAGGCACCTGCAAAAATCACCAGCTGATCTAAATTACCAACTCTTTTTCTTGCTTCTTGGACTGTTTGAATATAGTGCTTGGAATGTCTATAAGCAAGGAGATCATCTTTATTTCCTTTTCCTTTGGAATAGGCATCATGACCTGTCAGCACTAGAATATCGGGTCTTACATCCTCAATTAGCTTTCCAACCTTCTCAGGCATTTCTGACTCAACGCAATGAACACCATAAACAGGAACACCAATTTTTTCGTAAACCAACAAACATTTACGTAAATAATTAGGGTCTCCGTCTACGTGCAGGACCTTTCCTGGAATTTGAAATAAGCGATGTGAATGGCTGTATCCATTTGTCATGCTATATTCAGTTTTCTCTCGAACGAGCCGATAATCCTGTTGAATAAGCTCCAAGGATCTTTCTAAAAGTTCTTCTTCTTGTTTTTTTCTTTGATCCTGTTCTTTAGCATCCACAACCTCTAGATCTGTACAAGGAGCGTCCGCAATCAACCGAACGTCTTCTCCTATTAAAGTCGCATATTTCCCCGTTTCGCTGTCATTAATAGCTATAACACGAAAAAGCAAATCTCTTTGATAAGAAGGTCGTGTAACTATATCACCAATTTTGATGTTCATATGCTTCACTCCGTCTTTGCTACTTCAAAAATAAATTCTCTTCATAGCCTATGACTTCATGATAAAAATGTGATAATTTAGCGAAATGATTTTAAAAGTTGATCACTTAGCTTTCCAAATTCTTGAATAGATAACGTTTCGCCTCTTCGTTTCGGATCAATTTCAGCAGTTGAAAGTGCTTGCTCAATGTCCACTTTTTTCTGCTTTCCATTTGGCAAGTTGTTCACTAGATTGTTTAAAATTGTTTTTCGGCGCTGTCCGAAGCTTGCTCGTACAACTTGGAAGAAGAATGCTTCATCTTGGACTTCTACCGCTGGCTTCGGTCTTCTTAACAATCGAATAACAGCTGAGTCTACATTAGGCTGCGGATTAAACACTGTTTTAGGCACAATCATAACCGTCTCAGCCTCTGTATAGTATTGAATAGCAATAGAAAGTGAACCGTACTCTTTTGTTCCCGGTTTAGCTGCTATACGGTCAGCAACTTCTTTTTGAAGCATAACGACGATTCCACGTACCGGAATTTGCTCTTCTAATAACTTCATCAAAATGGGTGTCGTCACGTAATACGGTAAATTCGCAACGACCATTAAATCTTCTATGTTTTCGAATTCTTGTTCGAGCGTCCCTTTTAAATCCGCTTTTAACACATCTTGATGAATAACTTTTGCATTTGAGTAAGGAGAAAGAGTATCCGCTAAAATCGGAAGCAAACGCTGATCGATTTCAAATGCCAGCACTTTTTTTGCACGCTTTGCTAGCTGTTCAGTTAAGGCCCCGATACCAGGTCCAATCTCAATAGCTCCCGTTTCTTCTGTTATTTCCGCATGATCAACAATACGATGTAAAATGTTCGTATCAATTAAAAAATTTTGTCCCAAACTCTTTTTAAATGTAAAACCGTATTTCTTTAAAATTTCCTTGGTTCGATTAGGCGTTGCAATATCTTTTAACACGATCCCTTTTCCTCCTTATTTATCTGCTCAACAGCTCTGATAAAGTCCTCTTTTGAAATTTGGAACATCTGTAATCGTTTATGGAGCTGCTTTCCGTTGGCATAACCAATTTTTAATAACTTCCCTATTCTTTCACGTCGAGACTTGGCTTTACTATCTCCTATCAAACGAGCTACGATTAAATCCTCTTGAGAAATCTCCATAGCTGCCCCCATCCACTCTTGCTTCACATCTTTTAGTGCTTTTTGAATAGATGCAATAGAAGCATGTTCAACTCCAATACCTTTGCCATTTTTAGGGCGAGCCTCTTCTTTATCTAGGAATGCATGTTTACATCCGGGAACACGTTCTGAAACAATATTTCGAATTCGCTGTCCTGGATAATCTGGATCTGTAAAAATAATCACGCCTCGTGTTTTTTGAGCTAATTTTACTTTCTCAATGGTTTCTTCATTTACAGCTGATCCATTTGTCTCGATGGTATCCGCATCCACTGCACGTTTAATTGCTACAGTGTCATCTCGGCCTTCTACTACAATAATTTCTTTAATCTTCATTGCTTCCTCCAAAACATTCAGTTTTGTTCATTTGCTTTTCAGTAAAAATGAAATGCTCATTGCGCACATCATTTTTCTTCTATGAAATCAACGTTTTATCTTATTATCAACTAAATTAAAAAACATCTACCTGTTATTTTAACTGAAAAAGGCAGAGGATAACATTCTCCTCTGCGCCTATCTTTACTTTAACACGAAAATGATTGTTATATGAGAAAAAGTTTTAATCATTAATTCCAAATAGCTTTTTAGCGTTAGCTGTTGTAATATCAGCTAATTCTTCATACGTTATCCCTTTTAACTCTGCAATTTGCTCTGCTACGTATGAAACATAGCCAGGTTCATTGCGCTTGCCGCGGAATGGATGAGGAGTCAGATAAGGACAGTCTGTTTCAATTAATAGTTTATCTAAAGGAAGCTCTGTAGCAACTTCTTTTGGTTTTTTCGCATTTTTAAAAGTAACAGGTCCACCGAAAGAAATATACATATTCATATCCATACACTGCTTCGCTACTTCAATACTGCCCGTGAAGCAATGCATAATCCCGCCAACTTCTTCTACGTGCTCTTCTTTTAAAATGGTTACCACGTCTTCGGTTGCATCACGATTATGGATAATGATAGGTAAATTCACTTTGCGAGCTAAGCGAATTTGACGGCGAAATACGTCCTTTTGAACCTCTTTAGGCGATTTATCCCAATGGTAGTCTAATCCCATTTCTCCTAAAGCAACAACTTTCGGATGCTGAGCTAACTTTTCAATCCAAGCTAAGTGCTCATCCGTCATATCAACTGCATCTACTGGATGCCATCCTACACTAGCATAGATAAAGTCATACGTTTCAGCTATTTGAATAGCCTTTTTAATGGTAGGTTCATCGAATCCAACAACTACCATGTTTTGAACACCTTTTTCTAACGCACGATTAATTACTTCTTGCAAATCATCTTCATACTGTTCTGCGTTTAAATGAACATGTGTATCAAATAACATCTAATCGATCCTTTCCATGAATAAAAGGGGGTCCTCGCATGTTACACGTGAAACACCCCTTTTACCTATACTTATTTTATCTTCGTGTACTTATTTTATCTTCGTGCCGTTTGCTAAGTTTTGATCTACGCTTGCTAGTGAAAGACCATTCTCATCTTCCCCCGCTAAAATCATTCCTTGTGATAGTTCACCGCGCAGTTTCACAGGTTTTAAGTTGGTTACACAAATTACTTTTCGACCTACTAATTCTTCAGGCTTATAAAACTTGGCAATACCTGAGACAACCTGGCGTTTTTCATAGCCAAGATCAAGCTGCAGCTTTAATAGTTTATCTGCTTTTTTAACTGGTTCTACTTGCGTAACTTGCGCTACACGAAGCTCTACTTTCATGAAATCATCAATCATAATCTCTTCAGAAGGCTCTTCCTTCACAACAGGTTTTTCTTCCTTTGGAGCACTCCCTTGCATCTGCTCTTTAATAAACGCTACCTCTTCTTCTCGATCTAGACGAGGGAACATTGGCTCACCTTTTTCTACTTTTGTGCCTTCTTTAAGCATATTAAAACGCGTTGTGCTTTCCCACGTTTTTAACACATCTTCTTTTACACCAATCTGAGCAAAAATCTTCTCAGGTGTACGCGTTAAGAATGGCTGCAGCAATACCGCAATGTGACGAATTGATTCAGCTAGATGTGTCATAACAGAAGCAAGTTCTGCACGCTTATTCTCATCTTTTGCTAACGCCCAAGGCTGCGTTTCATCAATGTATTTATTCGTGCGGCTTACATATTGCCAGATAGAAGCAAGAGCCACTGAAAACTCCATATCTTCCATCGCTTCTTCATATTTGTTCACTGTATCTTTTTGAGCTTGGACGATAAGTGCATCAAACTCTGTTACATTACCTTCATAAGTTGGAATAACACCATCAAAATACTTATTAATCATCGCCACTGTACGATTAACTAGGTTGCCAAGATCATTTGCTAAGTCAAAGTTAATACGTTCAACAAACGCTTCTGGTGTAAATACGCCGTCTGAACCGAATGGAACTTCACGAAGTAAGTAGTAACGAAGGGCATCCAGTCCATAGCGGTCAATCAATGTCACTGGGTCTACTACATTCCCTTTTGACTTCGACATCTTTCCATCTTTCATTAATAACCAGCCGTGAGCAAATACTTTCTTAGGAAGTGGCAAATCAAGGGCCATCAACATGATTGGCCAATAAATAGTATGGAAACGTACGATTTCTTTTCCTACTAAATGTACGTTAGCCGGCCAATATTTTCGATAGTTTTCATCGTTCTCTGTACCATACCCAAGAGAGGTGATATAGTTAGAAAGCGCATCAATCCATACGTAAATAACGTGTTTTGGATTACCTGGAACTTTTACCCCCCAATCAAACGTCGTACGAGA
Source organism: Priestia sp. YIM B13486 (assembly GCF_042787865.1). NCBI lineage: Bacteria > Bacillati > Bacillota > Bacilli > Caryophanales > Bacillaceae > Priestia > Priestia sp. YIM B13486. The sequence continues at coordinate 8,740 of NZ_JBHZOZ010000019.1, read as the reverse complement.
AACAGCTAAGTCTTCAAGGCCAGGCTTAATAAAATTATTGATCATTTCGTTTTTACGGGACTCTGGTTGAATAAATGAAGGGTTTTCTTCATAAAAAGCTAGTAAACGATCTACATATTTCCCCATTTTAAAGAAATAGGACTCTTCTCGAACGAGCTCTACAGGGTGTCCGCTGTCCGGGCTTTTTCCGCCTACAACTTTTCCATTTTCAACGATTGGATCTACTAGTTGATGCTCTGTATAGTACGTCTCATCGGGAACTGAATACCAACCTTCATACTCATCAAGATAAATGTCACCTTGTTCTAAAAGGCGCGCAAAAATCTTTTCCACGATTTCTTTATGTCTGGGTTCTGTTGTACGGATAAAATCGTCATACGAAATATCCATCTTATCCCACAGCTCTTTGATTCCAGATACAATATCATCGACGTATTGCTGAGGTGTCACATTTTTCTCTTCTGCTTTTCGCTGAATTTTTTGACCATGTTCATCTGTACCTGTTAAATAACGTACGTCAAACCCTCTCAAACGTTTATAACGAGCCATTGCATCTCCTGCTACTGTCGTGTATGCATGCCCTATATGTAATTTACCACTCGGATAATAAATCGGCGTAGTAATATAAAATGTATTATTTCCATCTGCCATGTTCATAACCTCCAACATTCCATTTCAACATTTTGATTTATATGTACGTAATCATATAAACCCTGTCTTCTTATTCTACTATCTATCATACTATTTTACATGATAATTTCAAAACATTCTCTTCCTATATACACCGGAATATGACGGATTCACTTCATTTTTAAATAATCATTATTTTTCCAAAAAATAATCCTGTTAATTGTATCAGCTTCGCCCTATTTTTATATAAAATATACCCTCATTCAAAAAGTCACTTTGATGAAAACGACAAATAGGTCTAATTTTGTCGTTTTATGTCGAATTATATTTACCCTATCTTCAAAATAGTTAATATCAAGCTATTTAGACGATTAATCTTTTTTCCAATGAAACCCCTTGTCATTCCTTGACTGACGGTCACAATTAGCTTGTAAACAAGTGGAGAAAAAAATTTTTTACCAGCTACATTTTTTTACATATAAAATGATTGACTAGTTTTGGAAACGCTGGTATTATGAAAGTACGTTGAAATTGTCGAATAATGACGAAAGTAATAACATAGAAAAATGATTACTGAGAGGAGAACGATTAATATGAAATCTACAGGTATTGTTCGTAAAGTTGATGAATTAGGACGCGTAGTAATTCCAATTGAATTACGACGTACATTAGGAATTGCAGAGAAAGATGCTCTAGAAATCTATGTAGATGAAGAGCGCATTATCTTAAAAAAATACAAACCAAACATGACTTGCCAAGTAACAGGTGAAGTATCTGATGATAATATTCAACTTGCTAGCGGCAAATTAATTCTAAGCCGTGAAGGTGCAGAACAAATCATGAAAGAACTTCAAGATTCTTTACAAGCTTCTAAATAAAACGAAAAGCTGTCTATGATAGACAGCTTTTTTTAATGTACGTGATATTCACTATAAATGTCTCGCTTTGACACATCTCGGTCTTTTGCCACTTGCCTAATAGCTTCTTTGTTTGAAAGTCCTTCTTCTACATAGTGATCAACATGCTCGATAATGGTGAGCTGTTCCCACCATAGATTACTTTCATCTGGCGCTTCTTCATTTGTCCCTTCAAGAATTAAGCAGAATTCGCCTCTAATATCTGTGGCATTTGTCCATTCAATTGCTTCTAATACACTTCCTCTTAAAAATTCTTCATAGCGTTTTGTTAACTCTCTACATAACACAATAGATCGGTTCCCTAAAATTTCTTCTATACTCTTTAGCGTTTCTTTTAATCGATGAGGAGCTTCATAAAATATCATGCTTTCCTTAATATACTGAAGCTCTTGAAGCTGTTCTTTACGCTGTTTTTTATTTCTGTTTAAAAATCCATAAAAGTAAAACTGCCCCGTAGGTAGTCCCGAAGCAATTATAGCTGTTAATGCTGCGTTAGGCCCCGGCAGCGGAACAACCGTATATCCTTCTTTAACGGCAGCTACCACTAACTCATAACCAGGATCTGAAATACAAGGCATGCCTGCGTCGCTTACTAAAGCAATATTTTTTTCACTGTCTAAGTCGCTTAACAGCTGTTCACTTTTTGTATGTTTATTATGTTCATGATAACTTGTAATAGGTGTATCGATCTCAAAGTGGTTACATAGTTTTTTCGTTTGTCTCGTATCTTCTGCGGCAATATAATCAACTTCTTTTAAAATTCGAATCGCACGAAATGTCATATCCTCTAAGTTTCCAATAGGAGTGGGAACTAAATATAAAACGCCTCGTTCATTCGATACATCATAACTTTTTTGTGATTTCATTCTGCTTTTCTTGCTCCCTTCGAATGTAAGCCTGTTTTTTCACTCTGCTTAACTGTTTGAACCAATATTCTTTTTGCATAGCTTCTGTTTTAGAAGTAAACACCTCATGCCAAATTAATGAAACAGGCCTTCTTGCTCTCGTATATTTTGCCCCTTTTCCTTCATTATGGACAGAAATACGTTTTTGCAAATTATTCGTGTAACCAGCGTAATACGTACAGTCCTTGCATTCAACTACGTAAAAATAATGATTATTTTGTTCCATATAAAATCCTTTTTAATTCGTCCGTGTATTCATCATTATCTTGGTAGACCACCAGGGGAGGAAGAATCTTTAAATCTGGACTTCCATCCTTCGTACCTTCAATTAAAAGTGTATTTGCTTCTTTCCCATCTTTAGGATAGACAAACTGAAGTCTCTTTGGCTCTAAACGGTACTGCCTCATTAACGTAACGATATCTAACAGTCTTCCTGGACGGTGAACTAATGCCACTTTTCCGCCTTGCTTCACTAGTTGACTACTGGCTCTAATCACATCTTCCAACGAACAATGAATTTCGTGGCGAGCGATTGCAAAGTGTTCGTTTTCATTTATCTCTTCTTTATTGGATGTGGTGAAATAAGGAGGATTACATGTTACAACATCATATTTTCCATAACCCAGTTCTTGAGGCGCATTTTTTAAATCACCATGTATCATTTTAATCTGCCCATCGAGCTGATTATACACAATACTTCTTTGCGCCATACTATGTAGCCGCTCTTGAATTTCTACACCAATAATTTTTCCCTTTGTTCGTTTAGATAAAAACAGGGGGATTACACCGTTTCCTGAACATAAATCAACCAAGTTACCTTTACGAATTGGGACATAAGCAAAGTGAGATAAAAGCACAGCATCCAATGAAAAGGAAAAGACAGACGGACTTTGAATAATGCGCATCTCCTCATCGGCTAATAGATAATCTAAACGTTCATCTCCATATAACTCAACCATAGTCGTTCTTCTCCTTGTACATCTATTATTTACATCTTTTACTCATAAAAAGAACCTCTCCAAAAGGGAGAGGTGTTGTTACTTTTTATTTAAAAATGACAAGCAAAACAAACAGTCTCCATCTTTACGCACACTTCCATAATGAATGTTACAAATATGAAAACCCTCTTGGTAAAGGCGAGCCAAATTGTCATATCCTTCTCCGATATCAATTTGTTTTTGCTCTTTTGTTTGAGCGCTTGCTTTTGAATGTCTATTTTTCAGCTTCGTTTCGAAGTTTGTCTGGTCAAGGCGACGGCGCAAATGATCATTTTCTATTTGCAGGTGATGATTTTCTTCAATTAACTCAGCAAGATGCTCTTTCAACTCACCTAACTGCTTATATAAATGACCAATTTGTTCCTCCATGTTTGTCACCGAATCAAAAATCTCTTTTTTATCCACCTTTGCCCACCTCGTTAATCTGTGGCTTGAAACGAAACAGCACCTTCATTATTGATCTCATCCAGAGTATACTCTAAAATTTGTTCGTGATCTGACAGTTCCACTTGAATAATTCTTTCCAAAATATTCAAACCCACTACACGTCCTGAACCATCTGAAGTTTTAATTGTTGAACCTATATCAGGAAGCTGTTCTTTTGCCGTTTCATACTCATCATTTTCATATTTTAAACAACACATCAAACGTCCGCATAAACCAGAAATTTTCGTTGGATTAAGCGATAGGTTTTGGTCTTTGGCCATCTTAATAGAAACCGGCTCAAAATCACCTAAAAACGTTGAGCAACATAGCATACGTCCACAAGGACCTATCCCGCCCAACAGCTTTGCCTCGTCTCGTACACCGATTTGACGAAGCTCAATTCGCGTACGGAAAATAGCAGCTAAATCTTTAACTAACTCTCTAAAATCAATACGGCCGTCTGCTGTAAAATAAAAAATGACTTTATTACGATCAAACGTATATTCTACATCTACTAACTTCATATCTAAATCGTGTGATTGAATTTTTTGCACGCATACATCATACGCTTCTCTAGCAGCTTGTTTATTTTCATCCACAATCAGCCTGTCTTTTTGTTCGGCAATGCGGATTACTTTTTTCAAAGGAAGTACGACATCGTGTTCACTTACTTGCTTTTTATTAATAACCACTCTGCCAAATTCAACACCACGAACTGTTTCTACAATAACAAACTCACCATCTGGAATTGTAAGTTCTCCAGGGTCAAAATAATATATTTTTCCCGCTTTTTTAAAGCGAACGCCTACTACATCATACAAGCTTTTATCCCTCCTGCAAATCCAACACCAGCTGTTCCATTAATAACTGTAGATTCATATTTGAATTTAATTTATTTTTGGCCTTCAAGATAACCTCTAAGCGATAAATCGCTTTTTCCTGCGTTGTCTGAAGAGCTTGCTGTTTTAATTCTTCTATTTTATGACGATAGACGATTTTAGACTCTTGTCCAACTTGCAGCGTCAACAAATCACGATAAAGAAGCATCAATAAAGTTAAACCAATATGTGCTTGTTCTTTTTCTTTAAAATGTGTTACCCACTTTTCATGAATAAAAAGAAGAGCTTGTTGAGGTCTCGTTGTTAACACTTCATATAATTGTATCACTAACTTTATTGCAAGTCCAAACCATTCATCTTTACTTAATTCAATTGCTTCATCAATGCTGTTTGTTAAATTAGACAAGATGGACGCATCTACTCCGGAAAGGCCCTTTTCTACTAGTTTTTCAGCTAACTGTTCTGGTGTAAGAGATCGAAATGATATTACTTGGCAACGTGAGATAATTGTATCTAATAAGCGCTGTATATTTTCTGTTAATAAAATTGCATAAGTTCCGTTGCCAGGCTCTTCTAAAAATTTCAGTAAACTATTTGCTGCGCTTACTGTCATTTTATCAACATGATTCACAATATATAACTTTTTATTAGATTCAACACCGGTTTTTGTGAATTCTGATTGCAAAAATTGAATTTGCTCTTTTTTAATCGATAAACCGGCTGGCTCAATCAAGTGAATATCTGGATGATTACCTGAATCAATTCGCCGGCAGTTACTGCACTCATGGCATGGCCTATGATTAACTGGCTTTTGGCAAAACAGCGCTTTAGCAAACAAAAAACTAATTTGTTTTTTACCTGTTCCTTTGCTTCCTTCAAATAAATAAGCATGAGCAACTCGCTCTTTAAGTAAGCTGTTTTGCAAAATCTTTAATACGTTCGGCTGAAGAGCTTCAAGCTGTTCCCATGTATTTCCCATTCAATCATCACTTTCTATTTAAAATCTTCTCTCTTAAAATTGATGAAATTGATCTACTGGTAGTACGAATACTGTAGCTCCGCCCACTTCAACTTCAACAGGATACGGAATGTATGAATCTGCATTACCGCCCATCGGTGCCACAGGAGAAATCATCTGCCTGCGGTTTTCACATTGGCCCTTAATAATATCAAGTACTTCATCTACTTTATGATCATCTGTACCAATCATAATTGTTGTATTCCCTGATTTTAAAAATCCGCCCGTACTTGATAATTTGGTTGAACGAAACCCTCTTTCTACAAGTGCATTTAAAAGCTTTGAGCTATCTGAATCTTGAATAACGGTCATTACTAATTTCATGAATAACACCTCATTTTACTTTTTTGTTAAGAATAGTATAGCAAGAATAACAATCATCTGTATTTATTTTAAAATCAATTTTATTTGTTTATAAGCTTCTTCACAGACTTTTTCAACGGATTGATTTGCATCAATTCGTCGAATACGCTCTGGAAATTCACTCAAAAGAGATAAATATCCATCTCGTACTTTATAATGAAAGTCTAAGGATTCTAAATCTAATCGATTAATCTCATCTTTTCGACCTTTATTAATTCTTTCTAATCCTACCTCAGGCTCAATATCAAAATATAAAGTGGCCTGTGGCATCGTTTGCTCAATAGCAAATTGATTGATAGCAAAAATATCTTCTACGCCTATGCCCCGCGCATTTCCTTGATAAGCAAGTGAGCTATCAATAAAACGGTCACATAATACTATATTCCCTTTATTTAGCTCAGGAATCACTTTTTCTACAAGATGTTGTCTTCTAGCCGCAGCATAAAGAAGTGCTTCGGTTCTGGCATCCATTTCCGTATTAGATGGATTTAAGATGATTTCACGAATTTGTTCAGCAATTCGTATGCCTCCAGGTTCTCTTGTTAATACAATGGTATAACCCTCTTGTACTAATTTTTGTTGAACCATATGGATGATCGTCGTCTTACCAGCACCTTCTGGCCCTTCGAATGTAATAAACGTTCCTGACATGTATAAATTCCTTTCTCTATTTAAATACTTCTATCTTTCCTTCTTCCATACAAGATCCGCCCTGAATATGACCATTTAACCTTTGAATATGCAAAATATAGTCAATATGATTGCTTGTAATCGTTTCTCCCTCCATTAAAATGGGAATTCCAGGAGGATATGGAATAACAGATTGTGCGCTTACACACCCAATCGCCTCTTCAAACGAACACATATGCTTTGATCTTAGTTTTCTTTCTTCCATAGGCAGGAGAACCGTTGCTCTTGAAAAACGAAATGGTTTGATTATTGGTTTTTTATATGACTTACGCTGTATATTCTCTACTGCTTGTCTAACCCGCTTAATTGTATCATTAAAATCCCAACTGCTGCTCAAAGGTAGAACAAACAATACATAGTTAACGTCAGCTAGTTCTGTATAAATATCTTGCTTTTCCAGTTCCTTTTGCAAATGATATCCTGTTGCAGCCGAACAAGTCAACGTCATTTTCAAAAGGTCGGTAGCAGTTTGATCTGTTTCCACATCAATAGTTGAAAGTGTATCAATCTCATTAATCTTTTCAACAAACGAATGAATATTATCAGTCATTCTATCAATATCATGCTGAGTAAACTGCTGCAGATAATACCGTGCTAAATCAAGAGAAGCCATAATAGGGTATGAGGGACTGCTTGACTGCAGTACTTGTAGGTAATGCCGAACGCTTTGCTTATTTATCAACGTCCCCTGCATATGTAAATAAGAACCCATAGTCATAGCTGGCAGCGTTTTATGTGCTGACTGAACAACAAGATCCGCTCCATACGTAACAGCTGACGACGGAAAAGGATTACCTAAAATAAAGTGGGCTCCATGAGCTTCATCAATAATTATAGGAATATTGTAGCCATGAATAAAGTCAATGATCTCCTTTAGATCTCGCGCCACCCCGTAGTAAGTAGGATTTGTTAATACAAATGCTTTTATATCCTCAGAACCCTCTACAGCTGCTTTAATTGTTTTAATGGATACACCTGTACTAAGATGTGTTTTTGAATCTATTTCAGGAGCTAAAAAAATAGGTGATGCCTTTGATAAAGCAATAGCATTAAAAATAGATTTATGAGAATCTCTTTGAACAGCAATTTTATCTCCTTCTTGACAAAGAGATAAAATCGCGGCGAGATTGCCTACAGTAGAACCATTAACTAAAAAAAAGCTTTCATCTACTCCATACAACTTTGCCGTTAAATCTTGTGCCTCTTTAATAACAGATTCTGCTTCATGTAAATCATCTAATCCGCTAATTTCTGTTAGATCGTATTGCAAAAAGTCTGCGTAAGAAGACTGAATATATGAAGGTAGAATTTGACCATTTTTATGGCCGGGCACGTGATAAGAGAGTGACCTCTTTTCGCTGTGCCTTACTAAACGGTTATATAAAGGTAAATATGTATCCATACATCCATTCCTTACTTTTTGTAAATATAACATTGCTAACTTGATAAAAGAATATGTAAGTATTTTTTCTATCAAAATTGATTTTTCTTTCATTATAACAAACTTAGTTGATTTTTTTGAGCCATATAAAGAAGCCCTTATAAAAAAGGGCTTTTAGTAAGAAAACGCTCCTGATATTCTCTTTAATTGATTTACTAACAATTGATAACGAAAATGAGATGAATCCACCTCTACAATCTCTACCTCGCAGTGTTGGCATATAAAGCTGGAAAACACCTCAATACCCTTTGTATGCTGTTCATGACAAACGGAACATGTTTTAATTTGTTTTTCCATTACTCTCCACCTCCACTAAATAAGTATCGACAAGATGTAACTTCTTTATGCACTTCATTTACCCCATTTTATGTAGATAGCTTATACTCTGTGAATAATAAAAAAAGGACTAGCTAAAATAGCTAGTCCTTTTTCAGGTGCCTGGCAACGTCCTACTCTCACAGGGACAAAGTCCCAACTACCATTGGCGCTAAAGAGCTTAACTTCCGTGTTCGG